>JBBRDG010000004.1:0-85442 GCA_038204165.1 Elusimicrobiales bacterium
GGCCAGGGCCAGGATCGCAACGGACAACTGTTTCTTTCAAGGAATAGATTTCATTTTTATCTCCAAGTTAGAACCGCTTTTACTGACGACTAAAACAACTCTTCCATCAACTCCTCTTAGCATATGGTAATCAAGCGCGGGCAACAACAGCGCATTTCCTATTTTTATTGACTTTCCTCCTTATTCTGGCCGTAGCGCCGTTCGCGCCAGATAAAAAAACACCAATCCCGGCGGATTGGTGTTTTCGTTTCAGCTCACTTTTTTAGCTGCGCCGCCGGCCCCTGGCGTTCAGCGCGAGCGCCCGGCGCACCTGTTTAAACTCCCCCCATCTTACCAACCACGCTTATTCCAGCGTCTTTAATTCTTCGGTATTAACGGCGATTTTGGCTTCCAACGCGCTTATCTTGTCGCCAAGTTCTTTTACCTGCGCGTAGTCGGAATAGATTTCGGGAGCGGACATTTTTGCGGCCAGCGCTTCAACGGTTTTGCGGGAGTAATCTATCTCTTTCATAAGTGTTTCCGCGCGGCGGTTTTTTTTGCGGGAATCCGCTTCCGAGCGCTTGCGTTCTTCCCGGTTAGCGCCGCCGTCCTGCTGCGCCGCCGAAGGAGCTTCGGTATTTTTACTGCCGGGGGCCTCCTTGCGCAGCTGCTCCTGGCGGTAGCGGAAGTAGTCGTAGTTTCCCGGGTAAACGGTTGTTTTGCCCTGTTCTATGTGCACTACGGAGCTGGCCAGAGCGTTTATGAAATAGATATCGTGGCTGATAAAACAGATAGTACCTTCGAATTCCTTAAGGGCGGCTACCAGGGCGTCCACACTGGCCATATCCAGGTGGGTGGTGGGCTCATCCATCAGGATGACGTTGGGCGGGTCCACAAGCAGCTTCACAAGCATCAGGCGGCTTTTTTCGCCGCCGGATAGCACAGCGGTTTTTTTGTGCACATTGTCGCCGGGAAACAGGAAAGTGCCCAGCACGGTGCGCACCATTACCTCCGGGTTCATCAGGCCGTTGTCCATGGCTTCCTGCAGCACGGTCTTTCTGGGGTCCAGAATGCCCTCGCGGTGCTGCGAGAAATAGCCGGTCTTAACGTTCAGCCCCAGTTTGCGCTCGCCGGAGTCGGGCGTTATTACCCCGGCCAGCATTTTAAGCAGGGTGGATTTGCCGGCGCCGTTATGGCCCACAAAGGCCATCTTTTGGCCGCGCTCCAGTTCAAAGTCGAAATTTTCATAAACCCTGAGAGGCTCGCGGTCCGGCACCGTGTAAATTTTGCTTACGTTCTTCAGCTGCAGCACTTTGGTGCCGGTGCGGGCGGGCTGCGGAAAATGTATTTTAACCGTCCTGGTTTCCGGCGGTATTTCTATGCGTTCCAGCTTGGCGAGGCGCTTGAGCATGCTCTGCGCACGGCTGGCGGTGGTGGCGCGGGTCCTGTTGCGGGAGATGAAGTCCTCCATATGGGCTATCTCTTCGCGTTGCTGGCGCCAGGCCGAATAAAGCCTTTCTTTCTCCGCCTCGCGCTGGGCCAGGAACTTTTCATAATCGCCGTAGTACGCGCGCAGGGTTTTATCCTGTACCGAGATTATAGCGCTGCAAACCGTGTTGACGAAGGCGCGGTCGTGCGAAATCATAAAGATAGCGCCCTTATAGCCGGCCAGGTAACCCTCCAGCCACAGCAGCGAGTCCAGGTCCAGATGGTTGGTCGGTTCGTCCAGGAGCAGCAGGTCCGGCTTCTTAAGCAGCAGTTTGGCCAGGGCCACGCGCATGGACCAGCCGCCGGAAAGAGTATTAACTTTGCGGTTAAAATCTGACACCTTGAAACCCAGGCCCATCAGAATAGCCTTAGCCTCGGCCTCAATGCGCCCGTCGTGATCTTCTGCCCCATCCAGGGCCTCGGCTACTACGGAGCGCTCGGAGGTTGGCGCGTTCTCCTGCGGCAGGTAGCCCACCACCATGCCCTTCTTGAACTGTATCTCGCCGTCGTCAACCGCTTCCTCGCCCAGCATCATTTTAAAAAGGGTGGATTTGCCGGAGCCGTTGGGCCCCACCAGCGCAAAGCGGTCGCCCTCGTTTATCTGCAGGGAGGCCCCCTCAAAAAGAGTCTGTGAGGAAAAAGTCTTATGGATATTCCGGATGGTTATCATAGTATGGCGGCGTACAGGTTAACCGCGCGTTCAGGCGGAGAAGCGGGGGCTGAATTTTATAAAGGGCTCGTCGGCAACAGCGCTTTACATTGGCAGTATTATAACATTTCACCGCAACGCTAAAAAAAAGCCTTGACAGGCCGAGACCTTTACTAGTATTGTGGTACTAGTAGTCTGGTACGGAGCTAAATAAAAAAATGCAAAGCATGATAAATATTTCAGAAGCCGCGGCGATAGCCCTGCACACCGCCGACTACCTGGCGCAACGGCCAGGTCTGTGTCCCACGCCTGAGATTGCAAAAGACCTGGGCGTTTCTTACGACCATCTTTCAAAAGTTCTGCAGTCCCTCACCAGGGCCGGCTTTGTAGCTCCGGTACGCGGGCCCAAAGGCGGCTTTACCCTTTCCCCCTCCGGCAGAAAAGCCACGGTGCGCGGCATTATTACCGCCGTAGACGGCCCTCCCGAATTTCATACCTGCCTGATGAAGGCTAAAGTTTGCCGCCACCGGGACTGCATGTTCGGCAGCTTCCTGGCTGAAACGAACAAGAGGTTTGAAGCTATCCTTAACAGAAAAATTTCGGAGTTCTCTAAAAGGAAGTAAAGAGGTATAGTACGGCCAGGGTATCAGGGAAGCAGTTTTAAATTCAATCAAGACAGGAGAATACAATGAGCGACAAGATGTTTTGTTACCAATGCGAGCAGGCGGCAAAAGGCACCGGTTGTACCGTGCAGGGTGTTTGCGGCAAAGACCCTGAAACAGCCAAAATGCAGGACCTCCTGCTTTGGCAAGCCAAAGGCATAAGCATGTACGCGTACCGCGCGGCCCAGGCCGGCAAACGCGACCGCGCTATAGACGTGTATGTTACCGAAGCGCTGTTCACCACGGTTACCAATGTTAATTTCGACGCTAAAAACCTGGCCGCGCTGATACAGAAAGGCCAGGCCGTAAAGGAAAAGGCCCGCGCCCTGGCAGGCGTTTCAGAAAAGCTGGGCGGCCCGGCCGATTGGACTGCCCCCGCCGATTATGCGGCCCTGCTGGCCGAGGCTGACAGCAAAGGCATACAGGTCCGCAAAGACAGCCTGGGCGATGACGCGGCCGGCCTGCAGGAACTGCTCACCTCCGGCCTTAAGGGCATGGCGGCCTACGCCGACCACGCGCTGGTACTTGGCCAGGAAGACGAGAAGGTTTACGCCTTCATCCATGACGCGCTGAACTTCCTTACAAAACCGAATCCCACCGTGGATGAGTTACTGGGCTACAACATGAAATGCGGCGAGGTGAACCTCCGCGTTATGGAACTGCTGGATACCGCTAACACCGGCACTTACGGCCACCCGGTACCCACTCCCGTACGCATTAACCCCCTGAAGGGTAAGGCGCTGCTGGTCTCCGGCCACGACCTAAAAGACCTGGAGAACATCCTTAAGCAGACCGAGGGTAAGGGTATTAATGTATATACCCACGGCGAAATGCTGCCCGCCCACGGCTACCCGGGCCTGAACAAGTACAAGCACCTGGCCGGCAACTACGGCGGCGCCTGGCAGGACCAGCAGAAGGAATTCAACGCCTTCCCCGGCTCCGTGGTAATGACTACTAACTGCATACAGAAGCCCCTGGACGGCTACAAGGGCCGCATCTTTACTACCGGGCTGGTGGAATGGCCGGGCGTAACTCACCTTACGAACGGCAACTTTGGCCCCGCCGTGGAAGCCGCGCTGGCGGCCCCCGGTTTTACCGAGGATGGCGACCCCAGGACCATCCTGGTAGGTTTCGGCCATAACACCGTTATGGGCGTAGCCGGCAAAGTGATAGACGCGGTGAAAGCCGGGCAGATAAAGCACTTCTTCCTGGTGGGCGGCTGCGACGGCGCCAAGCCCGGCCGCAACTACTATACCGAATTCGCCGAGAAAGCCCCGAAGGACACCGTAATACTTACGCTGGCCTGCGGCAAGTTCCGCTTTAACAAGCAGGAATTCGGCGATATAGGCGGTATTCCCCGCCTGCTCGACATGGGCCAGTGCAACGACGCCTACTCGGCCATTCAGGTGGCGGTGGCGCTGTCCAAGGCCTTCGGCGTGGGCGTGAACGAACTGCCCCTCTCCATGATCCTGAGCTGGTACGAGCAGAAGGCCGTTTGCATTCTGCTGACGCTCCTGCACCTCGGCATAAAGAATATCCGGCTGGGCCCCACCCTGCCGGCCTTTGTTACGCCCGCCGTGCTGAAAGTGCTGGTGGAGAAGTTCAACATCATGCCGGTAACCACGGCAGAGAAGGACCTGGAAACCATACTCGGCGCGAAAGCGGCGAAATAAGCAGAAGACCGGCGCAGGCGCGCTTCAGCCCCAGGCTGGGGCGCGCCGACCGGGACTAACCCGGACGAAATAGGATACTAAGGAAATTATGAAACTGCTCAAAGTAATAAAAGAAGACTTAAGAGGCAAGCCGTTAAAAGCAAAGGATCTGGTAGGTTACGATAAAGGTGCCGTGGTAAGCCGCACCATTCTGGAGAAGAAAACCGGCACGGTAACCATCTTCTCGTTCGACAAGGGCCAGGGCCTTAGCGAACATACCGCCCCCTTTGACGCCATGGTGGAGATCCTGGACGGCGAAGCCGAAATCCGCATTGCGGGCAAACCGCATAAAGTAAAAGCCGGAGAATTCATTATAATGCCGGCCGGTAAGCCGCATTCGCTCAAGGCCATTAAGAAATTTAAAATGGCCCTTATTATGATCAGGGCCTGAAACCCGGGCGGCCGGTAATATAACCCGGCCGCTTAATTGTAAAATAAAGCATGCTCAAAGCATTATCCTCTCTGAGGCTGTTCTTCTTTATCTGCGCCCTGCTGGCGGCCGCTTTTATTTATCAGACCCTCTTCAACAGGGGCCTGCCTATATACGGCACAGCCTGGTTCGCTGTTTTGGGCATTACGCTCGCCGTCAACATAGCGGCCTGCACCCTGCGCAGGCTTAACAAAGCCTCCCTTCATTTTATTCTGATGCACGCGGGGCTGGTCATAATAATAGCGGGCGCCTTTGCCACCCGCTATTACCGTTTTGAAGCGCAGCTGCCCCTGCACGCGGGAGCAGCCGAAGACCTGGCGCACACGGAAACCGCCGCCTACAAACTCCCCTTCGCCGTGGAACTAAAGAGTTTCCGGCTTGAATACTATGCCGAGCCGCAGGGATTGATAACTGTAGAGGAGAACGGACGCTCCCAAAGTTTTGCGGCCAAAGAGGGCGCCGTCTTCAGCCTCGCCGGAGGAGCAAAACTAAAAGTGCTCCGCGTAGTCAGGGACTTCGGCCTTAAGGCGGGTAATGAAGTGGTGGAGAAATCCCCCTACTGGAACAATCCGGCGGTCCGCCTGGAAATAGCCCTGGCGGGAAAGAAGCAAGCGCTCTGGTTCTTCAGCAATTTCCCGGGCATGCACGGGGTAGACCTGCCCTTCCGGGTGGCTTACAGCCTGGAACACGCGGAGATAAAGAACTATTACAGTACCGTAAAAATACTGTCCGAAACCGGGCCTGAAGTAAACGCGGAGATAGGCGTGAACAAACCTTTAAAATACGGCGCCTATACCCTTTATCAAACCAGCTACGATCCTTCCGACGCGGAGTACACGCTGCTGACCATAACTATGGACCGCGGCGTGTGGGTGGTTTACCTCGGCTTTGCCTTATTTCTTACCGGGATACTCTTATGGCTGCGCAAATAATACTGATAAACACTTCCTTCGCATTTTCAATAGCCGCGCTGGCTGTTTTTACCACCGGCTATGTCTTTAAGAAACCCCGCCTGGAGCGCATAAGCCAGGTTTCTTTGGGCCTGGCCTGGCTTTCTTTGACGTGCGGACTGGGCGTCCTTTGGGTTAGCCTGGGCCGCCCCCCGCTCTCCAACCAGTATGAATCACTGCTTACTTTGATCTGGTTTATCTTCCCTCTTTCATTTTACATTCACCGCAAAACCTCCAAGCGCGAAATCTTCCCCGCCGCGGCGCTGGCTTCCTGCCTTCTTTTCGGCGCGGCCGCCCTGCTGGATAAAACCGCGCACCCGCTTATGCCGGCGCTGCGCTCGGACTGGCTGATCATCCACGTCTTATCCTCGATGGCGGCTTATGCCGCTTTCGCCCTGGCCGCCGCGGCGGCTGGCTGGGCCTTGTTTAAAAGACAGGCTGAAGGCGCGGAAGATTTTTTACTGCGCCTGGCCAAAACAGGCTTTGCCTTTCTGACGCTGGGAATAATTACCGGGTCGGTGTGGGCCAACACCGCCTGGGGCGCCTGGTGGAGCTGGGACCCTAAAGAGACCTGGTCGCTGCTGACCTGGCTGGCCTATGCGGTGGCGCTGCACCTGCGCAAGAAAGGTTTCCGGGGGAATAAATTTTCCACAATGCTGCTGATTTGTTTTGCGCTTGTGTTGTTCACCTATTTCGGGGTAAACTTTCTACTTAGCGGCATGCACAGTTACGGCTAAAGAATGGACCGAAAACAACTCTACTCCAGGGCGAAAGGCTTAGCGGTGAAATACCGGACACAGCTGCTACAGGCGGGCTTGGCCGGCTTTTTTCTGGCCTCGGCTGGTGTCTTTATGCTTTTTGGGCCGCCTAAAATGATAGAGCTTACCGAAAGCCCGGAGTTCTGCGCCAAATGCCATACCAGCCAGAACGGCGACTGGCTCCACTCCGCCCACCGCGGGGAGAAATGCATAGACTGCCACCTGCCCAACAATAATTTTGCGAACCACTACCTGTGGAAATCCATCGACGGCGGCAAAGATCTGTTCTTCGAATTTTCCCGCCTGGGGGACGGCAACAACACTGAACTTACCGAGCACGGCAAGCAGGTACTGCAGGCGAACTGCATCCGCTGCCACACCGACATGGTTTCACATATAAACAATAAGCGCAGCTGCATAGACTGCCACCGCACACTAATTCACCGCCGCACGGCGCTTACGCTTACAAGAGAGGAAATGAAAAAATGAAAAAGTTATTAATACTCCCGCTCATAACTTTCGCCGCCGTCTTTTCGGCCTGCTCCAAACAGCCGGAACCAATACGGGTTTCCGAAATAAAGGCCGGCGAATATGAGCCCAAAGAATGGGGTAAAAATTTCCCGCGTGAATACGAGGGCTGGAAGGCCACCGGGGATCCGGAACCTGCCGGCAAGAGCAAATACAAGCGCGGCTCCGAGGTGGGCGGCAAGGTTTACGACAAGCTTTCCGAATACCCGTACCTGGCGCTGCTGTTCAACGGCTGGGCCTTTGGGACGGAATATAATGAGCCCCGTGGTCACATGCATATGATGGACGATGTGCTGGATGTGGATTCCGGGCGGCGCAAGTCCGGAGGGGCCTGCCTAACCTGCAAAACGCCGTACGCGCAGGAACTGCAGGAGAAACTTGGCAAAGACTATTTCTCAAAACCCTTCGCCGAGATCCACGCGCTGATCCCCAAGAACCACCAGAAGCTGGGCGCCGCCTGCATCCATTGCCATGACCCCGCGGACATGTCGCTGAAGATACACAATGATTTTACGCTTGGCAAAGCCCTCCGGTCCATGGGCGTGGATACCGCCAAACTTTCAACGCAGGAAATGCGCACGCTGGTCTGCGCGCAGTGCCATGTTACCTATGTAGTGAAGAAAGACAAGGACATGCATTCGGAGAATGTATTCTTCCCCTGGAAGAATTCGAAAACGGGGCATATAGCCGTGGAAGACGTCATAAAGACGATAAAGAGCGATCCGTCGCACCTTGAATGGACCCAGGCCGTAACAGGGTTTAAACTTGGTTTTGTACGCCATCCGGAATACGAACTGTATTCCAATAACAGCACCCACTGGCAGGCCGGGCTGGCCTGCGCCGACTGCCATATGCCGTATGTGCGCTCCGGCGCTTATAAGATTTCGGACCACCGGATTATGAGCCCCCTGAAGAACGACATGAAGGCCTGCATGCAGTGCCATGTAGAGGGCGCGGACTGGCTTAAGGCCCGCGTAATCAGCATCCAGGACAGGACCGCCTCCCTGCTGCTGCGCGCCGGCTACGGTACGGCTACCGCGGCCAAGCTCTTTGAAAAAGCCAACGCGGCGCAGAAGGCCGGCAAAAAAATAGATCCGGCGCTTTACGCTAAAGCCAAAGATTACTACGAGGAAGCCTTCTACCGTACGGCCTTTATAGGCGCCGAAAACTCCACCGGGTTCCATAACCCTACCGAAACCATGCGCGTGCTGGGCGACGCCGTCTCCTTCTCCGGTAAATCCGAGGCGCTGCTCCGGCAGGCCCTGGCGCAGGCCGGGGTTAGCGTGCCCGCGAAAATAGACCTTGAACTGCCCAAGTACCTCAACAACCGCGGCACAAAGAAACTAAACTTCGACAAGTCCGTGGAATACAAAGACCCGTTCGGCAACCAGGAAAAACTGTAAGGAGAAACTATGGGCGCCTATCCTGACAAGAAAAAAATATTAAAAGAGATACTTAAAAAATTACACGGCGGCCTGGCGCTGGAGGAAGCGAAGCGGCTCTTTGAAACTGAAATAGGCCAAGTTACTTCCAACGAGATCTTTGAACTGGAACAGTCCCTGCTGGCCGACGGCGTGCCGGCGGAAGAAATAAAAAAATTCTGCAACGTGCACGCGCTGCTGTTCGCGGGCGGTCTGGAGAAGGCCATGGAGGACCCCGCGTCAACTTCGCATCCGGTATCCCTTTTCAAGGCTGAGAACGCAGAGATTAAGCGCCGCGTAGACGCCGCCTTGGCCCTACTGCCCTCGCTGAAAGCGGGAAAAAGCGCGGACTGGGTAAAGAACCTGCTGGAAGAACTGCGGGCGGTAAACATTCACTATGAGCGCAAGGAGCAGTTGCTTTTTCCATATCTGGAAAAAGTAGGCTTTACCGGGCCTTCAAAAGTGATGTGGGGCAAGCATAACGAAATCCGCGAAATGTTAAAAAAAGCCAGTAGCGCCGCCCCGGTGGAATTCCCGGCGGCGGCGCAGGCCCTGCTGGAAGAAATAGACGGCATGATCTTCAAAGAAGAGAATATTCTCTTTCCGGCGGCCCTTGAAAAATTAAAACCCGGGGATTGGGCCGGGATCTTTCGCGACAGCGCGCAAGCCGGCTATATCTTTATCGAACCTCCGGCTGCGGTTGCCGAAGCCCTGGATATAGCCCAAAACACGGCCGCCCTTTCCGGCGCCGTAGTTTCGCTGCCCAGCGGGAATCTTAACCTTACCGAACTTACCTCCCTGCTAAACACCCTGCCCGTCGACCTTACCTTTGTGGATGCGGAAGACACCGTGCGCTACTTCTCCGAGGGCAAAGACAGGTTCTTTCTGCGGGCCCGCGCCATTATAGGCCGCAAGGTGCAGAACTGCCACCCGCCGCAAAGCCTGGGGGCCGTGGAAAAAATTCTTGCCGCCTTCAAAGACGGTTCCAAAAGCACAGAAGAATTCTGGATAAATCTGAAAGGCCGAACCGTCCACATCCGCTACTTCGCCCTGCGCGGCCCGGACGGCAAGTATCTGGGTTCCCTGGAAGTAACGCAGGACATAACGGACATACAGAAAATAAAAGGCGAAAAAAGGCTGGCATAATATGGCTGAAAGAACAGTAGATCTAGACAAAACGCTTTACGACCTTACCACGCAATACCCCGAGCTGATAGACGTGCTGTTCGACCTTGGTTTCGCAGGGGTAAAGAACCCCGCAATGCGCGAAGGGCACGGTAAACAGATGACCCTGAAGACAGGCTGCGCACATCTCGGCTTGGACCTTGAAAAGATTGCCACGGCGCTGCGCGCGAAGGGCTTTGAATTAAAAGCCTGAAACCTGTTCGGGGTAAGGCCTGAAATACACGCATAACAGACGAGGTTACAAACTTGCCCCGCAGGCGGGGCAGGGGCGCAGGGACGGCGGAGCTTCCAGATTACAGCGCTCCAGCAGGTCGGCCCTGCGGAAGACTTCCTCGGTATGACCGTCGGCGGCTACGGCGCCTTGGTGCAGTACTATGGTGCGCGCGCACACCTCGAGAGCGAAGTCCAGATCGTGCGTTGCAATAACTTTGGTGTGCGAAAAAGTCTTAAGCAGGCCAATCAGCCTCCGCCGCGACTTAGGGTCCAGTCCCGCTGTCGGCTCATCCATAACAAGTATATCCGGTTCCATGGCCAGCACGCCGGCAATGGCGGCGGCGCGCTTCTCTCCCTGCGAAAGCCTGTATGGCGGACGGGACTTAAGGTGCGGCATCCCCACAGTTTCCAGCGCCCGCATAACCTTGGGGTCAAGTTCCCCCTCCGGCACTCCAAGATTAAGCAGCCCGAAAGCCACATCGTCAAAAACGGTCGGCATGAAGAGTTGGTCGTCCGGGTTCTGGAATAGCATACCCACCGAGCGCCGCACGGCAGGCAGATTATCCTTATTGACCGGCAGCCCGCCCACAGAAAGCGCCCCGCCGGAGGGAAAAAGGCAGCCTGTAAAATGCTGCAGCAGCGTGGATTTGCCTGCCCCGTTCTCCCCCACCAGCGCGACGGATTCGCCATGCGCAATGCGGAAAGAAACGCCGCCTAGCGCCTTGGTGCCGTCCGGGTAGGAATAGTGCAAGTCTCTGGCGTCTACGATGTGATGGCTCATTTTATCTTCCTGTAAGCAGATTTCCGAGAATCAGCGGGATATTTACCAGCCGGAAGAGCGTGAACGCGGCCGCCCAGCCGAGAACAAAAACCGCTTCGCGGCGTCCGAAAGCCGAAAATCTTAAGACCTTGATATGGCCGTGGAAGCCGCGGGCCAGCATGGCAAGGTAGATGCGCTCGGCCCGCTCAACAGCGCGCAGCAGCAGGTGACCTATAAGCTGGGTAAAGACCTTAAGGCCCATAGCCCCCCCCCGCGCGCGCAGCGAGCGCGCCCGGGCCATGCGCGCGGCCTCTCCGGTAAGGACGGACAAGAACCTGTTTAAAAACAGGAGCTGGATTACAAAAGGTTTGGGCACATGGAACCGCGTAAGCGCCTCGCAAATGGCGTTTAAGCCGGTCAGCGAAACCAGCGCCAGCGCCGCGGAAACAGTCAGCGCGAAGCGGAGCAATATAGAAACAAAAGAAACCCATCCCCCGCTTACAGCCAGCGGCCCCAGGTTAAACAGCGTGTGCCGGTCCAGCGCCGGGTTAAGGATTCCTACAAATACGGCGAAGGGAGAGACCAGCAATACTTTCTTTGCCAGGTAGCCGGCGGGCAGTTCCCCCGCCGCTATCAGGAATACCGGGTACAGGAAGAACGGGGCCAGCGCGGAAACTTCGTATTTATTAAACGAAACCACCGCTACTATAAAAAGCAGCGTGGTTAAGAGCTTGGCCCGCGCGTCCAGCCTGTGCAGCGGGCTTGAGCCCGCGGCCAGGGTGTCCATGCAGCCGATGTCGAAATAAGTTGCGGCGAGGTTATCCATTTATTGCACTGCAGCCTTCCTGCGTTTAAGGAAAAAGCCGGTAAGTCCCGCCAACACAAGAGTAAGCAAGCCGCCCACCAGCCCGGCGACCGAAGTGCCCGCGTTCACCGCCGGCCAAGCCGGCGAGGGTTCATCTTTAAACCAGGGTGCGCCCGCGGGATCCACACCGCCGGCGGGGTCACGTTTCGTCTCGGCTTTTTTAAACCCGTAGTCAGGAAGAAAAGCGGTCTTCGCCTGCAGCGAGGCCAGCAGGCCGTGCAGCCTGCCGGGGGTTTCCAGTTCTTCCCTGCCGGAAGCCTTAGACATGGACCACTCAAGCCCGTCGGGATTAGCCGAGGCTAGCCAGCTCAACACCATGCCGGTTACAATTGCCGCTGCGGCCAGCCCCAGGACTGTTTTTTTAACGTTCACACCTATCGGAGTGCGCTGGGCGGCGGCTGCCAGAATTTCAGGCCGCGCCTTAATCATAAACGAGACCAAGCCCGCCGTAACCAGTCCCTCTACCAGACCTATAGCCAGATGTATCGGCTGCATCAGCAGCACGAAGGTTTTGAACGGCAATTCGGAAATGCCTGAGGTTATCGTTTCCATAACCACGGCAAAGGCCCCGAACTGCAAACCTATTACCGCGGCCAGAGTAGCACCCAGCATCACTCGTTTTATGTCCCGGCTCCCGCCGGTAATTTTCCTATATATCAACGGGTAGGCCACAAAGCAGGTGAAAAAACCCATATTCAGCATATTGCAGCCAAGGGCAAGCAGCCCGCCGTCAGCGAAGAACAGGGCCTGAACGGTCAACACAGACGCTATTACGAGGAACGCCGCGTAAGGGCCGAGCAGGATGGAAAGTATCATGCCGCCGCCAATATGGCCGCTGGAGCCGGTAGCGGGAATGGTGAAGTTAATCATCTGCGCGGCAAAGATGAACGCGCCCAGCACGCCCATAAGAGGGATCTTCCTGTCATCCGCCTCTTCTTTAACTTTCCTGGCGCTGTAGGCGATAAGCCCACCCGAGACGACCCACATTGCCCCCCCGACTGACGGGGAGATTAAAGCGTCTGCCATGTGCATTTTGTAGCGGCCTCCGTGCCATTAATATACATTACGTGTTACTATTAAATAAAAAATTATTTCCCCGCGCTGGTAACGCTGAGCGTAGCGTGTTTTACGCCCTTTATGGATTTAAGGGAATCGGCCAGCTCTTTAACTTTGGAGGCCGGGCCTTTTACGGCTATAATCTCAAGGCAGTTGTCATGGTCCAGATGCACATGCTGCGCGGAAATTATAGTGTGGCCGTAATCATGCTGAATATCCAGCAGCTTATTTACGACTTCGCTCCGGTGGTGGTCGTAAACAATGGTTACAGCCCCCGCCACGTTCCCTCCCTTAGTGAAAACATCCGTAACGAACTCTTTGCGGATCAGGTCCGCTATGGCCTTGGAGCGGTTGTCGCAGCCTGCCGCGCCGATATGGGCGTCAAAACGCCGGAGGAGTTCCCCCTCCAGCGAGACGCCGAACCTGATAAGTTTGTTTACCATTAGTGTTATCTTAAAAACTATAGTAGCACTTCGCCGAGTTCGGCCTCAAGCGCTTACGGTTAAATTCAGCGGCGCTTTTTATTCACCAGGTCGTCTACCTTCTGGATGACCCGCAGGGCCAGGCCGGCCGCGCTTCTGGATTGAGTGGCGTAGGTGGCGTCCTTCATATGGTCCAGTTCCTTGCCAAGCTCCACCTGGATTGAATCGGTTTTTCTGATGGAAAGCACCTGTGACGGGTAGACGCTTTTGTGCCCGGTCATCAGAAAACTTATAACGCAGGCGACGGTGGCGTAAGGCGCAACCACCGGCCCGAAAAGCTCCACGGCCATAATGCTGGCCGCTATGGGCGTATTGGCGGCCCCTGCCAGCACGGCCACAAAACCAATGGCGGCGAACGTACCGGAATCCAGATGCATAACCTGGGCGTACAGGCTGCCCACGGACGTGCCGATAAAGAATATGGGAGTAATTATCCCGCCGCTGCCGCCAAAACTCAGGGTGATGGAAGTAAAAACGGATTTAAGGAAGAAGTCGTACCAGGCCGCCGGCGCGCCCCCCAACATAGCTTCAATAGGTCCCAGACCGAGGCCCAGGTATTTTTTCGAGAACACCAGCGCCAGCAGAACGAGCGCCGTGCCGCCGAGCAGGCCTTTAAGAGGACTCCAGATCTTTATGCGTTCCGAAACCTTTTCCCCGTATTTCAGCAACTCGATCAGGAGCAGCGAAGCCAGGCCGAAGAATATCCCGGCGAACATAACCTTTAGCATAAATGTTTCGGAGAATATCGGCACAAAATTTATGGGCTTGTAGAAATAAGAGATGCCCATGGCGGACGACACCTGGTAGGCGGTTATCCCCGCGATGAACGAAGGCAGCAGGACTTCGTAAAGGATAGCGCCCACAAAAAGCACTTCCACACCAAAGATGGCCCCTGCTATGGGCGTGCCGAAGACGGCCGCGAAGCCTGCGCTTATGCCGCAGATCACAAGCTTTTTCCGATCGTGCTCGTTAAACCTGAAAAAATCGCTCAAAGCGGAAGTAAGTCCGGCGCCTATCTGGGCGCAGGGCCCTTCCTTTCCCGCCGAACCCCCCAAGGCAAGGGTTACCACAGTGGCGACAAGCTTTACCGGAACCACCGCGAGAGGAATTCTGGCGGCGTTCTTATGAACCGCCTCAATAACTTTTTCAGTGCCGTGCCCCTTGGCGTCGGGCGCAAGATACTTAACCAGCAGGGCGCTAACGAACAGCGCCACCGGAAGGAAAAGATACGAATATTCCCAGGTATTGGCGGCCACAGTAGAAATATTTAAGAGTTTAAGAAAAAGCGTGGTGGCAAAGCCGACTACGGCCCCGGCCACAGTGGCCAGAAATACCCATTTAACGATGCTTATGAACAGTAAGGTAGATTCAGTGATGTGTGTCTTCATTTTTATATCCCTGTTTTCATTATATGAAAGAGAGCCCGTTAAAGCCATCAATTGACTTAGACCGCGGATACTAATAAAATAGGCGGAGAGTAAAAACAGATTCTAAGGCGTAAGGGGGAAACATGAAACTTTCCATAAAAGCCATGGCAATATCCGGAGGCCTGCTTTGGGGCGGAGCTATTTTAATGGTAGCGCTGGCTAACTCGGTCTGGCCGGGTTACGGCCGGGCATTCCTAGAGGTTCTTGCTTCCATCTACCCAGGCTTCCCTGCCGGCGGCGGGATCCTGAGTATTCTTGCCGATACCGTTTACGGACTTTCGGACGGCGCCGTAGCCGGTACTTTGCTGGCCTGGCTCTATAACCTGGCGGCGCCGAACGCTTAACGCGGCTAATTAAGAGCCGTGGTCCGCGCACAAAAACGCCATCGCTACGGCTTTCTGAATTGTGTTATTCTATTCCTCGGCCGGTTTTTCCGGCCCATTGCTTTCAAAGGAAACAGGGATAATAAAACTTATCTCGGTCCCCTTACCGGTTTCCGACTGCACGTCGAGCATGGCGGCATGGCGGTCAGCCACCATTTTACAAAACGCCAGGCCGAGCCCGATGTTCTTATAGCTTTTCCCCATAGTGCTGTACTTCCTGAAGATCTCCTCGCGAAAATTCTCCGGGATGCCCTCGCCCTCATCGCTTACATAAATGGCGGCTTTCCCGTTTTCCCTTATCCTTGCCCCGAGCTTAATCGCCCCTCCGGCCGGAGTGTACTGTATGGCGTTAAGCACAAGGTTGCCTATCACCCGCTTGATAAGATCATGGTCGCCGAACAGCCAGGCGCCCTTTATTTCCGGAGCTAGCGCTAGTGCCCACCTCTTGCCGGCGGCACGGACAGAAGCCGCGTTTTCTCCGGCACATTCGCGCAGGAAATCTTCCAGCACCAAACGCTCCTTTTCCGGCTGATAGTCAGCGTTATTTAGCTTAGCGGTATTAAGAACATCGCCAATCATGGTCACAAGCATGCCTAACGACGTGCGCGCGATCTGCGCCAGATTGCGAAGTTGCTCTTTACTGAACGTTTTAGATTCCTCCTCGGAAAGCAGCAGGTCCAGCGAGGCCTTAAGCGCGGTAACCGGCTGTTTCAGATCATGCACGGTCATAGAGAAAAAGTCGTCCTTCTGAGTCTCGGCATTCCCGCGCCGTGTTTCTTCTTCCTTAAGACGGCTATGAAGGCCGGCAAGCGTTTGCGCTATTTTCCAGGTTTCCGTTCCATGGCTGAACGCGTCCTCCGCCGGAAGTGTATCAGCATTCACGTTTTCAGCCAGTTCATTAAGAGCGCTCAGCTCCCGGCCCAGGCGTAAAGTAAGCAGCCATACGACCAGCATTATAACCGCGATGAAAATCAGGCTGATGGCTATCCCTCGCCACATCAGGTTTTCAGTGATTTCACTTATTCCCGTCACTGAAACGCCCATTTCCATGTAACCATAACGGCTGCCGTTGCGGACAATGTCGCTTCGGGTATCGAAGACTTTATCCGTAACATCAAAAATATCTTTGTCGGCCGTTCTATTCTCTATACTTATACCGGGCTCTGCCCGCCTGTACAGCACGTGGCCGCGCGTGTCAGAAACCCGGAGATAAGCGATCTGTTTAAAATTCTCGAAGTTTTTCAGTTTTTCCTTCAAGCGGACGGTCTCTCCTTTCTCCAGAGCCTCGCCGGCCATGTCCGTCAGAAAAGCGGTTATGTAATCTACCCGGTCCTGAGTGCGGCCCAGCAGCGCCTCCCTGGAACTTTGCACCCTGTCAAAAATAATTACGGCGGAAAACACAAAAACCAAAACAGTTGTAAATAATATAAATTTAGTCCGCAGTTTCATGTTTCCTCCTGCTGGCGATAATAAACCTGAGAAATTTTAGCACTTCAGACTGACTAGCAAGAAAATACCCGGCTTTTGAACCGGTACTGCGGCCAACCCGGACTGTTACTCCGCCCGAAACAAGCGCCTTGAACATATCCTCGTCGGTAAGATCGTCCCCTACCGCCACGGCGAAAGCTCTCCCCAACCGTTTACGCAGCAATTCCAGAGCCCGGCCTTTATGGGTGGCGCCACGCGTAACGAGTTCAAATACTTTGTGGCCGCCGCGCCAGTATAGATTCCCGCTTTGCGCATTGCCAAGAACTTTCATTCTGGCGAAAAAACCATGTTTATAGGCCGGTTTAATATTCCTATAGTGCACGCTGGCTGAAAACACTTTGTTTTCCACCAACACCCCGGTTCCGGCGGGGAATCTTTCCTGGATGTCAGCAACAATGCCTGGGATCAGGCCGCGAACTTTGGCCGCTGCCGCGTCGCGCCAGGCGAAACCCGGCCCCTCTATTTCCATACCGTGGTTTCCCCCGTAATAGAGGTTTTTTAAACCGACCAGCCGGCGCACGCTTTGCAGCGCCCGGCCGCTGAGGATAAAAACAGAAACCCCGGGCAGGGCAGCCAGGTCTTTAAGGGCTGCCTTGAACTCAGGCTTCAGCCGCGCCTGCCCGGGGGTTTCCGCCAGGGCCGCAAGCGTGCCGTCGAAGTCCAGGGTAACAAGCAGGTCCGGCGAGGCGGCCAGCCGCGCAGAGACAACTGCGGTGTTCTTCCAGAGAGACTTCATCTTAAACCCCGGTAGACTTAAAATTACCCATGCGCAGCTTCATCAGTTCCTCTATCAGATTAGCCGCCCATTTATAGATATTATTTTCGTGCAGGTCCTGGCGCATGCGCGTCATCCGCTCTGTAACTTCCGTTTTAGGCATGGTGAGCGAATAGAAGATGGCGTCGGCCATCTGCTCGATATCGTACGGATTTACGATAAGCGCGTCCTTCATCTCGCGCGAAGCCCCGGCGAAACGACTCAGGATCAGCACGCCGCCCAGGTCCTCGCGCGCGGCCACAAATTCCTTAGCCACCAGGTTCATCCCGTCGTGCAGCGAGGTTACCAGGCAGGTATCGGCAATCTTAAAGAACTTATTAATTGTTTTATGGTCATGATGTTTATCCAGGAAAACTATGGCCTTCCAATCCTTGGCCTTAAACCTCCAGTTTATCCGGTCTACCTCTGCATGCAGTTCCGCCAGGAACCGGTGGTACTGCGGGATATGCGTGCGGCTGGGGGCACCGATCTGGATAAGCGTGAATTTCTTCACGTATTCCGGATACTTTTCTAGAAAACGCTCCACGGCCTTAACCCTTTCCAGCATGCCTTTGGTGTAGTCTATGCGGTCCACGCCCACGCCGACAAATTCGGCCTTGATGCCGAGTTCTTTGAGCAGCACCGCGGGGTCCGGTTTTAGAGCCGGGGCATTGCCTTCCGGGTCCGGGTGGGAAAAGTCAACGCTGATAGGAAAAGGCTTCACCGCGGTTATATGACCTTCCTTCTGCGCGGTGAAATGCTCCCAGTCTATGCGGGATTCTATCGTCCGGTCCACGGTCTCCAGGAAGTTGTTGCAGTAGAATTGAGTCTGGAAACCTATCAGGTCCGCACCCAGGAGGCCCATAACCAGTTCCTTCTGCCACGGGCAAATGCCGAACGCTTCCGAATTCGGCCACGGGATATGCCAGAACACCGCCACGCGCGCGTCGGGCCGCGCGGCTTTTATCAGGCCCGGCAGCAGGGTAAAATGATAGTCCTGTATCAGCACGCAGGGCTCTTTCACGTCGGCTATCTCTTCCAGCACCGTGTCCGCGAATTTCCTGTTAACTTCCTGATAATACTGCCAGTCCTCTTTTCTGAAGACCGGGCGAACGTGGGCTATGTGGCACAGCGGCCAGATGCCCTCGTTGGAAAAGCCGTAATAGTAGCCGTCTTCCTCTTCCTTGGTAAGGGGAATGCGGCGCAGCGTGTAGGCCGGCTCTTCCGGCGGCACTTTAATGCGGTTATGCGCATCCGTCACCTCGAAGTCGGCCTCGCCGCTGCCATGCGCCACCCAGGTGCCGCCGGCCGCTCTAAGGATAGGGTCCAGCGCCGTCACAAGACCTCCGGCGGGGACTATAGTGAGGATCTCCTTGCCCTCTTTAATGTGCATATACGGCTCGCGGTTGGACACCACGAAAAGCGGCCGGCCGTCCATCTTCATTTTTATCTGTTCTTTCAAACGTTCCGGGGTCCAGAGGGATTCGCCTTTTTGACGTAGCCTGGCCTCGTTCTGCGCGGATTTTCTTGCCGCATGCAGATTTTTCGTGAGTGTGTTCACCTCAAAAGCGATCGGCGCAAAGATGTCCCCTTTTAACGGCGAAACTTGCTCGGAGGCCTCGCCGTTCCGGAGTTTTTTCATCCATTCCGCCATCTGCGTGAGCGGAGCGAGGACGTGCCACCGGACGACCAGGAGCGTGACAAGCGAGATCAGCAGCATCTGGACGAGCACCCGCAGCAGCGTCCGGATCCAGATCCGGAACAAGTCGTAGTCTATGTAGGAAACGTCTGTAAACAGGACTATCTTCGCCCGCTCCCCCCCGTTAACTTCAAAGGAAACAGGGAACAGGAACATTTTCTTGTTGTTTATCGTATTCACCCTGCCGGAACCGTCCAGGCCCTTCAGCACTTCCTCTATCACTTTGGGGCTGGCGACCAGGGCCGAATCCAAGGAAGAAGAGCGGGTAATCAATTTGCCCTCCGGGTCATAGATGGCTATCCCGGTCAGCTGCTTCTGGTACTGGAATTTGTCCGCCATCTTCTGCAGCCCAGCGCGGTTTTTGGATTCGAGATTGCTCCGGGCTGATTCAATGAAGCTTTCCGCCAGCAGGGCGGAGCGCGACTGCACCTCTTCGTAAAGCTTTAGTTTTTCATGCCTTGCGTTGAACCAGGCCGAAACAATGGAGACAAAAACAACCACCACTATGAGCGAGACTATTAGTCTGACAGTTATACGCATAAGAGCTCCTTCGTTAATGAATGGCCGTAAGAGCCAGGAAGTAAATCAGCAGCAGCGCCAAGCCGGCGGGGATAGCCGTCTTTGCCCATTCCCGGCTTTTTATGCCGAGTTTGGAGGCGCATACTATGTTAGGGATATTCCCCGGGATCAGAACGCCGCCGGAAATGAGCAGACTGATAGTGAAGGAAAGTATCTGTTCCCTGCTCATATACGGAGTTATTCCCGCCGCCGCCAGCGTGGCGTTATCGAGAGCCGCGGAGCTAAGCCCCAGCCAATAAAGCTGCCAGCTGTTAAGCGCCGGAATCACCCGGCCGGCGATAGGGCTTAAGCCCTCGCCCAGGAATACCAGCGCCGCCACGAACACATAAACCTTGGCTGCCCGGAACAGTATAGTCCGGGTGCTATCCTCCCCTTCAGCTGTGTCCTTCCTGGAAACTGAGTCCCTGCCCAGCGGCCGCCAGTAGGCCGCCGCCGCTGCCACGGCGATTATGGCGGGAACTACCCACAGCAGCAACAGCCGGGACAACCAGAAGAAGCCGGCATAGTGCGGAGCACCGGACAGCCTGGCCGTCACGATAGTTGAAAGCGGCTCGCCCAGGGGAGTCAGCGCCGCGCCGAGCCCGATAGCGAAACAGGCATAAACCACGGCCCGTATTTGCGATTGTTGGTCCAGGCGGAGATGCTGAATTATCTCGCAAAGAATTAGCGCGGCGATTATAGCTGTAATAAGGCTGGACAGGAAAGCTAGCGCGATAATAAGCGCAAAGAGAGCGTGCTTTATCCCGATTACGCGCTCAAGCCGCTCGATAAAACCTTCGACATACTTTTTGCCTGCCTTAAATAAAAAACCCGCGGCTAATACGGCCGCCGAGATCTTGATCGGGTCGACCAGCGACGCCTCTACCACATGCCAGCTCCACAAATTTGACACGGTCAGGGCGGCGCAGCCCATGAGCAGCAGAAAAAACTCCAGCTCTTCTTCAACCCGCTTGATAGAAAACGGCAGCAACAGTACCAGCGCCATTATAAGCGCCAGACCTGGAATAGCCAAATATGACATTATGTCCCCTTTCCTGGACCGGTAGCGTTAAGCGTTGCGCGTATAAAAGAAATAGCCGCCTCCGGTAGTGTATACCTGAATGGCGGCCCGACCATTCCCATCCTTCGGAGGCTGAACTCCGAACCCTTATAAAGTTATTTTACCGCATAAAGACAACGGCTGTCCACCTTATCAAGCCAAGGCGCGGGCGCCAACAAAACAAGCGGTTAAAGAAGCGGGCCGGATCTCTTTTTAAGACCCGGCCCGGCTATTACCCTGGAGGCTTTTTTCAGCGGCCGAGGGTGGCTACCATTACGGCTTTAATGGTGTGCATACGGTTCTCCGCCTGGTCGAAGGCGATGCAGGCCTTGGACTCAAACACGTCCTCGGTCACTTCTACGCCGTTATTCAGGCCGAACTGCTCGCTAACCTGTTTACCCACCTTGGTGTCCGCGTTGTGGAAGGCCGGCAGGCAGTGCATGAACTTAACGTTCTTGTTGCCGGTCTTCTTCATCATGGCGGCGTTGACCTGGTAAGACTTAAGCAGCTTGATGCGCTCGGCCCAGACTTCCTTGGGCTCGCCCATGGAAACCCACACGTCGGTGTGCAGGAAATCCACCCCCTTCACAGCGGCGTCCACCTTATCGGTAACGGTAATGCGCGCGCCGGAAACCTTGGCTATCTCCTTACACTGCGCAATCAGTTCGGCTTCGGGCTGCAGGCCCTTGGGCGCGCCGATGCGCACGTCCATGCCCAGAATGGAACCAATTACCAGGAGCGAGCGGCCCATGTTGAAGCGGGCGTCGCCAACGTAGGCGTAGGAGATTTTCTCGAGCGGCTTGTCGCAGTGCTCGGTCATGGTCAGCACGTCGGCCATCATCTGCGTAGGATGCCACTGGTTGGTCAGGCCGTTCCACACAGGCACGCCGGCGTACCTGGCCAGCTCCTCCACTATCTCCTGGCCGAAGCCGCGGTATTCAATGCCGTCGTACATCCGGCCGAGCACGCGGGCGGTGTCCTTTACGGTTTCCTTGTGGCCCATCTGGCTGCCGGAGGGTTCAAGGTAGGTAACGTGCGCGCCCTGGTCGTGCGCGGCCACTTCAAAGGCGCAGCGGGTGCGGGTGGAGGTCTTTTCAAAAATGAGGGCGATGTTCTTGCCGGCCAGCCGCTGCTGTTCGGTGCCGGCGTACTTGGCGGCTTTAAGGTCTTTGGATAATTTCAGCAGGAAAACCAGTTCTTCTTTGGTGAAGTCGAGTTCTTTCAGAAAGCTCTTGTTCCTAAGATTAAAACCCATTATAATTCTCCTTTTCTATCTCGCTAGCGTGCAGGATCCGCGACTAGGAATATTATACTCTTTGCCCGGCAGGAAACTAAAGAGGAAGACCCTTACGGATCTTCCTCTCGCTACGCGCGCCAAAACACTTCAGGGACACGGCCGCTATTTCGGGATATTGCTTTTGCCTTTCAGGAGAGTCTGCTGCACGCTGGTAAGCAGCGGGTCGCAGACCTTGGGAAGGTTCGTTAACCCCAGCTGGGCGCCGTTGGCTTCGCCGGCGGGATTCGGGGAGATCAGGGCCGCGGTTATCTTTACATCGGTCTTTCCTGTGCCCGATTCCAGGATGCTAACCGTAGCCGAGCGCGTAACGTTCGCTCCGCCGGCTGGAAGGCCGGGGGTAGGATGCATTATCCCGCTTATGGTGCCGGTCTCGTAGCTGGAGTCCGTAACGATCCAGCCGTTGGCTTCCAGCGAGCTTACGCAGGCGTCGAAGACGTCTTTCTTGGGATATTCGAAGGTCATCGCGGCGGCCTCTTCCTGTTTGAGCTGCGGCGACTTATTGAAGGCTATGCCGGAGCAGCCGCAAAAGAGCAAAACCAGAAGCAAATACTTTGAGTTTTTCATTATCTCTCCTAAATTCTATCTTTCACCTGTCCAGTCATCTTAACATCTTCGCAGGTCGTTTTGCTGCGCACCCGCCTTTCCAGCGGCACAGCCAGGCTGTAAGCGCAGGGGACCACGAAAAGGGTAAGCAGAGTGGACAAGAAGACGCCGCCTATTACCACCACGGCCATAGGCCGCATGGTCTCAGCGCCCGGGCCTACGGCCACCGCCGGCGGGATGGCGCTGGCGATTGTGGCGAGCGAGGTCATAAGGATGGGGCGCAGCCTTATAGGGCAGGCCTCCAATAGCGCGGAGCGCACGTCCATACCGGCGTCTCGGCGCCGGTTGGTGAAGTCCACAAGAAGAATGGAGTTCTTCTTAACGATACCCATAAGCAGCAGCAGGCCGATCATGCTGTAGATATTAAGCGAGATCCCCGTAGCGCGCAGGGCGATGAACGCGCCGCTGGCGCTGAACGGCAGGGCCAGCAGCACCACGCCGGGGTGGACGAAGCTGTTGAACTGCGACCCCAGCACCATGTAGGAAGCTGCTATGCCCAGGATGAGCGCCAGCAGCAGGTTAGCCATAGATTCGCGAAAGGTCTGGGAGCTGCCGCTGAGCACCGCGTGGTACTCTTCCGGCAACAGCGCGGCCGCGGTCTTCGCTACGAAACTTATAGCGTCGGTCTGCGATTTACCCGGCGTAACGTTCGCAAACATGGTGATAGCGCGCTCGCGGTTATAGCGCGTTATGGTCAGCAGCGCGCTTGTATCTTTCAGCTTTACCACCTTTGAGAGCTGCACCATTTCCCCCTGCTCGTTCCGGAGCCAGATATTATTTATATCCTGCGCCCGGCTGTTCTCGCTATCAGTAAGCTTCACGCGGATATCATCCCGGTGGCCGGATTCGTCGGTGTATTTTCCCACGCGCAGCCCGCCGACCAGGGCGTTGATGGTGTCGGCTATATTGGCGACAGTTACGCCGCGCGCGGCGGCGGCGGCTCTGTCCGGGCCCACGCTAACCTCGGGCATGTTCGGGTTATAGTCCGAATCCACATCCGTCATCAGCCCGGAGGCGTTCATTTTCTCCTTCATCTGCCCGCTCAGCGCGGCCAGTTTATCCCAGTCTGGACCCTGCACCGAAAATTCGATAGGGAACCCCCGCTGAGCGGAGAACCCGGCCAGCGAAAGGTCCTGCATGGTGGCCTTGGAAACGCCCGGGATCCGCTGGAACTCCCCGCGGATGAAGCCCATGAACTCCTGCTGCGTCGGGCGGCGCTTGAAAGGCGCCGTCACCGGCCTGTCCCCGGGATCTTTAAGGGTTACCAGCAGGATGCCCTGGTTGACCAGCCCGCCCTGGAAGCCGCCGATAGCGATGTAATAGGTGTCAACTTCGGGCCGCGCCTTCAGGATAGCCTCGGCCTGCCGGAACAGCCCGTCGGTAAATTCCAGTGACGAGCCCAGCGGAGCCTGGATGCTGGCGAGGAACCGGCTCTGGTCCTGCGGCGGCACGAATTCCTTCCTTACGCCCCGCAGCAGCAGGAGCGAAGAACAGAACACCAGCCCGGCCGCCATCATGACCCGCCAGCGCCGGTCCAGGCAGAATGCCAGAGCGCCTCCGTAAAACAGCCGCAGTTTTTTCGTCAGGCGGTCCATGAAGCGGCCCAGTCTGGTGGCGCCGCCGGGCTGCAGGAACTGGGAGGTACGCATGGGCGTAAGGGTGAGCGCCTCGAACAGCGAAAGCGCCACCACCACCGACAAGGTAACGCCGAACTGGAAGAAGAATTTGCCGATGATGCCGCTCATGAAGACCACCGGCATGAAGATGGCGAGGATCGCCAGCGAAGAGGCCACCGCGGCGGTGGTAATTTCACGCGCGCCGGTCATAGCCGCGCAGACCCGGTCCAGGCCGCCTTCTGCGTAGCGGACAATGTTCTCCATCACCATGATGGCGTCGTCGACTATGATGCCGATGGAAAGCGAAAGCCCGAGCAACGTGAAGGTATTAAGCGTAAAGCCGCAGAAGTAGAGCACAAGAAAAGACCCGATCAGGGACGTAGGTATTGCCAGCAGCACGTTGAAAGCCGAGCTGAACGACCCCAGGAACAGCCAGCAGATGGCGGAGGTGAGCAGCACCGACATGCAGAGCGTGAACAGGAGCTCATGCGTGGCGTCCTCTATAAAGCGCGTAATGTCGGTGGTAAGCGCGAGCTTCATCCCCGCCGGGAGCACTTTATTCAGTTCAGCCATGCGCGTCTTGACCGCGCGGCCGATAGCCACGGCGTTGGAGCCGCGCTGTTTAATAACGCCCAGCCCCACGGCTCGCTCACCCTTCAGCCTGGAGATGCGGCGCACGTCGGCCATGCCTTCCTCGGCGTAGCCCACGTCGCTGATTTTTAGTTTCTTCCAGATAGGGACGCCGCTCCTGGACGCGATCACCAGGTCGTTGAATTCCTGCGGCGTGGCGGCTTCGCTCCGCACCCGCACGTTCACTTCTTTGGGGCCGTTGTCCATGTAGCCCGACGGTGTAAGGGTGTGCTCGCTGTTAATGGCGCCTATCACGTCCGAAACCGAGATCTGCTGCCGGCGCATTTTAGGCGAGTCCAGCCAGACGCGCATATTGGGAGCGATATAGCCGCCCAGGAACACGTCCCCAACCCCAGGTACTGTGGTCAGCCTGTCCTTCAGGTGGTCCCGGACGAACAACATTATTTCGCGCAGTGGCCTGCTGCCGGTGAGCGCGGCCCACAGGATAGGCTGGTCTTCGGGGTTGGACTTGGTGACTATCGGCGGGTCGATGTCGTTGGGCAGCGTGCGCTGCGCCTGGGCTATCTTGGTCTGCACCTCCTGCAGCGCCACGTCCACGTCCTGGCTTAGTTCGAACTCTATGGTAATAGTGGCCAACCCTTCCTGGCAGGTGGATTTTACGTTGCGGATGCCGGCCACGCTCATCACCGAGCTTTCCAGCACGTCGGCCACGGCGGATTCCATAGTTTCCGGCGAGGCGCCCACCCAGGTAGTAGTGATGGTCAGCACCGGAAAATCCACGTCAGGCAACTGGCTAAGGCCCATGCGCGAAAAGCCCAGCGCCCCGAAAACGATCAGGGCCGCCATCACCATCCAGGCGAATACGGGATTTTTTATTGATATTTCTGACAGCGTCATAAGTACCAAAACCCCCGTCTGAAGACGGGGGCTTTAGGCGTCAGTTGCCTTTGTAGGTTTCGGTCGAGCCGGGCGCCGAAGGCGGCGGGGCAGCCGGTAGCGGAGGGGCGGAAACAGCACCCTCCGGCTGCACCGGCTTGCCGTCCGCGTCGAAGATGGCGAAAGAGCCGTCCTTAAAATCCAGCAGGATCTGCAGCGGGTCCGCACCGCCACCGGTGAACCGGACTTTAGTCACATCCCGGCCAAGGTACAGCATATAAACGGGCTTGCCGCTGGTCCGGTCGTAAAGGAAGGCCGCATTCTCGGTGCCGGTCACCTCCACCATTCGTCGCAGGTCGGGGCTGGCCCATTGCCTGCCCGTCCCCGGCGCCGGGGTCACCTCGGGAGGAGGGATGGTAGTGGACTTCTGCACCGTGATCCCGCCTTCCTGGTAGGGATAATAGTTGTTGTCCATGTAGACATAGTCCATGCCGCCGGGCCCTTGCCACCACCAGGAGCCGTTCCACCAGAACACCCAGCGCGCGTAGCTGGTGTCGTACCACCACCACCGGTCCCCGTAATACCGGGTCCAGTAGAAAGACGGGCCGAAATAGAAACCGTACCAGTCTATATCGTCTTTATCGTAATAATGGGCGTACCGCCGGCCGCCGGCGTCGTGCCAGAAGAACTTGCTATGCTCCCGCTCCTGCCCTCTTTCACGCTCCAGGGAATGCAGGGCACCGCGATCGTTGGTGATCTCCGCGTGGTGGGACGGCGGGATCCTCGCCGGGTTTACGCGGATCTCGTCGCCGTTGCCGAAGCGGCGCGGGGCAGCGAACTGGTGACTGTCGTTGACTATATGGGCTGGTTCAAGGCGTTCCGGACGGGTAATGGAGATATTCTGCATCCTCGTTATCTGGCGGCCTTCACCGCGGTTCCAGGAGCGTTCCTGCCGGGCCTCGCCGCCCCCCGTAGAGCGCTCCTGCCTGCCCTCCCCCCGCTCGCGGTCTCCGCCCCGTTCCTCGGCTCTGGCCGCGCCGCCGCACAAAATTATCCCGGCCAGCAGCGCCAGGAACGTAAATTGTTTAGTATTCATAATAATCCTCCGGGACAGGACGAAAACCTATTGCCCTTTTCCAAATTTTACTACACAGCAAACGCCTCGGAGTTGACTAGTTTCCGCTTTTTCCGGACCAGTGCGGCCAGCACGCCTGGCGGGCGCACGGAGAAGGAAGAGGGCCGCCAGCGCGGCCCCCCCCCGTTCAGTCAAGCAGCTTTTAGACTTCTTCAAGCAGCGTGGTGAAGGTATCGTGGTGGTCTTCCTCGTCCGTAAGTATCTTACGGAACAGTTCCTCGGTCACGTCGTCGTGCTCCTTCTTGGCCAGGTCGATGATCTGCTTGTACATATCGATCGCTTCCACCTCGGCCTTAACGTCGTTCTCGAGCTGCTCGCTGAGCGTGTCCCCTAAGAAGATAGGGGCGGGCTTTGTGGTAGGTACGCCTCCCAGGTAATTCAGGCGCTCGGCGATAATCTCGGCGTGCTTCATTTCCTCGATAGCTATGTTCCTGAAGCCGTCTTTTACCGCGTAGCCTTTTACGCCTTTCCACAGCACGTGCTGCCACATATACTGGATGCTTACCTGAATTTCCCGCGCTATGGCCTGGTTGAGCAGGTCCAGCATTTCTTTAGAAGTTTTTTTCATTTACCCTCCTGTTTTTTTTACCCGTCCGTCCGGCGTGCCGGCCGGCCGTGGTTATTTCTGACAGCGCTTGTCCGCCTCTTCCCAATTTACGGCGTTATGGAACGCCTCTATATACTTTGCCCTTTCCAGCTGGTAATCTGTGATATAAGCGTGCTCGAACACGTCCATGATCAGCAGCGGCGCGCAGCCGGCCAGGTGGCCGCCGTCGTGCTCGTTCACCCAGGCGTTGAACAGCCTGCCGGAAGTATTATCCCTGTACAGGACCGTCCAGCCCACGCCGCGCATAAGCCCGGTGGCCGTGAAGTCCTTTTTCCAGCCCTCGTACGTGCCGAAGTCTTCCACGATGTTCTTATACAGATGGCTGTTCTGCCGGGGCGTGCCGGTCCCACCGAGATTGCCGAAATACAGCTCGTGCAGGCGCATGCCGTTGAACTCCCAGCCGAAGCGCCTCTTCAGCTCGGCGTACTCCGGCGTTTTCTCTTTGCCTTCGGCGAGCAGGGCCGAAAGCTTCTCCGCCAGGGTGTTGGTGTTATTCACGTAGCCCTGGTACAGTTTCAGGTGGTTGGTTATCAACTGGCTGCTGAAGCCCGGCATCCCTTCCAGGTCCGGGTATGACGCCGCTTTGTAGGTTTGTATGGTCTGCTGCATGTTTCCCCCTTGGCGCCTCCGGCAGCCGGGCGAACCCGCCCGCCGTGAATGGCGCGCATCTTTCAAGTTAGTGTCCTTCAAAGCCAATATATAGGATATTCGCCCCGAATAAATCAAGAGGTATACTTACTGCCAGGTTTCTTTCTTGCCGGCCTTGCTCCTGGTAAGTTTGTTGTCCGCCAGGTACTTGTAAGCCGAAAGGGCCGCCTGAGCCCCTTGCCCCACGGCGATGGAGATCTGTTTTTCTTCGGTATCGGTTACGTCCCCGGCGGCGAACAGGCCCTTCTCCGAAGTGGTCTGCGTCCGGTCCACCGCTATCTCGCCGTAAGGATTGAGCTGGAGCAGGTCTTTAAGCGGGGAGCTGTTAGGTGTGAGGCCAATTTCCAGGAACACCCCGTCCACGTCCAGGTCCAGCTTTTCCGAGCCGTCCGGGGAAACCAGCCTTATACTGTTAAGTTTGTCCCCGCCCAGGTATTCGCGCACTTCCATAGGAGAGTGCAGAGTTACGTTCTTGGCTTTCTTAACTTCCTCCACCAGAGCGGGGTCGGCCCGGAAATCTTTGCCGCGGTGGACAAGGTGGATCTCCGACGCGAAAGCAAGCAGATCGCGCACGGAGGTGAATGCTGAATTCCCGCCGCCCACTACCGCCACTTTTTTTCCTTTATAGAGCGGGGCGTCGCAGGTGGCGCAGAAACCTATCCCTTTCCCCACGAATTTTTCCTCGCCCGGCACGCCGAGCCGTTTATATTCCTTACCGGCGCAGTAGACCACGGAATGGGCCTTAAAGCGGCTACCCCCTTCGGTGGACAGGACGAATTCTTGCCCGCTCTTTTCTATCTTGGTCACGTTCTCTCCGAGCGCCTCGGCTACGGGATAACGGGACATATGCGCGCGAAAAGCTTCGGCCATGCTAGTGCCTGTCGCGTCTGGCAGGCCCAGGTAATTCTCTATGCCGGCGGTATAGGTGATCTGGCCGCCCAGCTTCCTGGCGACCAGGACCACGTCCAGGTCCTTGCGCGCCGCGTAAACCGCGGCGGACAGCGCGGCCGGACCGCCGCCCACTATAGCCATTTCGTACGTATGGCCGGGCTCGGCTTTTTTAGTCTTCCCCGCCGCTTCCACCGCGCGCAGTTGCTCCGTAATGGCTTTGTACTGCGCCGGGGCCACGGCTTTGATTATTTCAAGGTAGGCGGCCGGCGCGGGCATAGCGCCCTCGAAAGAGGGACCGCCGTTTATTATGGTCTTCGGTACGCCTGAGACGCGATATTTTTTAACGAGCTCCGGGAATTCTGAGGACTCCACCATGTCCGCGCGGATATGGTCGTTGACGAAAGCGAACTCGTGCGCCACGCGCACCATTTCCGGGCAGTACTGGCAGGTCAACGTAGTCATCACCTGCAGGTGCACCGGCTCTGTTATCTTCCTGACCATTTCCTCCAGCTGAGGGTCCAGGCTGGACCTCCCCCCTGAGACCAGCAGGACGGCTTCCAGCAGGGAAGTAAATTCGTAGCCGCCGGTAAGGCCGTAGAACCGGATGCCATAGTCCTTCGCGCCCACAATAGCCGTGGCCGGGGCCATCTCTATCTTGTAGTTTAGCGCTGTATCTCCGTCCAGCACCAGATCGTGGACCTCCAGTTTAAGCAGGTCTGTAATCCCGCACAATTCCCGCAGCAATGCTTCCTGCAGTGCACAGGCCGGGCAGGCGCTCTTCTGCGTGAACAGCAGTAGCCGCACCGGGGCTTTCATCTTACCCAGCAGGAGTTTAACTTCAGCCCTGGTCTTTTCGTCCATTAAATCAGCCATATAATTCCCCTCCCCCACATCCCGTCAGCGCTTTGCAGCGGCCAGGAAAGTCCTGACCATAGTTTCAAGGGCTCCCAGGTTCGCCGGCTTGGAAAGGTAATCGAAAGCGCCGATCTTCAGGCAATCCCGCGCTACGGCTTCGTCCCCGTTGCCGCTGAGCATGATGAAACCGGTCCGGGGCATTTCCGGCACAAGTTCGGTCAACACTTCCACCCCGTTCTTGCCCGGCATGGAGATATCGAGCAGCACCACGTCGGGACGCCTGGCCCTGGCCAGCTCCACCGCGCGCCCGCCGTCGTTAGCCTGCAGCGTCTCATACCCGTACGAAGACAGGAACCTGCAGACAGCGTTGGCAATAGCCTCGTCGTCATCCGCAACCAGCACCAGGGCCTTTGAAACGCCGTTAGTATTGATCATAGTGTGCTCCAGTGTTAAGCGCTGAACCCGCACTTGTCTTCATATTCCCGCTCGAGCGCAAGCCGCCGCACCTCTTCAGCGAAGATAGCGTTACCGGCCAGCGCGTCATTGAAGTGCTCGGCCAGCAGCATGAACACTTTGGCGTCTTCCGTGCAGGTAATAGTGGCGTTCCTGGGCGCCTGACGCAGCAGCGCCATTTCGCCGAAGCAGTCGCCCGGCCCAAGCACCGACAGGCGCCTGGAAAAGAAGCCCCACTCCCTCACGGTAACGCTGACGCGACCCTCGTAGATCACAAAGAACGAATCTCCTGTTTCCCCCTGCCGGCAGATCTTTTCGCCTTTCTTATAACTGAACATACTTACCCAGGCAAGGATCTTTTCCAGCAAGCCCATCTGTATATTAGCGAACAGCTTTATCTTGCGCACCATCCGGGTGAACTGGACGGTATCAAATTCTCTCATGCGCAGTTTTTCCATAGATTGCACGTTCGTCAGCTAAACTTGAATCCGCCCGTTTCTGAAGTAATTCTAGTGCTATATCTGTTTTAAGTCAAGCGGTCAACCTGACTTAGCGGGTAAAGAATACAGCGCAAGTATTAAATATGTTTAAATTTACTGAAGACTTTATTCAGGCGGAGAGGCACAGCGGTCGTACCCATATGAAGGATATATTTTCAAACCAGCCGGAGCCGAATCTCACGGTCTTAACTGTAACCGAGGTGCGCGTTGCCGTAGAAAAGGGAAATGAGAGCTGCTGGCGCAAAGCGGCAGCCGACAGGCTGGGGCTGGTTGAGACCGATATCCGCATAGTCAAAATGCTGAGAAAAGCGCTGGACATGGCGGATCCGCAGCAGTTCTATTACGAGCTCACTCTGGCCGTAGCCGTCCCCCGCGGCTATCCGAACAGCCGCAAATTTCCGACTTACCAGGAAGAAATAAAAATTCCGCGCCCGCCTCCGGGGCTTAAAGAACGCCCCATAGTAATCGGCTTCGGACCCGCTGGAATGTTCGCGGCGCTGGAGCTCCTGGAACGCGGCTTGAAACCTTTAATCCTGGAAAGGGGCAGGAAGATAGAGGAACGTTCCTCCGCCGTGCGCAGGTTCGAAACGCAGAAGTCTCTGGACCCGGAATCCAATATCCAGTTCGGGGAAGGCGGCGCCGGAGCCTATTCCGACGGCAAGCTGTTCGCCCGCGTCAATAATTCCGGGTACGCGGCCAAAGTTCTGGAAACTTTTATAAGGTTCGGCGCGCCGCCCAGGATAGGCTACACGGCCAAGCCGCACATCGGGACTGACGTGCTCTGCGCGATAGTCAGGAATATCCGCGCCTACGTACTGGAGCAAGGCGGCGAGATACATTACGGCGCCAGGGTGACGGACCTGCTGGTCTCCGGGGGCAAGGCGGCTGGGGTAGTGGTAAACGGCAGCGAGGAATATCTCTCTTCCCGCATCTACCTTGCCATCGGGCATTCGGCGCGGGATACTTTCGAATTGCTGCAAAAAAGAGGCGCTGCCCTGGAGCGGCGCGGCATTTCGGTCGGGGTAAGGATAGAACACCCGGCCGCGGCCATAAACCTGTTCCGGTATGGCCCCAAATACCAAAACTACCCCGGACTTGGCGCGGCCACCTACTCGCTCACGCACACCAACCGGCGGGCGGGACGCGGCGTATACACCTTCTGCATGTGCCCCGGCGGGGAAGTGGTGAACGCCTCTTCCGGGCAGGGGCTGCTGGTGGTAAACGGAATGAGCTATGCCGCCAGGGCTTCGGCCTTCTCCAACGCCGCGCTCGTGGCCACCTGCCATCCGGAAGATTACCAGGGAGAAGGGCCGCTGGCCGGCTTTGAATTCCAGGAGACCATTGAGCGCGCGGCATTCAAAGCCGGCGGCGGGGACTGGTCGGTGCCGGCGCAGAACCTTAACGATTTTATTGGCGGTAAAGTTTCAAAAGAACTGATAAAAAACTCCTGCAGAATAGGCACGGCGGCCGCCGACCTCAGGGAAGTTCTGCCGGGGTTCGTGACCAGGGAACTTTTAACTGCTTTCGAAGAATTCAGGGACCGCTACCCGGGCTACGTTTCAGACCAGGCCTTGCTGCTGGCCCCTGAAACGCGGACCTCCTGCCCGGTAAAGATCCTGCGGAAAGATAATTGTGAGTCCAGCCTGATAGGTAACCTCTACCCCCTGGGCGAAGGGGCAGGCTACGCGGGCGGGATAACCAGTTCCGCGATAGACGCTATTAAAGGCGTGGAATACAGTTTGATGGAACACCTGGCGAGCTGACGTTAAACGTTTTTTTTCTTGACCGCCGCGGTCCTGGCGCCGATTTTACGGGCAGGCGCGGCGCTTTTACGCGCGGGAGCGCTTTTAGCCGCGGCCGGATGCCGGACCGTCCTCTTGGCGACGTGCCTGGCCGGCGTAGCGCGCCTCGGCCTGCGCCGGCGGTGGCGCACCGGGGCCCTTACCATCCAGTAACGGACCCGGCCCACGTCCACATGGGTAAAACCTTTTGAGGGATAGTAACCTACGCCGCCCGCCCCGAGCCGCAGAGCGAATTTTTTCACCGCGGTGGTCGTATAGCCCGGCACCCGGATATCGGCGGCCCAGCCCAGCATGTGCAGGCTGTGTTCGGCGGCTCCGGGCAGCGAGCGATTGAGAGCAAGGGTGCGGTAACCGCTCAGCAGTGTTATCCCCCTTTTCCCAAAATGGTCCTCCACGGCGTCCAGCAGTTCCATGAGTTTAATGGACATATCGGCTTCGCTGCTGTCCAGGCTGCAGCGGGTCACATGATCGAACTTCGCGACCTCGTCCATGTCGTAACCGCCGTCCCTGGTCCGGTAATTTAAAAGTATTTTTTCTCCGGTATCGCGGCGTATGATGGTAAGTTTACCGTTGCCGCCAAGGTTCACCGGCATGGGAGGTTCGACAGTTTCAGTGCTGATGAAAATATCCCCGCCCTCGGACTCGTTGTCTTCAACGTCCTGGACTTCCTCTTCAGTTATGTCGGGGCCCGGAGCGGGCGGGGGATAAGCAGTAGAATAGTCGGGGACCGAGGCAAGCTGATCGAGCAGGGTATCGGAATGGAGCACCAGTCCGGAATCGGCAACGGGACCGAGGCCCTGGGCGCCGGCGGTACTCGTATGGAACAACAAAGACAGGATAATCCAGTATTTCATCAATAGCCGCACAGGCGGCTAGGTTATTTTAGCAAAAACTGCTCCGCCACGGCTTCCGGTTTCTCTTAAAACGGCTGCTGCGCTTAACTATTTATCCAGCCCGGACCAGCGCCTGATTGATATTAGTCGTAGGACTAAAGGCCCTGAAACAGGTAGGCCGAATAACTTCAAAGGGGCAGGCCTATGAACCTATAAAATGCCGGTTCAAATAAATTAATATTATAGACAGCAAGTTCCATCATATCCGCGAGGAGAGTACCGATGAAAAGAATAGCTATAACAAAGTTCCTGCTGGCCTCGGCTTTCATGGCGGTCCCTGCCGCCGCGCAGGACATAAGCTTCGACAGCCTGCCTTCGGTAAAGGACATAATAAGCCAGGCCCGGGCCTCGGAAATTTCAGTCCCCCAACCCTCGCTTCCCCCTGACAGCCGGACGCCCAAAGAATGGACGCTGATGGTGTTCATGAACGGCAAAAACAATCTCTCCAGCTACGTGCATACCGACATGAACGAAATGGAACAGGTAGGCTCGACCGACAAGATGAACATCGTGGTCGAGGCCGGCAGGATCTACCAGGCGCCCCCCTCCTACCCCAACTACCCGGGCGGCTACGACGGTTACGACAATCCCTGGGGCGGCGTAGTCCCGCACCCCGGCTGGCCCAATCCGGACTGGAACATGCCCCCCGCCATGGGCCGCGAAGACGCGGCGGCCACGCGCTCCTCCGACTGGACCGGCGTGCGCAGATATTACGTTTTGAAGGACAACGACACCGCGGTTACCGGTTCCCAGTTGCTCGAAGAACTGCCCAAGACCGACATGGGCGACTGGAACCAGCTGGTGCAGTTCGTAAAATGGGCCAAGGCCAAGTACCCCGCCAGGAAATATATGCTGGTCGTGTGGAACCACGGCGACGGCTGGAAAACCAAGAGCCTGGGCTCGCAGATCCTGAAAGGTATTTCTTACGACGACGAGACCGGCAACGGCATCACTACAGTGCAGCTGGGCCAGGCCTTGGGCGCCATGGGCGGCCTGGACATTTACGCTTCCGACGCCTGCCTGATGCAGATGGCCGAAGTGGTGTATGAACTTAAGAATTACGCGCCGGTTATAATCGGCTCCGAAGAGACCGAGCCCGGCGACGGCTGGGACTACACGGCTTTCCTCTCCCGCGTTAACCCTGCCAACCTCAGCCCCGAAGCCATAGCCAAGGCGGCGGTGGAAGGTTACAACGCCTCTTACGCTGCTAAAGGCTCCGGCATAACGATGTCCGCGGTGCGCTCCAACCAGGCTGAACCGCTGCGCCTGCTTACCGACCAGTGGGTAGACCTTGCTATGGCGCAGGACAAGGCCGCGCTTAAAGCCGCTCGCAGCGAAGCCAAGTCTTTCGGCGGCGCGGATTCCCGCGACTTCCTCCACTTCCTTTCGATAGCCGGCGCCAAGATCCCCGCGCTGGCGGCCAAGGGCAGGGAGATTACCGCCCTGGTACAGCAGAAGATGCTGATAAAGAACGCCCCTTACGGCGATTCCTACAAGAACGCCCTGGGGATCGGCATCTACCTGCCCTCCTACAGCTTCGACGCCAACTACTCCAAACTGGCGCTTTCCAAGGCCGGGAAGTGGGATGAGTTCACCAGCTGGCTCTCCGCGCAATAACAGCGGCTGCCGGAAATAAAAGAACGGCCCTTCCTGCGAAGGGCCGTTCTTCTTTATTAGGCCGGAGCTTACCCACTCGCCTGCTCCGCGTTGTAACCGTTGATAGCGTACCAGGCCTGGCCCAGCGCTATGCCCCCGTCGTTGGACGGCACCCGGGAATTGGTCAGCACCTTAAGGCCGGAGTTCGAAAGGCGGCGGCCCAGGTCTTCCAGCAGCGTCCGGTTCTGAAAAACACCGCCGGAGAGGCAGACGGTTTCAAGCCCGGCGTCGCCGGCGATCTTTAGCGCCGCGGCCGCGGCGGCTGCGGCCAAGCCGGCATGGAAGCGCGCGGAGATTACGCCGGGCTTAACCCCGGCCAGCCTGTCGACTAAGGCGGCTTTCACGGCCGGGCCCGGGTCCAGCTCAAGGCAGGTCTCGCCCTGCGCCAGCCCAAAGGCGTATTCGCCGTACTTTTTACCGTCCAGCAGACTTTCCATTTCCATCGGGCCCTGCGCCTCGTAGGTGGCCTCGGTCCTTACTCCAGAGATAAAACTCAAAGCGTCGAAGAGGCGGCCCATGCTGGAAGTCTCGGGGCAATTAAGCCCGGTCTCCAGCATCCGCTCCACGGTATTTAGTTTCGCCGCGGGGATTTCTTTAAAAAGACCACCGGCGGACTTACGCCAGGAGGGACCAAGGGCCGCCCTGACCAGGGCCAACGCCGGGCGCCAGTTCTCTAAAGCGCCTATATCACCGCCGGGCAGCGGGAAATATTTAAGATGCCCGGCGCGCCGCCAGGTGTGTTTACCGAAGACCAGGAACTCCGAACCCCAGATCCTACCGTCGAGACCGTAGCCGGTCCCGTCGAAAGAAACGCCGAGAAAAGGGTCCTTCAGACCGTGCTCCGCCGCCACGCTTAAGGCGTGCGCCGCGTGGTGCTGCACCGCTACTTTGTCGCCGGGCAGGGAGGCGGCGATGTAGGAAGAGGCGTAATCCGGGTGCAGGTCATGCACTATCACGCCTGGGCGCACTTTAAGCAAGCCGGAGAACTTGACCAGCGTTTCCCTGAAAAACTCCTGATTTTTAGGCTCGGCCAGGTCGCCGATATGCTGGGAGAGGAAAGCTTCGGAGCCGCGCGTAAGACAGAAAGCGTTCTTAAGGTCGGCGCCGCAGGCCAGCAGCGTAACCCCGCCGGCGGGGAGCTTTATCCCGGCGGGAACGTAGCCCCTGGCCCTGCGGGCCAGGCGCAGTTCCCCCGCCGCCTCAAAAGCCACGCTGTCGTCGGCCCTGTTGTGGATGGGCCTGTTATGGGAAAGGGTAAAAGAAGCCGCGCCATCGAGCCGCGTGGAGACTTCCTGCGCGTCCTTACAGATAGGCTCGTCCCGCAGGTTGCCGGAAGTCATTACCAGCGGTCCCGTAAAACCTTTCTTCGCCAGCAGCGCGAAAAGGGCGGCGTGCAGCGGCGTATAGGGCAGCATCACACCCAGCCGCGAAAGGCCGGGAGCCGGTTCCGCAAAAACGCCCTTACGTTGCAGCATCACTACCGGCGCTTCGGACGAAGCTAGCGCGACAGCTTCCACTTTTGAGACGTAACAGAGCTTTTTCACGGAGGAGAGCGAAGCGGCCATCACGGCGAAGGGCTTATGGGGCCGGCACTTAACCGCGCGCAGCCGGCGCAGCGCCGGCGCGGCGTCCGCCCGGCAGGCCAGATGGAAGCCGCCCAGGCTCTGCAGCGCGCCTATGCGTCCTGCCAAAAGGAGATCGGCGGTTTTTTTCAGCGCGGCCAGGCCGGCGTATTTTTTACCGCCGGCGGTCAGTTCTACCGCGGGGCCGCAGACAGGACAGGCGTTCGGCTGGGCGTGAAAACGGCGGTCGAGCGGGTTCGTATATTCGCGCAGGCAGTGCGGGCACATACTGAACCCGGCCATTGTGGTGGCGGGACGGTCATAGGGGATGGTCTTAACTATGGTAAAGCGCGGCCCGCAGTTGGTGCAGTTGGTGAAAGGGTAAAGATAACGCCTGTCCGAGGGCGTCAGCATTTCGCGGCGGCAGTCCCCGCAAAGCGCCAGGTCGGCCGGAATGATGGCGCCCGCCGGGGCATTCCCTCCGCTTTTAGCGATGGCGAATAATTTCTCTCCGACAGGAGTTAACGGGAACACCGAAACAGAATCGATACGTGAAGCCGGCGGCTTGCGGGGGATGATCTGGCGGATAAACTCCCGAACGTTTTGGGGCAGCCCCTCGGCTTCCACAGTAACTCCGGCGGCGTCGTTCTTGACCCAGCCCGCCAGGCTATAGGCGAGGGCGAGTTTATAGATGTGCGGCCGGAAGCCCACGCCCTGCACCACGCCTTTAATCAGGATCTTTCTTCGTATCGTGTAGATCATTCTTTTAAAAGCCTCAGTTCTTGCCGCCGGTAACCACCTGGTTCCTGGAATAATCCAGCTCGCTGCCGAACATACTGTGCGGAACCAAATACACCGCCGCAGTAACCACGAAGGCGGCTATAAGCCAGGGCCGGTAGTTGCGATCTTTGAAAACAAAATACAGGGCCGGCAGCCAGGCAACCAGCATCAGAAGCGTCTTATTGTCGGTAAGGTCGTAACCGAAAGGAAAGCCCGTCCAGGCCTGGCCAAAAGCGTAATACTGCACCAGCGGCCCGAACACAAAACCGCCCAGCAACAGGAATAAAATATTAAGCCAGACCGCGTGCTTAACCGCCAAGCCGCCGGTAAACACGGAAAGAAAGATGCGCACCGAGAAGAACATGAAAAGAAAAATAAAAACAATGTGCGGGATCAGCGCCCAGGCCGGCACCGCTCCCTTAAACCTGGTCACTACCGGGGCCCGGGAAAGCTCCAGCTCTCCGGAAGGATGCTTCACGAAGACCCGGTACGCCAGCTTGCCCGCCGGCGGCTGGGAAGGCAGCATAAAAAACAGAAGGCCGTCCTTGGCCTGCAGCGGAGAAACCTGCCCCGGATCCACGGTTTTATACCGGCGCCATTCCACCCGCCCCTCGAGAGGGCCCTTATAGGAAATCTTTACAAGGCAGTCATCACCGCCCGTAGTACAGCTCCGGGGAAAGCGATAACTCGAAATACCTGTGCCCTCCACCGCCCCGCCTTTAACAGGGTAAGTAGGACCCGTCATGCGCTGGAACACGGCGAAAAAAACCGTTATCAAAAAACTCAGTATCCACAGTAAAGTCTTTTTCATTTTATAATCCTTGCGGCTTGACGCCCGGGCCGGGTGGCGGAACGCAAGCTCAGCAAATACGCGGAAGTTGTTCACCCTCGAGCATCAGCATCACTCGGGAACCGCCTATCGACGTATTGAGCCGCACCTGCGGTTTCTTTTCCTTTACCATACGGCCCACAATAGCCGCCTTCCGCCCGTAGCGGTGCGAACGCAGCGCCTTAAGCACGCGCCCAGCCGCCCCCGGAGCCACAAACAGCGCTATCTTCCCCTCGTTAGCCACATACAGCGGGTCCAAACCCAGCATGGCGCAGGCATTAGCCGTAGCCGGCGAAACCGGCACCGCATTCTCCTCCACCACCGCGCTAAGACCACAGGAGCCCGACACCTCGTTAAGCACCGTAGCAAAACCGCCGCGCGTAATATCGCGCATAGCGCGCACGCCCGGCGAGCGCAACGCGCATTCCACAAGGCCGTTAAGCGGGGCGGCGTCGCTCTTTATGCCACCCTGCAGGCCCAGGCGGTTGCGGGCGTTCATAACGGCCACCCCGTGGTCGGCCAGGTTCCCGCTCACAATAATAACGTCGCCGTGCCTGACAGCCGCGCTGGTAAGCTCCCTGCCCTTCGGGATCAGGCCGACCCCGGAAGTGTTGATGAAAATCCCGTCGGCCTTGCCCCGCTCCACCACCTTGGTATCCCCGGTAACAATGCTTACGCCGGCCTCGCGGGCGGCGCGCCGCATAGAGGCCGTAACGCGCAGCAGCAGGTCTGCCGGAAAGCCCTCTTCCAGGATGAAGCCCGCCGACAGCGCCGCGGGCCGCGCGCCTTTCACGGCAAGATCATTGACCGTGCCGCAGACCGCCACCCGGCCGATGTCCGCGCCGGGGAATTCCACCGGAGTCACCACATAGGAATCGGTGGTGAAAGCCAGCGTAACCCCACCCACTTTTACCTCTGCGGAGTCTTCAAGCGGTTTAAGGGCGGGATTGGAAAAGCTTTTAAGAAAAACCTGTTCCACCAGCTCGCGGCTGAGCCGCCCGCCGCTGCCGTGCCCCAGCACTATTTTTTTAAAGCCTCGCATATTCAGCCCCTCCGGACAGTTTTTTTATGAAGTAAAGGATTCCGCCACGGTTTTTTGCCGCCGGGTTTAGTGTTCCTGCCGCATAACCGCTAGCCGCCGTACTTGAACCAGGCCGCGCAGGCGCCTTCGGAAGAGACCATACACGGCCCGACCGCGGAAGAGGGCGTACAGGCTTTCCCGAACAGGCGGCAGTCGGGCGGCTGGACTTTGCCGAGCAGGATCTGGCCGCACAGGCAGCCTTTGGGTTCGGGTGCGTCCTTATACGGGACCTTGAACTTCTTTACTGCGTCAAAAGCGGCGTAGGCTTTTGAGAAGGCCAGGCCGGTACCGTCCAGCAGGCCGATCGCGCGCCAGTTAGCGGCGGACACTATAAAAGCCTCGGCCATCAGTTTCCTGGCGGCGGGGTTCCCGTCCTTGTGGACCACCCTGAAATATTCGTCCTCTATCCGCGGCTCGCCGGACAGCACCTGCCGGAGCAGCATGTTTATCCCGGCCAGGATGTCGAGCGGCTCAAAACCGGTAACCACGCAGGGCACCTTGTATTTCTCAGCCACAAAACGGTATGGGGCCAGGCCGATAATGGCGCTGACGTGGCCCGGCAGCATGAAACCGTGGATTCTGTTCTCAGGGTCGGAAAGCAGCATCTTAAGCGCCGGCGGCACCAGTTTGAAGAAAGCGGTGGAAGAAAAATTCTTAAGTCCGAGCTTCCTGGCGCGCGCGACAGCCGCCGCTATGACCGGGGCGGTGGTCTCGAACCCTACTCCGATGAACACCACTTCCCTCCCTGGGTTTGCCTCGGCCAGGGTTACCGCGTCCAGCGGCGAATAGACTATCCTTATATCTGCGCCACGCTCGCGCATGGAGTTAAGGTCCAGCCCGCCTGAGCCCTTAACCTTCATCATGTCACCGAAAGTAGTTATGATCACGCCCGGCAAGCTGGCTAGCGCCAGCACGCGGTCGATGTCGCCCTGGGAAGTGACGCAGACCGGGCAGCCCGGCCCGGAAAGCATGCGCAGTTCTTTGGGAAAAAGCTTGCGCATGCCGCTGGCCGCAATTGCCATGGTGTGGGTCCCGCAGACCTCCATGAAATTCACCGTACCGCCGATCTTTAAGGCGGCAGCACGGGAAAGTTTTCTCATCTCCCCCATAGCGGCGGAGGCGAGGGCCTTGTCGCGCCAAAGCGGGGAGCTGAAGCGCGCAGTTGCGGCTGAAGTTTTCATGGCTTATTATGTGCCAGCGGGCCGGACAGGGCGTCGCCGTGGCCGGCGCCGTAGATCTCTTCAAAAAGCTTCAGGGTCTCCGCGGCCTCCGCGGGCTCGAGCACCTGGATGGCGAACCCGGCGTGCACCAGCACGTAATCGTTGCGCTTGGCCGCGGGCACGAGGTCGAGCGAAATGGCGCGCTTCACGCCGTTGAAATCCACTTCGGCGTTGTTGTCTTTTACAGAGATTATTTTACCGGGAACCGCGAGGCACATGGGAACTCCTGGGCAGCGGGTATTAGTTTTATTAATATAAATTATACTATTTTAACCGCCGCCCCCCTCCCGCGGAGACGGGCTATAGCCATGCGCTTTCAAAGCCTGATTTAGTATTACCTCCGTTTTTTTGGTATACTATATGTCCTGAAGTTAGTTGTTCTTTTATACATGGTTGGGTGACTGAGCGGTCAAAAGTAACGGTCTGTAAAACCGTCGGGCTACGCCCTACGAAGGTTCGAATCCTTCCCCAACCATACTTAATTCAGCACTGTTTTATGCGCGGGTGGCGGAACTGGCAGACGCGCACGGCTCAGGACCGTGTGACCGAAAGGTCTTATGGGTTCAACTCCCTTCCCGCGCATTCATTTTAAAAAGCTGTTCGTATTTATACGAACGGCTTTTTAATTTTTCATAGCGCGGGAAGCGAGCCAACAATTTGGCTCGCGCAGGGAGTTGAAAGCCGGAGCTTCGAGGGCAGCAGCCCGCAGAAGCGAGGCGGGGCCGCGACCTCTGAGCGGCGACGGCCGCGAAGAGAGTTGTGGCCAACTCCCCCGCCTAAAATAAGGAAAAAGGCTGTTCGTGCAACGAACAGCCTCATCTTCTTTCTCTTATCTTAATCTTAAATCTTAATCTTAAATCTTAATCTTAAATCTTAAATCTTAAAACTTAAAACTTAAAACGGCAGCACAAAAAAGAACGCCTCCGGCCTCACCAGCGCATATAAATTTATAACCGCCCCCACCGCCAAAAATGGCCCGAAAGGCATGCTGGACATCCTGTCCGCCTTCTTCATCACCAGCAAACTTATCCCGTAAACCGAACCAAAAAAAGAGGCCATTATCACGCTGGTCACTACCCCCTGCCAGCCGCAGAGCGCGCCTATCCCCCCCATCAGGAAGATATCGCCTTCGCCGACCGCCTCTTTCTTATATATAACTTTTCCTATAAGGGCCAGCGCCCAGATAAACCCGGCCCCTGCGGCGGCCCCGATAGCCGCAGAAGCGAGGCGCTCTCCCCAGCCGCCTGAGAAAGAGGGGTTAAACAGGCTGCCGCCAATCCCCAACAGGAAAAGGGCCAGCGAAAAAGCGTCGGAGATCAGCATGGTCTCAAAATCTATCACGCTTACCACGATAAGCACGTAAACGGCCGCCAGCGAGACTGCAAGCCAGACCGGGCTGCCTATCCACCTGGCGGCGAAAAGCGCCGTGAGCAGCCCCGTGATCAACTCTATGGCCGGGTAGCGCAACGAGATGGGCTCCTTGCAGGCGCGGCAACGCCCCCTGAGCAGCAGAAAACTAAGAACGGGGATATTGTCGTAAAATTTTATCGGGGTCTGGCACTTGGGACAATGGGAGGCCGGCCAAAGAATAGATTTATCGATTGGAAGGCGCAATATGCAAACGTTAAGAAAACTGCCAAAGAGCAGTCCTAGAGGAAAAGCGATAAGAGCGGCGAGCATCGGTATATTCTAACATTTGTTACAGGAACATAAAAAAAACCCCGCGCCTTGCGACGCGGGGCCTTTTACGGATAACCTTTGATTAGAAGGCGGTCCAGGCTTCAATGCCCTTTATGTCTGTGTGGGTGCAATTCGCCATGAAGTTGCCCCAGGTGGCGGAAGCCGCCGTGTTGTTCATATAACCCCAGCCGCCGCCGGCCCACCCAAGGCCGCCGGCATTAGCGGTGTACACACCGGAGGTCGAGACGTAGGCGCTATACGTGGTCACAACGTTGCTGTCTGCCTTGCCGGTGAGCGGCAGCTTGGCCACGGGTATCGTGTTGATGTACTTGCCGTTATTGGTAAGCACGCCCAGGTCGTCAGCCGGGAACCAACCCTCGTTGTCGCCGTAATAGACCTGCAGAGCGCTACGGACCGAGGAGAGAGCGCCTTTGGTGGCGCCTTCCTTGGATTTGTTGATGAGGTCGGCGAACTTCGGTATGGCTATGGCAGCCAGAATACCGATGATGGCGACGACGATCATAAGCTCTATCAGGGTGAAACCTTTCTTGTTATTTTTCATGCGTATACTTCCTCCTTAATTTCCCCCCACGGATAATAAATAAATGAAGCCCTTGGGGATACCATAAATCTACATTAATAGCCCGTATGCTGTCAAATAAAAAAAAACCTAACGTGGGTCTTGGGCTCAGAATTAAAAACCGCCATTTTTTTGCTATCAATTAATGGCGGGGTGGACTTTACTATCCTGCGCCGCTACGGACACTGCGCCATTTTTTTGCGAAGCAAAAAAATGGCGGAGAGGAAGGGATTCGAACCCTTGATACCCTTTCGAGTATACAGACTTTCCAGGTCTGCGCCTTCAACCGCTCGGCCACCTCTCCGTTATACCGCGCCCCTTGCGGGATTCGTCGTTGGAAACCTATACGACGATGTTATCATTCTAGGATATTTGGTAATATGAACACAATGGCGAAAGAGAAAAGCGACAATAAAATAGAGCCCATTGCCACCAACCGCAAGGCCCGGCACGACTACCAGATCGAGGACACCTTCGAGGCCGGGCTGGCGTTAGAGGGACCGGAAGTAAAGTCATTGCGCCTGAAGCAGGCCACGCTGACCTCCGCCTTCGCGCGCGCCGAGAAGGACGGGATTTACCTTTACGGCCTGCATATAGCGCCCTATAAATTTAATACGGTAAAAGAGATAGACCCGGTGCGTACCCGCAAACTCCTGCTGCGCTCGCCGGAGATAAAACGCATCACCGGAGCACTAAATACCAAAGGTATGACCCTGGTAGCCATAGAACTTTACTTCAAATGCGGCTGGGCCAAAATTCTTCTTGGCCTGGCCAGGGGCAAGAAATCCGCCGACAAGCACGAGGCGATAAAGCAGCGCGATCTCGACAGAGAGCTGCGCAGGGAGTTTAAGGAAAAATTTAAAGGCTAGTCCGCTAATAGTCTAAAGGAAAGGCCCGGGAAATCCCGGGCCTTTTCTTTCGCAGCTTCGCAGCGATTTAGAACCTGAACCCGGCGCTCGCGTTCACAAGGCCGCGGCCATGGGTATAGGTATACCCGCCGGCGATATAAGCGAGATGGTATCTAGCCCGCAGGCCGGCGGTAAAGCGGGGCTCGTTGACCCTTACATCTTTATTCACTAGGGCAGGGTCAACAACCCCCTGGGCTTCCAGCCGGGTAAAGTCGCAGCCCGCGCCCAGATAAGGCGAGACCCCGGGCAGGTTAATGGAGAAGAGCACACTGGTATTAAAATGCACTGCGTAGAAATACCTGTTGGTAGCAATGTTGGCCATCCCCACTATCATCGCGTTGACCTTATATTTTTCGTCGGTTACGTTCCACAACCCATAGCGCAGGCCGCCGCCAGCTACAGTCATCCCCTCAGAACTGCCGCCCCGCACGAAACCGTCTACCCGGTAAGGCATGCCGATCTCCGCCTGCACTACGCCCAAGCCGAAAATATCGTTCTTTTTAAGCACTGTGTTTCCGCCTGACGGGGTAAACTGGGCCATGCCGCGCACGCCAAGGTCGAAGCCGGAAAAACCCAGCGGACGCGCGGTCTGGTTGGTGCCCGACCCCAGCAGGCCTCCGATGTCGCGGGTGAAAGGCTTAAGCGAGGAAACCGTTACGTCCCTGAAACCGTCGTAAGCCGCGGCGAAAGCGGATGAAGCGCTAAGAAAAAAAGAGAGCAGGGTAACAGATATTACTTTAAGCATAATTTTCCCCGCAGGATCAGTCGGTTTTCTCGGCGGCGCCGCCGAGCACTTCCTTAACGGTGGTCAGCCCGAGCAACACTTTTTCAAGGCCGTCCATAGCCAGCGTACGCATGCCGTTCTTAATAGCCATGGCCTTGACAGGGATGGCGGAAGGATCGTTCAGGAGCTGTTGCCTGATCTCTTCGTTCAGGATTAGCAGTTCATGCATGCCAACCCGGCCTTTATAGCCGGTATTCTTGCAATTGTCGCAGCCTTTAGCCCTGAAGATCTTGGCGCCCGGCGGCACTTTCACGTTATTAGCTTCGAAGACGGCGAGTTCTTCCGGGGTCATGGTATCCTCGGTCTTGCAGTCCTTGCAGAGCCGGCGGGCCAGGCGCTGGGCCAGCACGGATTTCATGGTATTGGCCACAACGAAACGCGGCAGCCCCATCTGCGTAAGACGCTCGAGAGCGGACGGGGCGTCGTTGGTATGGATGGTGGAGAACACCAGGTGTCCGGTCATGGCGGCCTCCAGCGCGATGTGCGCCGTTTCCTCGTCGCGGATTTCGCCGACCATGATAACGTCGGGGTCGAGGCGCATGAACGAGCGCAGCGCGGAAGCGAAGTCGAATTTTTTACCCTCGCCAAGTTTTACTTCGGGATTTACCGGCACCTGTACAATGCCGTCGATATTATATTCCACCGGGTTCTCGGCGGTGATAATCTTGATGTCGGGACGGTTGACATAATTGAGACAGGCGTAGAGGGTGGTGGATTTACCGGAGCCCGTGGGGCCGCAGACCAGCACCAGACCAAAATTCTTCTTGCCGCCTATCCCCTGAAACTGTTCCAGCAGTTTTTTTTCTGTGTCCGGCAGAAAGCCCATAATTTTGATATCCACGCGGACCGAAGCCCGGTCCAGGATACGCATAACGCAGGACTCGCCGTACACGGTGGGTACCATTTCCACGCGGAACTCTATTGGGTTGCCCTTGGCAATAATCTGGATGCGCCCGCTCTGGGGGATGCGCCTCTCGGTGATGTTCATCGAGTTGGTCATGATCTTGATCTTGGCGCTGATAGCCTGCCGGTAGGCCCACGGGATCGAGAAGGAAGCGGCGCGCAGCATGCCGTCCACGCGGTAGCGGACCAGCACCTTGGAATTCTTGCCGTTGGGATCCTCGAACGGCTCGATATGTATGTCGGAAGCTTTCAGGCTTAGCGCGCCTAAAATAATGGCGTTAACCAGTTTCTCCACTTCGGGGGCGGTGGCGTCGATGTCGCTGATATCTTTTTTTTCGGCCTCGGCGGCCAGCGAAAAGCCTACCTCCTCGCCTGCGGGCTTAGCCTGCTGGGACTGTTGCACGGATTCCACCAACGCGTCCACCTGGGCGTTATCCTGCTTGCCGTAAACGGTATCTACGACTTTCAGAATCCAGTGGGAAAGTGCGAGGTAAGGCTTTACCTCCAGGCCGGTGCGCAGCCCGATATCCTCTATAATCAGGAAGTCCCTGGGATCGGCCATAGCCAGAAAAAGAGCGTTCTCCTGACGGGCGAAAGGCACGCAGAACTGCTTGCGGGCAAGGGCCTCAGGCAGCAGTTGCACTACTTCCGCGGGCGTCTCGATTTTGGAGAGATCTATCGCCTTGAAACCCCACTCGTCCGCCAGCACTTTAAGCAGCTTAAGTTCTGGGACAAGCTTTTGTTCCACCAGCACCTGCTGAAAGGTTTTCCCGTCTTTTTTAGCGGCTTCCTCGGCCGCCTTGTACTGCTCTTCGGAGACAAGTTTCCCCTCTATGAGGATTTCCCTCATGTTCCTTTTACGTTTGAGTCCCTGGGCCGCTAGCATATTGATTCAGTTATTATAAATATATTATCTGCTGATTTACAAGCTAATCTGCGAACTCCAGAATATCCCCCTCTTCCAGGCGGCCCTCGCAGCGGCCGGCCGGAAGTTCGAGTACGCCGCGGGCTCCTGAAACCCAGGGCGAAAACCGCCACGGCTTGAAATTGCGCAGGACCCTGATAACCTTAAGTTCCCTGTCCAGAAAAACCGCGTCTATCGGGAAACGCATAAAACACATATGGATCATGGCACAGGGCTCCAACCAGAGCCCGTCTTCGGCCCCGAGAGAGCGCCTTGGGATAAGCCCGAAAAGCCTGGTCGTGAAGGTGTCTGCCCGCCCGGCAGTGGAACTTACCGGCAGCCCCTTCGTATTGTTAAAGATTTTCATATCGGCACCCGCCCCTCGCAAAATTCAGCGTATTACGGCGAATCTGCCCGTAGCGAAATTCTTTTCCGTCTTGATCCTGAAAAAATAAATCCCGCTGGCTACCGGCGCGCCGGCGGCGTTGCGCCCGTCCCAGGCCAGGCCGTTTATTTTTTTAACTAGTTCCCCTTCAGAGGTATAGACCTTTACCTCGACTCCGGAGCCGGTGAGGTCCGCGGGGACGGTAAAGGTAAGCAGGCGCTGGGATTTGGGCCTGAACGGGTTCGGATAAGCTACGGCCTTAGTCGTACCGGGGAACAGCGTGGTCCCGGTAACGGCCAGGCGCATGGCCTTAAGAGCGTTGATACGCCCCCAACCGAAATCCCGGTCCGGACCCGGCACGCCCAGATCATCGGAGGAATTTTTCATAGTAGCGAAGACCTGCGCTCCCGTAAAAGAAGGTTTGGCCGACCAGATCAGCGCGGCCAGCCCGGCGGCCATAGGCGAAGAAAAAGAAGTGCCGGAAACGGAAGCATAGCTATTGAAAACATCGGTAGTGTATATTTCCAGGCCCGGAGCGGTTATACCGCTGCTTATCATTATGGAGTCAGTGTTGGAAAAATAAACAAGTTTATCCTGGGCGTCGGTAGCCCCCACGGCGTAAACCCCGGAGCAGTTCGCCGGAGAATCTATATAACCGTACCCCTCATTTCCCGCAGCCGCAAAAACCATCAACCCGGTGTTAACCGCGGCGGTTACCGCGCTATTCAGCCCGTCAGAACAAGAACCGAGAGCCGTCCCCAGGCTGATATTAATCACGACCTTGCCGGCCGCCGGGGTATCATGAAGCGTTATCGCATAATCTACGGCCTTGGAAATGGCGAGTTCGGTAGTGCCGCAGGTGTTCCCGTAATCGCTGCAGTCGTGGGAAGCCGAACAGCAGGCCATATCGCAGTCGGAAGAAGAAAACACGTTAAGGGAAACAAGCTTCGCGCCCCAGGACATCCCGGCGATGCCGGCGGAATTATCCGAGGCGGCCCCGGCTACGCCGGCGGTCCTTGTGGCGTGGTTGCAGACCGGGGTAGACGGCTGGTTTACAGTTCCCGCGGCGCCATTCTGCGGGAAAGACATACTTGGGGCAATAAGCTTGCCGGACAGCTCCGGATGGGAACCGTCTATGCCGGTGTCGATAAAAGCGATAGTTGTAGTGCCGGGAGAGCCTGTCCCGTATTCCCAGGCGCCGAAGGCCTGGACCTGCGCCAAGGCGTACTGCCTTTCGACGTAAGTGTCGTTAGGGACTTTTTTAGGTCTGTAAACATTATTCGGTTCAGCCCACTCTACCGACGGCAGGCCTTTAAGCAGCGCCAACCCGGCCGCCACGCCCATCCCCTGCGGCAAGCCTACCGCCGACCAGTTAAACCGCTCAAAGGAGCTCAGGACGCTGAACCCGGCCGCCCCCAGCGCCGAAATTGCGGCGGAGGAGGAAACCCCTGTCTTGAACCTTACAATGGCCGAACCGGCGGCCACCTCCTGATATGAACTCTTACCGGAGGCCGGAGAAAAGCGCGCCAGGCGCTCTATTTTAAGGGCAAAAACGGAGGAGGCCGGCAGCAGGCAGAGCGCCGCCGCAAGAACCACCTTAGCCGTTTTAGTGGCGGGCATTACTTGGTTGGTTTGGCCCAGGCGGCTATAACCGCTGACTCTACCGCGCCCTTGAAGGCCGCGTCCGGAAAAGTCAGGGAGTCCGGAAAAGCCACCCAGTAAGTCCCTGGTTCTTTAGCGGAAATCATCACGCCAGCCACGGCCAGCAGCTCGCCGTCGAAGGAGATCTCGGCGTTGGCGACACGCACTTTTGACTTGAGGGGCCGGAGCGCGGTAATCTTTATTTTCGGGGAGGCGGGCGCCTTGGCGGGCTTGGCGCAACGGGTTTTAAAGCAGGTTTCCAGCTTGCCATAAAGGCTCTTGGAAAGCAGTTTAACGTCGGAGTAGGTCTTGCCTTTATTCTCGGTCACGGGCATGATAACCGCGCCCTTCTCGAAGGTCACGCCTTTAACGGAAAACGCGGAGAAAGTGAACTCCCCGGAAAGAACGCCGTTGACGGAAGCCGTGCTTACCGCGGTTATCTCAAGCGCCGAAGCCGCGGCCTGAAAAGAAAGACAGAGCGCCAGAACCTCAATCAACTTTTTCATTTGCCCTCCTGATTATCCCCACTATGTCATAAATATCGTCCAGTTCGAAATCCGCGCCCGAGACCTTGGTGTCGAACTCGTTGCCGTACTTGGCCCAGGCGGTCCGCATCCCCAAGGCCTTGGCGCCTTTGATATCGCGCTCGGCCCAGTCGCCTACCATGATGGAGGCCGCCGGTTCAACGTTCATCAGGCTGAGTATTTTCTGAAAGGGTTTTGGCGAAGGCTTTTTCTCGCCGGTATCCTCGAAAGTTACTACATGGTCGAAGTAGTGGTGTAGCCCAAGCCCCACAATGCGCATCCACACGCTGAGGCGCGGCGCGTCCGAAACCACGCCCATACGCACGCCGCTGCGGAGCAGGTCGGTAAGCGCCATTTTTACGTGCGGGTACAGGGTCATATGGCCCTCCTTCGCCCGTTTGTAGCCTATAATGCCCGCCGCCAGGATCTTGTAGTCTATCTGACCGAATTCCTTGGTGAGCACCTTATCGAAGATGTTCTGGTCCTCGATGCCTTCCGCCCAGTAGATAGTGAAGATCTTGTCCACCAGCTCCTGCTTCGGCATAGCCAGGCCCGCGTCGATCATGGCGTCGGCGGCCGCGTCCACCGCGGCGCGCTTCATGCGCATGAAGTCCATCAGCGTGTTATCAATATCCAGAATAACGGCTTTAATCATAAATTAAACTTCGGCTGCGCGGTTTTATTTTTTGGGTTCGGTAAAGCGCTCTACGTAGGACATGTTGCGGGTGTCCACGCGCACCTTGTCCCCCACCTTTATGAACATCGGCACCTGGATTTCAAGCCCGGTGGACACCTTGGCCAGCTTCATCACGTTGGAAACGGTATTGCCGCGCACGCCGTCCACGGTCTCCACGACCTCCATCACCAGGTTGGCGGGCAGCCCGACGCTGAAGAAAACGCCGTTCAGGTAAAGTCCTTCCACCGGCATGTTCTCGGTCAGGAACTTCATAGTATCGACTAGCTTGTCCAGCGGCAGGCCGGCCTGTTCGTAGCTCTCGTCGTCCATAAAGTAGGCCATACCGCCGTCGGAGTAAACGTAGGTTTTGGGGCGCTTCTCTATCTGCACGTCCTTAAACTTGTCCTCGGGGCGGTAAGCGGTCTCTATGATGGAGCCGGTTTCCACGTTCTTGAGCTTAACGCGCACCACGGCGCGGGCCTGGGACTTCCGGTGGTGCTGGACGGTCATCACCTGTACGGTCTGGCCGTTCTCGTTTATGAACATTATGCCTTCTTTGAATTGTGTTGCGAGTATCATGAGTGTCTCCTTGAGTTTATACTGAATCTTTCGTATTTCCGATAATCTGCGTTGAGCGCCACCCGGCGTTACACCTGCGGATGAACGGCCTGGTACGCCATCACCTTCAGCGCCAGGATGCGTTTCTCCATCGGCGGGTGCGTGGCCAGCAGGTCCGCCGCAAACCCCATCTTCTCTTCGATCTGGCTGCCGCGCGGGTCGGTTATGCACATATGTGCCACGCCGTTATTGATGGCGTTGGTGGGCATTACCGCAGCCCGGATCTTCTCGAGCGCCGCTACCAGCGCCAGCGGGTTGCGGGTCAGTTCCGAACCGCTGGCGTCGGCCAGGAATTCTCGCTGTCTGGAAACGGCCATAGCCAGCAGCCTTGAAATCAGGGGCGCCAGAATCACGAGTACGAGCCAGAGCGCGAAAAGAATCAGCGCCGCCCCGCCGCCCTTTTTGCCGGAGCTCCTTGAAGAGCTTCCGCCGGAAGAGGAGCCGCGGCCGCCGAAGCGCATGCTGCGCCCGGCGAAGTCGCTCAGCAGGGCTATCGCGCCGATCATGCCGGCCATCACGGTCATAAGGCGCATATCGTAATTGCGGATATGGCTCATCTCGTGGGCCACCACGCCCTGCAGCTCCTCACGGTTGAGCGACCGCAGCAGTCCGGCGGTGACTGCTATCACGGAATTGGCAGGGGTCGTGCCCGTTGCGAAAGCGTTAAGGTCCTGGTCGGGCACAACGTAGGCCGTCGGCGCCGGCAAGCCCGCTGCGGTGGCCATTTCTTCCACCACGTTTAAAAATTGTTTTTCCTCAGGGTCGAGTGGGTCGGCGCGTCTGGCCATGGTGGAGCGCAGCACCATCCGGGGCCCGTTCAGCATGCTGTTGCCGGCGATGCCCATGCCAATCAGCAGCGAGATAATAGTGCCTAAAGGTATCCTGGACGCGGCCGGGGAACTCTGCCTCTCGTAGTATCCGTTGGGATTATACGTAACCTTGGGTTCGGTAAAAGGGCTGAAGTTAAGATAGAAATAATCGAACCCAAGGCCTATCACCAGAAAAAAAAGCACGAACACCAGCATAATAGCCGCCGTCAGGCGCCGGTTAGAGGACTGTTGTTCGTAAATATTCATTAAAAAAGAAACGCGGACAGGGACCGACTGCGTCCCTGCCCGCTTACGCGAAACTTAGACCGTCAGGTTCACCTTGGGGGTTTCCCTGTCGGGGGAATCCGCCGGAAGTTCCCACAGCACAGACGGAGAGAAGCCCAGCATGGAGGCGAACAGGTTGGTCGGAAAAACCTGCTGCTGCGTGTTGAACTTGGTCACCACGTCGTTATAGAACTGGCGCGCGAAACCTATCTGGTTCTCGGTGTGGGTCAGCTCTTCCATCAGCGTCTTAACCGCCTCGATGGCCTTCAGGTTAGGGTAGTTCTCGGAGATAGCCATCAGCCTGCCCAGGGCCTGCGTGAGCATACCTTCCTTGGCCAGTATTTCGTTCATATTGCCGCCCTGCCCTGCGGAAACGGCCGCGGCGCGGGCCCGGATTACGCTCTCGAGGGTTTCTTTCTCAAACTTCATCTCGCCTTTTACCGATTCCACCAGGTTGGGGATCAGGTCATGGCGGCGCTTAAGCTGCACGTCTATCTGGCGGAACGCGTTCGCCACCTGGTTGCGCAGCTGCACCAGCCCGTTGAACGTGAACACCACCCACGCGCCGATAACCAGCAGTACTATCGCTATTATGATCATTTTTCCTCCTCAAAAACACCGTAGATTTCTAAGAGCTGAAGGCGGGCCTTACCGGCCCATCTTCGTAAGTATTTCGCAGCCGGTCTTCGTGACCAGCACGGAATCCTCTATGCGCACTCCGAACTTGCCGTGCAAGTAAATACCGGGCTCTACTGTCACAGCCATTCCCGCTTTAAGTACTTCTTCAGACTTGGTGTTAAGAGTAGGCGCCTCGTGAATCTCAAGGCCCACGCCGTGGCCGGTGCCGTGGATGAAATACTGGCCGTAGCCGGCGTCGGCGATATGGCTGCGGCAGGCGGCGTCCACGTCGCGCGTCTTCACGCCGGCACGCACCTTGGCGAGTCCGGCCTTCTGCGCGGCGTCTACGATGGCGTACACTTTTTTAAATTCCGCGTCGGGCTTGCCGTGGAAATAAGTGCGGGTAATGTCGGAGCAGTAGTTGCCGTACACGCAGCCGTAATCTATCAGTACCGCCTCGTTGTTCCTGAGCTTGCGCTCGGAAGTCTCGTGGTGGGGCAGGGCTGAATCCGGGCCAAAACCTATGATTAGATTGAAAGAAGGACCCTTGGCGCCCATGGCCTGCATAATGTCCTCCAGCTCGCGGTAAACGGACAGCTCGGTGCGGCCGGTCTTGATACGGGGCTTGATTAAGCCGAACGCCTTGGCGGCTATTCGGCAGGACTTGCGCAGGATCTCGACTTCTTCTCCTTCCTTGACGGTCCGGAGCGAGGAAGTGAGGCCCTTGTGTTCGGCGAAGCCGCATTTCTTCCAGAAATTACCGCGCAGATAGCTCTCGGTCTCCGGCTCGAACACAGCTTTCTTAAGGCCGAGTTCCTTCACCTTGGCGGCAGCCGCCTCCAACATATTGTCGGGCGAGGAGGCTTTCACGAAATTGACCTTGGAATTGAAATCTGCCAGCAGCATCTTGGGCATGAAAGCCCAGACTCCGGTACGGGAAACCAGCATAAGGAGCCCATCCAGGTGGAAACCGGTCAGGAAACCTATCTCCAGCGTGCGGCTCAGCACAATGGCGTCCAGGCGGTTCTGCTTGAGCAGGTATTGCAGGTCTTTTATGCGTTTGGCGTGAATATTCATGGTCTCCCCATAAACCGAAATAAGCCCCCGGCGAGAGCCGGAAGCTTATTAATTATACTATTTTATATAGACAACTTCCCTGCGGAGCGCCTATGGCTGGACTTATTTTTTTCCGCCTAGAATATCGGCCAGCACGGAAAAACCCTCCAGGGAGATCTCCTGAGCCCTGACGGTCGGTTTAAACCCGGCCTTTTCCACAGCGGCCGCGCCTACGGCTTTTTCCACGCCGCAAAGGGACAGGGAATTTATCAGGGTCTTGCGGCGGTGGGCGAAAGCCTTCCGCACCAGCGCCCGGAAAGCGTCCTCGGCCGCTTTCTCCTGAAAGAACTTCTTCGGCTTGAAAGCTACCACGGCGGAATCCACCGCTGGCACGGGCTTGAAACTGGCGGCCTTTATGCTCATGACCAGCGAAGCGGAGGAGCGCGAAGCGGCCAGCAGGGAAAGATAACCGTAATCGTGATCGCCCGGCAAGGCCAGGATACGGCTGGCTACCTCTTTCTGAAACATAAAAACGGCCAGTTCGAAGCCGGGAAAAAACAGGGTTTTCTCAAGTATGGCGGTGGAACACTCGTAGGGCAGGTTGCCGATAAAGGCCGTACGGCCGGGACCGGCCACCGTGCCCAGGTCGGTCTCGAGAAAGTCGCTGTTCACTATCTCCAGTCCCGGGAACCTGGCATTCAGGGCCGGCACCAGGCGCGGGTCTATCTCCACAGCCTTCATGCGCTCCTTGTATTTCGGGTACAGGTAGGCGGTAAGAGCCCCGCCGCCTGGCCCTATCTCTACTACCCGGTCAAAAGTCCCGTCGTCGAGGCTTGCGGCTATAGCCGCGCAGAGGCTCTCGTCGGCTAGAAAAACCTGGCTGAATTTAGGCATAAAAGTAAGGGACCGAAGCTCTTACAAAGGATAAAACCGCGCGGCGGTCAGCAAAGGGTGGCCAGTTTAAGCTTGATCTCCTCGCCGAGCTTCCAGACGTCACCCGCGCCAAGCGTCAAAAAAACGTCGCCGCGCCGGAGTTCCTTCATGGCCTCCAGCGCGCCGGGAAAAGCGGAAGCCGCCGAGCCGTTGCGGACCAGCTGACGCAGGACAAGGCCGGAATCCACGCCGGGCAGTGGTTTTTCCCCCGCCGCGTAGACCGGCGCCACGTAAACGCGGTCGGCTGCCCCGAAGGCTTTGCCGAAATCGCGGTAGAGCAGGGCGGTGCGGCTATAGCGGTGCGGCTGAAAGAGCACCACCAGCCTGCGGCCCGCGAAAAGGCCGCGCGCGGCTTCGAGCGTGGCTTTCACTTCTGTGGGATGATGGCCGTAGTCGTCTACAAAATCCACGCCGCCGGCGGCGCCCAGCCTGTCCATGCGCCTTTTAACGCCGGAGAAAGCCCAGAGCCCCCCGGCCAGTTTCCCAAAATCGAAGCCCAGGTAGCTGCCGGCCGCCAGCGCCAGCAGGGAGTTGCGCACGTTATGCGCCCCGCCGGTGCGGAGCCGCACCCTGCCCTTCTTTTTACCGCGGAAGAAAGCCGTGTAAGAGGAACCGGCGGACGAGAACGAAGCGTCGCGGGCGGTCCAGTCCGCCGTCCCGCCGAGACTGCAGGTGACGTGCGGCACTTTAAGGCCGGGAAGGATTTCCCTCACGCCCGGGTCGTCGGAGCAGAGCGCCGCCATGCCGTAAAAAGGCAGGCGCCCGAGATGCCGCTTAAAAGCCTCACGCAGGTTAGCCATGTTCCCGTAATGGTCGAGGTGGTCGGAATCGATATTGGTGACGCAGGCCACGAGCGGCGAAAAATAAAGGAATGAGCCGTCGGACTCGTCCGCTTCGGCAACCAGGTATTCGCTGCGGCCCAGCTTCAGGTTGGAGCCGGCCCCTTTCACTATGCCGCCGACCACCGCGGTAGCGTCTGCGCCGGCGGCTTCCAGCGCCGCGGCCGTCATGGAAGTAGTAGTGGTCTTGCCGTGCGTGCCGGCGATCGTAATGGTTTTTTTTCGCTCGGCGAGCTTGGAGAGCATCAGCGCGCGCTGCACCACGGGTATGCCGGAGTTCAGGGCCGCCGCCAGCTCGGGATTGTCAGGCTTTATCGCGGAGCTGACCACCACTACGTCCGGTGTTCCCAGCGCGCCGGCCGAGTGCCCCACCGTGATTCGCGCGCCTTCCCTGGCCAGGGCGGAGGTGATTTCCGAGCCTTTAACGTCGGAACCGGAAACCTTGTAGCCGAGGCCCAGCATCAGGCGCGCGATGCCGCTCATCCCTATGCCGCCGATGCCTATGAAATGAGCTTTCTTTATTTCTTCCAGCGAGAAGTCTTCCGCGTAGTTCATTAAATTTTCTCCATGCCTTCCACGAGCCGGTCCAGCCAGGCCTGAGCAGCCGCCACGGCCGCCGCCCAGGAACAGGGCTCCAGTTCAATTATAACAGTATCGGCCATTTTTGAGAAAGCCCCGTCAAAGACGGCGGCCCCCTTGCGGCAGAACACCAGGCAGCGCCTGTCCGAAAAAAGCAGTTCCACGGCGCGGGCGCTGAAGCGCTCCGAAAGCATGGCCAGCGGCCCCAGCTCGTCGAAAAGAAGGATCTTTCCGGCTTCGGCGGACTCGAGCGAACGCAGCGCCGTCCCTTCCAGCGCCGCCAGGCTGACCCCGTATTTATTGAAAGATACGGGGCTCAGCAGGCTTTTGGAGGCCAGCACAGCGCGGCCGCCGCCCAGCGCCTGAATCTCAAACCCGTCCCTGCGCCCTTCCGGACGCAGTTCGAAAGTGCGGAACCCGCCGAGCCAGCGGCCGTACCCGGCCACAAGCTTGCCGGCCAGGCGCTCTTTTAAATTATAGTCGCTGAACTTCACCACCAGACGGGAGGCGGTCTCCAGGCCTCGGGGATATTTCATTTTTTTCCCTCGAGCCAGATCCTGTTGGCCAGCGCGGTCTTATTGCCCGGCTCGAGCCTGAGCGCTTCAAGGCAGGCGGCCAGCGCCCGGTCTTCGGCCCCGGCTTCCACCAGCGCGGCGCTGCGCCCCAGCGCGGCCTGCGCGCTGCCGCCCGAAAATTCGTCCAGCGCCAGTTCATGCTCGCCAAGCAGCAGGTACCCGAGCCCTCGCAGGAGTTTTATTCCCGGATCGGAACCGGCCTCGTCCATCTCCTCCAGCGCCTCGGAAGCGTTATCGAGCCAATTGTCCCCCATCACCCAGAGCCCCATGTCGTTGCCCACGTCGCGCGGCTTGTAGAGCGCCTTGTTCTTACGCTCGGGAGAGACGGAGGAAGGGGGCCCGGTCTCGATGTTGAAATTCAGGCGGGCGTCGCTTTTAGGGGAGAGGCCTTTCATGAGCTTGTCGGCCTCCGCGGCTATCTCGCCCGCTTTCTTAAACCGCTCCTGCTCTGTCCCCGCAGCCAGGAAATATTCGCGCTTGGTATAGCTGAACCTGGGCTTTTTAAACGCCGCCTGCAGGCGGCCTGCCATTTTCTCGCCGGCGCCTTGCGCCGGCAGGGCGGCCTTGGGCGTCTCCAGCAGTTCTATTACCACCCTGGCCTCCTGGCCCGGCGGGATCTTTTTCAGCGCCGAGAGCAGCGGACTGTCCGGGGCCTTCGCCGTTCCGTCGTCCGGAGCGCCGCCGGCATAGGCCAGCGACATGGAAATGCCGCCCTTGTCGTTACCCGAAGCCAGCATGAAAGCGCCGTCCATTATTTTTTTAATCTCCTGGCCCCTGTCCGCTTTCCGCAGCGCCCAGCACAGGCGGAACCTGGCCACCGAATCCCCGGGCTTTACTTCGAGCGCCTTCTTATAGAGTTTTATCGCCGCCGGAAGGGCGCCGGCCCGCTCTTTCAGCACGGCCAGCTCCAGCAGGGCATCCTCGTAGCCTGGAAAAATAGACACGGCCTTTTCCAGTTGCACTTCCGCCTGGTCGTAGCGGCCCAGGCGCGAATAGAACATCCCCAACTGGTAGCGGTAAAGGGGGTTGGAAGGGTCCAGCGCCGCGGAGGCGCGGAAATAATCAAGAGCGTGCCCGGAGTCGCCAAGGGCCTGGTATACCGAGCCGGCGTTCATCTTGACGTCGGCGCGCGAAGGGTCGAGGCGGTCCGCTTCCAGGAAATCGGCTAGTGCCTCTTTGTACTGGCCAGCCCTGGCTCTCACTATACCGCGCAGCTGGTACCCCATCGGGTTAGAAGGGTCGAGCTTAAGCGCAGCCTCGAACTCATCCAGCGCTTTGTCCGGGGCGCCTAGCCAGTACAGCGCGGAACCGTACAGCAGGCGCGGCCACGGGCTTTCCGGGGCTTTCTGCGAAGCCTTGTAGAATTCGTCGGCTGCGGCCCCGTAATTCTCCTCTCCCATCAGCGCGTAGCCGCGGCGGAGGTTGAAGGCGCTCTGCTCCTCCATGATGCGGTCCCATACCGTGTTAGTGCCAGCGGGCGCGGGGACGCAGCGCGCGGGAGTCGCCGCGGCGGCGCAGAGCGCACCGGCCAATAGGATGTATTTAAACCGCGCCATGATATAAGAGGATTATATTTTATTTGGCGGATAAGGGCTTACTTTTTGCCGACCGCTATCAGCCGGGGAGCGCTGAACTTACCCTCGAAGCCGAGCAGGTCTACCAGCGCGATGCGCATATAGTAACTACCCGCGGGAAGTTTATCGTTGAGATCGATGGAGTCAAAGGCGTCGTAGTTCTTATCCAGCAGGAGCGCGGTAAAATTCTGGTCCTTTGAGACCTGCAGATGGTAGCTCTGCACGGGGTTAGCCACCGAGATCATCTTGACGATCTCGCTAGCGTCTATGTTCTTGTCATCGACGTTCCCGGCTTGGGGTATGCCCTTGGTCAGGTCCTTGTCCTTGGGCAGGGCGGCGGCCACTACCGGCCCCGTCTTAACCCCTTTCTTCATGTTCAGCGAGACTACTCCGCCATCGGTCTTCAGGCGTGTGCCCCCGGACCCTGCGAGCGCCGTCAGGGCGCCTGGCTCCAGTTCCGGCAGCGGCGGCAGTTTTACCGGCTGCGAGGGAGGCATGTCCATCTTTACTTCAGCGGCGAAGCCGGCGGAGACCTCCACGGTCTTACCCTGGGCCTCTACGTCGGCCTTACCTTTATAGACCTGCACCAGCGTGGTAAGGTCGTCATTAAGCCTGGCTCCGAATTCGGTATCCTTGGTCTTGGGCGTAATGCGGGCGGAGGCCGTGACCACGCGGGAGCGCAGGCCGCGCATTTCGCCGGCCAGCAGTTCCACGTCGGTGTTCTTCTTGCCGGGCGGGCGCAGGATGGCTATGGAATTGGGATACAGGTTCAGGATCTCGCCGGTGTAGAAGCGGACGTCCGCGCGCGCGTCGGCGCGGGTACGCAGCGTATCGTTCTTAAAAAGGTCCATCTTAAGCGCCACGTTCTGCCAGTCCGAGACGCCGGTGCGGCGGAACAGCACTTCGTTAAGGGAATAGACCAGCTTGGCGGCGCGGTACTGCTCTTTTATCAGCCTCACCGGCACCTTGAGCTCCATGCCGGGCAGGGCCCGGGTCGGGTCAGAAGAGGGCAGGCGGTTGTATTTCAGAATCTCGTTCCAGCGGGTAGGGTCCTTAAGATAGGTATTGGAAATACTCCATAACGTGTCGCCCGGCTTCACGGTCATGGCCTGCAGCTCCTCGGCCGAGGCGGCGCCAGGCAGACAGAACAGCAGGGCCAGCAGCAGGGTTTTCACGCTTCCACCTTCCTTATAACCTTGCCGGACAGGTCCTTGTCTAAATCCTTCGGCACCGAGAAAATGAACTTGGCGCCGGAGCCGGGCTCCGATTCCGCCCAGATCTTCCCGAGGTGGGCATTGGCCACGTACTTACAAATGGTGAGCCCCAGGCCGGTGCCGCCGGCTTTCTGACCTTTTACCTGTTCAAACTTCTCAAAAACTTTATTCAGGTATTCCGGCGGGATACCGTCGCCGGTGTCGCGCACCCAGGCTACTATGTTTTCGCCGTCGTCGCGCATGCCGGCGGTGATAACGCCGTTATCGGGCGTGAATTTTATGGCGTTGCCGATAAGGTTGGTGAACATGCGCTCCATCAGGCCGGAGTCCGCCTCCACGATCAGCTGTTCGGGGCCTTCGATCTCGAATTTAATATGTTTGCGCTGGCCCAGCGACTCCATGAGCTCTATGACCCGGGCCGCCACCTCGCGAAGATTGGTCGGGGCCAGCTTTATCTCCATCTTGCCGGCTTCCATCTTGGCCACGTCGAGGATATTGTTGATCATGCCGAGCAGGCGGAAAGAAGCGCGGTCGATGGAGATCAGCATCTTCTTCTGCGCCTCGTTCACGGGGCCGGGGATTTCCTTGATCATGAACTCCACGAAACCTTTGATGGCGCCCATCGGGTTGCGTAAGTCGTGCGTGATAGAATGCAGGAACTCGTCTTTGATGCGGGCCAGTTCCTTATCCAGCGTTATGTCGTAAAAGCCCAGCAGCCTGCCCATGGGGGCGTCCTTGCCCGGCGCGATGATCGGAATGACGAAGCACTTGAAGAAGCGGCGGGAATGTTCCTGCGCCACTTCTATTTCCGCGTAATGGTTCTCCTTGCGGCTGGTGAGCACTTCACCGACGGCGTCGTGCACCGGGCCCGGGGCGATCAGCTCCAGGATGCCGCGGCCCTCCACCGGCGCGGTGGCGGCCAGGCCTAGCACGGACCTGGCCTTGCGGTTGGCCAGCTGCGCCTTGTCAGCCATATCAATCATCACAATCCCGTCTTCAGTAGAGAAAAGGATGGCTTCAGTGTTCTTCTGCTCGCGGATGATCTTGTCCACCTGCATGTCGGAATAGGTCTTGAGCTGCAAGACCATCTTGTTGAAAGTTTCGGCCAGGTCGCGCAGTTCGTCAGTGGTGTCAACTTCGGCCCGCCTGGAGAAGTCCCCGGCGGCCACGAATTCGGCAGCTCTGGTAAGCACGGTTATAGGTTTTGAAAGGCTGCGGCTCAGCACCCACGCGGCAAGCACGGCCAACGCGAGGAAAAGCAGCACGGCATAAACGGCCTGGCGCTTCATGAAAAGGGCGTAGCGGTACGCGCCCTCCTGCGGCTGGCTTACCACCACGGCACCGCCCAGTTCCGGGATTGGCGCGTAGGCGCCCAGCATCTGCCGGCCCGCTTCGTCGGTGAACTCGGCCGAACCGGAGGAAAGGGATTTAACCGCGTCGCGGGAAAGACGCCAGCCCGCCGCGGCGGTTGCGGCCTCAGCCGGCAGGTCGCCGGGCCAGGCGATGGGCGCCCCGGAGGCGTCCAGGATGAGCGGAAAACCCTGTTCCCCTACCCTTTTAAGATCCAGGGAATCAATGAAGGAACCCAGGTCCAGTTCCGCCCGCAGGGCCATGTCCTTGCCGAAAGGGTAATAAAATACAGCGAGACGGGACTTGGCGTCTACCGCCAGGCTTCGCCTGCCGGCTCGGGCAATCTTTAAACCCAGAATAGCGGAGTAATTCTTGAGAGCTTCATTCTTCCCGCCAAAAGGAGTGATGATTTTGACCAGTTCGGACCCGTCGCGCGCGACAACGGAAATCTGCTTCAGTTCCCTGCGGGTCTCGAGCAGGGTGGCGAGCAGGATCTGCTTGTTCTCCCAGTCCATGCGCTCCATAGCGGTCAGCACGGTGCGGAGCGAAACGTCGGCGCTGCGGATATAGCCGTTGAAGTCGGAGGCGATCTTGTCCGCGGCGGTGAGGTGGAGTTCCAGGATAGCGGTGCGGACGCCGAGCTGCCCCAGGCTTATCAGGCGCCAGCCCAACAGCGCCATAGGCAGTACGGAAACCAGTACCAGTACCGCCACGAATTTATGGATAAGCCGGAGTTTCATAATCTTTGCGAGTTCATTATACCATTAGTTGCCGAGCCAGAGCCCGGTCAGAGCTTCCTTAGTTCCGGTAGCAGGCCCCTGAGCGCCAAGGCCCTATGGCTGAAGCCGTTCTTCTCAGCCCCGGAAAGCTCGGCCAGCGTCCGGCCCGAGTCGGTTATTTCAAAAAGCGGATCATACCCAAAACCGTTGCCGCCCCTGGCGGCCAGAGCTATGCGCCCTCCCAACGTTCCACGGGAAACCTTCGTCCTCCCGTCAGGGCAGGCGAGGGCCATCACGCAGGTGAAGTGCGCCGTCCGGCCTGCCAATGGCACCCCGGAGAGCTCGGTCAGGAGCCTGGCGTTATTTTCGGCCGCCGTGGCGTTCACTCCGGAGTACCTGGCGGAAAAGACACCTGGTGCCCCGCCAAGGGCGTCCACTTCCAGCCCCGTATCGTCGGCAAGAGCCCACTGTCCCGTGAACCGGGCCGCGGCGAGAGCCTTCTTGAGCGCGTTCTCCTCCAGCGTAGCCCCGTCCTCTTCGGCCGGCGCCGCGCCTGGAAAATCGGCAAGCGCCTTCAGGCCGAACGGCAAGTCCGGGAGTATCAAACGGATCTCATCCACCTTGTTAGAGTTGAAAGTGGCTATTACCAGAAGCTTTTGCATAAATTAAAAATAGTTATAAACCGCGGCAAATATATTAGAATATATTTTGTGGACGAAAATTTTTCAAATCTTAACATTTTTGCCGGGCCACAGGCTTCGTTCCTTCAGGCCCTGCCGGCTTTCTCCGCGGTGCCGGAACTGGCTTTCCCGGTAAAGCAGGAGAATACGGGCCAGGCCGCGCTGCACCACATCCCCCAGTTCGTGGAGAACGGACAGGCCATGCTGCCAGCCTTTACTTCCGCCGCGCTGCTTAACCCGCCGTTAATAAAACTTCCGGCCGGAGAAGCCGCGGTGATGCTTTTTCACGCGCCCAACAACGATTTCTTCAGCTTCAACCCCCAGCATCCGCAGGCGCGTACGGCCCTCTCGCCGCTCAGAGCTTCCCGCCGCGAGATTTCGCTGCTGGCCGGTTTCCTGCAGGCCGGCGCCAAGACCTCCAGCGACCCAGACCGGATGGCGGCCGGGGAATTCGCCCTTGGCCGGCTGCACGCCGCCCATTACCTTTTTACGCTGGCCGCTGCCAAGAACCCGGCCTCCAGAGCGCGTTTCGCGCTGAGCTCGGCACTGATAGAACTGGGCCTGCTGCAGGAAGCTTACGACGGGCTTAAGACGGACCGGGACCCCGAAGCGCTGCTTAATCTTGCAGTGATACACAGGAAGACAGGCAACCAGCAAGCGGCAAGAGACATGCTGGCCGCCATTCCCCAGGGCACCCCGTTTGAAGACCGGAAAACGGCGGAGCAGGCCTGGCTGGACCTGGAAACCGGCAAAGAAGTTGAAGCCGAAAAAGCCTTCAAGAGACTGGCCGCCACCGCTTTCGAAAAGACCGAAGCGCTCTCGGGCCTCGGGGCCGCTATAGCAAAGACCGCTTTTAGGACCAAGGACAAGAGCAGGCTGACCGCGGCCGCCGACACCCTCAGGTCCGCCCTGGTAACGCCTGCCGCCTCGTCCGCCCGTATTTTCTTCCAGCTCGGCAACCTCTATTTCCGTTCCGGAGATCCCGTCCAGGCCGAAGCCAGCTACCGCCGGTCCGCCGCAATGGCCCCTTCCATACAGGCCGTCGCCAACCTGGCGATGACGCTGCTAAAGACCGGCAGAATAGAGGAAGCCGCCGCGATAACTCTGAAGGTCGCTCTTACGGACGCCGCCTCGGCGGCTCGGCTCACCGCGGAATTCCCGAAAGACCGGCTCGCATCCCTTTTCCCTCCGCCCCAGGCCGCGCCGCAATATCAGGCTCCGGCGCAGCCCGCGTTCGCTCCGCGCCGCGAGGCGCCAGCTCAGCCCGCGCCGGCGGCCGATCTTCCACCTTTCGCGCAGCCCCGCCGCCAGGAAGCGCCAGTGCAGGCCGCGCCGCCTCCAGAGGCAAACAACTTCATTTTCCCCGGCATGCCCTCGACTCAGTCCGCTCCCGCCTCAGCCGCAGCCTCGCTGGCTCCGGCTCAGCCGGTAGCCCCGCCGCAACAAGTCTCTAATCGCACGCAGTCGCTGCAGCCTCAGAAAATACAGATGGAGACCTTCCAGGACATGATGGATTCTCATCCCATGCCCACCGAAGCCGAAAGCCGCAAGGATGATTTCATCTCCCGCGCCTTCCGCCTGGCCTCGGCACTGGAGGATGAACTAGGGCGCAAGATATATTTCAACATTGACGGCCTGGCGGAAGTGGAAAAAAAACTGCGCCTTACCTTTATTAAGACCAAGGGCAATCCCCAGGCCAACCTGGAGACGGTCAAGGACTGCTCCGCCTTCCTGTGCTATTTTCTGCAGGAGCGCTACAAAGGCCGCCTGATAAAGTTCGCCGATTTTGACCCCTGGGGCTGGCCCATGACCTTCCAGCAGCCGGGGCGAAAAATTACCACCTACCCGATACAGCGCGTCTGGCGGATGCTCTGGGAGCCCGCCGTGCCCGAGCCCGGCTGGCTGTCCAAGTATACTTCCTGGCTGGCCGATAACCTGAAAGAAAACACTCCCCCTTTAAGTGGGGCGGCGGCTGCGCGCGCCCATGTAATCAGCCACCAGGAAAGACTGGCCGACGCCCAGACGGAACACCGCCGCACCCTGTTACTTACGGCCTCGCTGCCGGAAACCTCGCAGGTGGAACTTGCCCGCAGCGGCCTGACAAAACTTGAAAGCGCCCTACGCAATAATTTCAGGGCCGACATCCCCCCCACCGCGGACGGCTGGAAACTGCTGCGCTGTTACGGCCATATCCTGGCGGAAATCATGATAAAGGATTTCAAAGCGGTCTGGTATAACACGGACGGCGAAGACGGCGGCTGGTCCATGCAGCTGCCCTGGAAGACCTTTATTTTCCCTATTGGCAAACTTTACAAGACCGCTTCAAGCCGCGGCAGCCTCGGCGAATACTACGAAACCATCCTGGCGGACAAGCTAAGGAACGTGGGCCCCGGGGCCGCATAGGCCTTTCGGCCTTGATTCCGGCCGGATTTTTAGTAATAATTGTAAAGTAAAGATAGAGCAGGAGCCAATGATGACAATACTCGCTAACCTCTTCTCCTCGTTGCTGCTGGCCGCCCCGGTTCAAGCCGGCCCGGCCTTAGACTCTCTAACCGCCATTACCGCCCCCCCGGCCACCATACCGGCCCCGGTCAAAGCCGGCTCTGAAACCCGCAAAGAATGGACCGTGCTGGTTTTTATGAACGGCAAAAGCAATGTGGAACCGTTCGCCCTGGCGGACTTTAACCGCTTCGAAACTCTGGGCTCTACAGAAAAAGTCAACATTGTAGTTGAACTGGGCCGCTCCCAGGGCCTGGACAACGATACTACCGCAGACGGCGACTGGGCCGGCGTACGCCGCTTCTATGTTACCCGCGACACGGACACCGAGCACATTTCCTCTCCGCTGCTGGCCGACCTTGGCGCCGCCGACATGGGCGACTGGAAAGAGGCGGCGGCCTTCCTTAAATGGGGCAGGGCCGCCTACCCCGCGAAGAAATATCTCTTCGTGATCTGGGACCACGGCTGGGGCTGGATAGACCCGGTCGCCGCCTCCTGGAAAAACAGCGCAGGCTCCAAATCCATCTCTCACGATTTTGTGACCAAGCACTATATAGCTACAGCCGACATGGGCAAGATCTTCAAGGAGGCCGGCAAAGTAGACCTTTACATTTCCATGGCCTGCTTCATGCAGATGGCCGAAGTGGCCTACGAGCTTAAGGACGGCGCGGACGTCATAGTCGGCTCCGAGGAAGTGATCCAGCTTGCCAGTCTTAACTGGGAAGGTTTCCTGAGCACGCTGGAAAAGAATCCCGGGGCCGGGGCCGAGACCGCCGGCACTTATATGGTGGACACTTTCCACGAGATGTATTCCCGCCCGGAATTCCAGCAGCAGCTCGCGGAGACCAAGTACGGCACCCAGCTTTCCGCGATCCGCGCGGCCAAACTGCCTGAGTTCGCGAAAAAGACAAAGACCTGGTACGGCCTGGCTATGGCCGCCGGGGACAAGCCCGCCCTCGCCAGGGCGAAAACCGAAGTGCTGCGCTTCGAGATAGGCGACGATACCACGGATCCGGACAAAAGGATTTCCTTCTACGGCGACCTGTACAACTTTGTAGAGTTGGCGGGCCGTTACGCTAACCCCGCACTCCCCGGCGCCAAAGAGCTGGCGTTGGCGGGCGAAGACCTTAAAACATTCATTGCCGCCGGCCTGACCATAAAGAACGTCTGGGTAGGAAAGGACCGTACCGGCAAGGAATATTCCAACACCCATGGTATTTCCATAAACCTCCCCGGTAAGCCCGGCAACCTTATTGAGTATTATCCCGCGTATTCAAAGCTCGCTTTCGAGAAAGCCTCCGGCTGGAACACGTTCTCAAAGTACCTTGAGAGCATAGGAGAATAAGAAGGTGCCTCAGCCTCCTGAAGCGGGCTCGTCGTTCGGGCCCGCTTTTTTCTTTCTCTCGGCGAAGCAGCGCGGGGCTCTCTCCGCTTATTACGGCTACGCGCGCGCGGTGGACGACATAGCCGACGACCCTGCCCTGACGCCCGCGGAGAAAGCCGCCCGCCTGGAAGAGTGGCGCCGGACCGTGGACCGGATCTTCGCCGGGAAGCCCGCGGACAACACGCTGGAGCGCGACCTCGCCCTGGCCGTAAAGACTTTCCCCCTCAGACCCGAACATTTTCTACTGGTACTGGAAGGTGTAACCATGGACCTGAAAAAGTCCGGCTACGCCACGTACGCGGAGTTGGAACTCTACATGTACCGGGTAGCTTCTGCCGTGGGCCTGGCCTGCCTGGCCGTCTGCGGCTACGAAGCCCCCGGGGCGGGACTGCTCGCGGAAAAGTTGGGGCACGCGGTGCAGCTCACCAACATCATCCGCGACGCGGCCGAAGACTACGCCGCCGGCCGGGTCTACCTGCCGGCCGAGGACCTGGCCCGTTTCGGCTGCCCGGCAGCCTGCCTCGGCGGTTCCAATTACCCTCCCAATTTAATAGAATTGATGAAATTCGAAGCGGCCCGGGCCCGGGGCCTGTATGCCGAAGCGCTGGCACTGGCCGAGCCACGGCTTAAGCGCAGCCTGGCTGCCCCGCTAGCAATGGGCGGACTGTACCGGGAGCTGCTCCGAAAGATTGAACGCGGCGGGTTCAGGATAAAAGAAGGCCGGGTGCGGCTCACCCGCTTCGAGAAAGCCCTGGCGCTGTTCAAAGTCTGGCTGGACTACCTCAAGATCTGACACCGGAGAAACTATGCTTAAATCTGACGCCTGGATACGCGAAAACTGCCGCAAGCACAAGATGATCGCCCCCTTCGTGGAAGGCCTGGTGGCCAAGGGCAAGGTCTCCTACGGCCTTTCCTCCTACGGCTACGACATCCGCGTTTCCAACGAGTACAAGGTCTTCACCGACGTGCACAACTGCGTAGTGGACCCCAAGGCTTTCAACGACAAGTCCTTCGTGGACATCAAGGCCCCGTACTGCATCGTGCCGGCGCATTCCTTCGCGCTGGCCCGCTCGGTGGAATACTTCCGCATCCCCAGGGACGTGATAGGGCTGTGCATCGGCAAGAGCACTTACGCGCGCTGCGGCATCGTGGTCAACATTACGCCGCTGGAACCCGAATGGGAAGGGCACCTTACGCTGGAAATTTCCAACACCACCCCGCTGCCCGCAAAAATCTACTCCAACGAAGGGATCGCGCAGCTGGTCTTCCTCGGGACGGACCAGGTCTGCGAAACCTCCTATAAGGACAGGAAGGGCAAGTACCAGGCCCAGCGCGGGGTCACGCTCCCCCGCATCCTGAGAAAATCGTGAAGACCGCGCCGGCGCTCACCGGGGCCGCGGCCCTGTACTGCGCGCTGGCGCTGTGCCCTTTCACGTACGCCTCCCCCGCTGACCTCGTCCGCGCCAGGGAAGCCGCGGCCGCAGGCTCGGAAACGATAGCCTTGGAACTAGCCCTGGAAGGCTTCAAGGCCGACCCCGCCGACCGTGAGCTTTTTCTTTACGCGGTGGAGTTGCTGCCGGAAAAGCCCTCCCGGTATGCCCCGCAGCTGGCCGAACAGGCTAACGCCCTTATAGTAAGGAAGGGCGAAGATTCCGCCGGCTACCTTGGCCTCTGCAAAGCGCAGCGTTCCTCCGCCCGCACTGAGGAAGCGCTTTCCAACTGCAAGAAAGCCCTGGAACTCGATCCCACCTTCTACCCCGTATACCGCGAACTGGGCCTAACCTGGGCGGCGGCCGGGAACACCCGCAAAGCGGAGGAAACCCTTGCGCTTGGCGTTGAGATCTCCTCCTCCAGCTATAAAGCGTTCTACAACCTGGCCAGGCAGCAGGAAACCCTCGGCGGAAACAGCCGCGCCGCAGCCTCTTACTCCAAGGGCCTGGCCCTGGCGGGACGCTATCCCGGCCCTGACGCGCGGCGCTACAAGGCGCTGCTGAAAGCAGGGCTCAGACGTACGGCTAATAAAGCAGAAAAAAAAGCCCGAGCTAAACCGGCAGCACCGGCTGCCCCGACCGCCCCGGCGCGCAAAGAACAGGCCGCCGCCTGCCTGGCAAAGTTCAAGGAACTAGTTTCGCAAGGCGACACGGCGGCGGCGGCGGCCCAGAGCGAAGCCTGCCTTAAGCTTTCCCCCTCCGACCCCGGCCTGGCCGCGGGCCGCGCGCCGCTGCTGGTGCGCCTTGGCAAGTACGAAGACGGGGTAAAAGAGTACACCCGCGCCGCGGAGCTGTACGGGCCGCGAAAGGACATGGCCGCCTTCTGCCGGGTCAAAGCCGCGGAAACCTGGATCAAGCTGGAGAAACCCGCGAAAGCCATAGAACAATACAACCTGGCGCTGGCCGCCAACCCCGGAGACATTAACGCCCTGAAGGGCCTGGCCTCCGCGCTCGAAGCCCGCGGGGATGTGAACAGCGCTATAACGGTTTACGAAAAGATCATTAAGCTATCCCCGTCCGACAACAAGATCCGCGCCCGCCGGGACGAGTTGAACGCTTCACGGCTGACTAACGACGAGATGCTGGCGGAACTGCTGCTTCGCCAGGCCATAGACGCGCGAAAAACAGCGCTGCTGCCCGAAGATATACTGCTTTTTAAGGCTATCAAGACAGCCGAGATCAGCGGCGCGGTGGACATGCTTAAAGCCAAGGCCCGCTCCTCAAGGGGCCTGGTTACGGAAAAGAAAACAGCAACAGGCACAAGGCTGCTACTTACGGGGGCCGGCTACAAGGCTTACAATTTCTACGCCACGCGGGAAGCCGTAAAATTCTTCGAGAAGCAGGGCGTGGGCCTGCGCGAAATGTTCAAACTTCGCTCGCTGACCGGCGCCCCACTTTTTAACGCGGCGGGCAGACTTACCTACGAAGGAGAGGACGCCTGGCGGAAATCCGTCGCAGGAGAGAAGAACTGGCTTTTAAGCTACGAACCGGTACCGCAGAGCCCGACGGCGCTGAAAGCCGAGAAGGACGTGCAGGAATTTACCGGGCATGGCTACGAAGAGATTTCCGAACCCGAATACCTCTGGCTGATGCGCTATACCGACTGTCCGGAAGACGTGCTGCTCGCCACCCCGCTGAATATGAAAACCACTACGGACGGGGCCCGCATGCGCTACTTCATGTGCTTCCAGGAAAGAGACCCCTGCATGAACATGGTAAACAAGACTTTGCCGGCAGCGATAGGTTCCTACAGAAACGGGAACACGGACATTTCGGACAGCAAAACCTCCACCTCTTTCTTCGGAAGCGGCGGGCTTCAGAAGAAAAAAGTCTGCGTGGGAGGCAAGGTGTGGACCGGCGGAATCTGAAGCGCAGGACCGCGACTGCCGGAGAAGCCGCCGCAAGTTTTGCACAAACCCGGAAAATTTAGTATCATAATATAACTATGACACAGAAAACCACTTTGCCTAAAGCCGACACGGCCGAAAAAACCAGGAAATGGCATTTCCTTGACGCTTCCGACATGGTGCTTGGCCGTCTTTCAACGAAGATTGCCGTGCTCCTTATGGGCAAGCATAAGCGCGACTTCGCCCACAACACCGATTGCGGCGACTTCGTCGTGGTGACCAACACCGACAAGGTGCGCATCACCGGCAACAAGCTGGAAGACAAGTTCTACTTCCGCCATTCCGGTTACGCCAACGGCGCGAAGACCATCCCCTACAAGAGGCAGATGGAAAACGATTCCACTAAGGTACTGGAACTCTCGGTACGCCGCATGCTTGACGACAACCGCATGCGTGACAGGCGCATGAAGCGTCTCCGCATCTTCAACGGCGCGCAGACCCAGTTCCCCATGCCTAAAACTGAGCCGAAAGCCGCTAAGTAACATTAATTAAGGAAAAACAGATACTATGGAAAACAAGAATCTCATACTGGCAACCGGCCGCCGCAAGACGTCCATAGCCCAGATCCGCATGTCCCAGGGCGGCGAAGGCAAGATCACCATCAACACCAAAACCCCCGAGGATTACTTCGGCAACAATCCCCGCCTCCGCCACGAGATCATCAGGCCTTTCGACCTCGCCAAGGATCAGAAGTTCGACGTCGTGATAAAAGTCACCGGCGGCGGAGTCTCCAGCCAGGCCGGGGCGATACGCCACGGCATCTCCAGGGCTATAGCCAGCCTCGGCGACAGCTTCCGCGCCTCCATGAAGAAAGCCGGGTTCCTTACCCGCGATTCCCGCATGGTGGAAAGAAAGAAGCCCGGTCAGCCCAAAGCGCGCAAACGCTTCCAGTTCTCCAAGCGTTAAGCAACGCCTGGCTTACTGCCGACCGCGGGAGGTTCGCCTCCCGCGGTTTTTTTTGTACTTCCGGCCTGCGGACCGATTGCCACGGCGGGAGAATATAATTTATCATGGTCTTATGAAGGCATTCTGGCTGAAGCTTACCGATACGCGGATCAAGGCCGTGCTGAACGCTGCGGAGCGCTCCGGCACGGCCCTGGGGGACCTTACGGCGGCACCTGCCGTCGCAGCCGCGTTCTTCAAGCCGCTCCGCGCCGAGCTGGCGCGCGCCGCCGCTTCGGGCGCGCCCGACCCGGCGGGTTCTGCGGCGCTGGCCGCGGCCGAGGACCTAACCCGGTGCCTCGAAAAAACCTTCTCAGATATGGCGCTGCTGGACGCCCTTCCGGACGCGCCTGTAAAGGAAGCGTTCATCTACCTGGCGAAAGCCTGCGGGCTGGCCCCGGACCTCCTTTCCCGCTTCGGCCGCGAACGCGCGCTGAAGAAAACGCTGGCCCTTTCAGCCGGGGGCCGCAAAGCGCTGGCCCTGGCACGGGACGCGGTTGCCAGGCCCTCCTCCGGCCAGCAGCCCGGAGGTTTCGCTCAAAATCTCAAATTTTGTAGTATATATTCAGCACTCGACGCCGTTTTTGACGCGCTTGAACGCCTGGCCGAGGCCCTTGTCAGGAGATAGCGAAGCAGCTCTTATTTAAACGCGGTTCAGACGCTCTGCTTTAAGGTCTGCCCGAAAAACAGGAATCATCATGAAAAAAATATTAGCCTCGTTACTTATACTCGCCCCGCTTGCTTCAGCCCGCGCGCTGACCATCGACGTTTTCCACACCAGCGACGTGCACGGCTGGTACACCGCCCGCCCCGCCAAGTGGGACAAAGTGAATTCCACCCGCGCCATCGGCGGCTTTCCCGCGCTGGCCGCGCTGGTGAAAGCGGACAAGAACCCGCACATCCTGCTGGACTCAGGGGACACCTTCCAGGGCACGCCCGAAGGCAGCCTCACTAAAGGCATGGCCACAGTGAAGCTGATGAACCAGCTAGGTTACTCGGCAGCGGAAGTCGGAAATCACGATTACGACTACACCGAAACAAATCTCAGGAACATGGTGGCCGCCTCCTCTTTTACCTGGCTGGGCGCCAACGTTTATGTTAAAGCCACCGGCGAACGCGCCGACTATCTTAAGCCCTATACCATCATTGAAAAGGCGGGCAAGCGCATAGCTGTCATCGGCTTAGCCGGCCGCCATACTTCCACCTCAACCTTCCCCGCCTACGTCAAACACCTTGAATTCCGCGACGAGCCTGCCGAGGCCGCCCGCTGGACCGCGGAGGTCAAGAAGCTCAACCCCGACGCCATAATTATCCTGGCCCACGTCGGGTTCGGCGGTGACGTTTTCGGCAACACGGACATCTCCACCTGGACCTTCACCGCAGCCCAGACCGCTTACGGCACCCTGCCCATAGCCAGGGCGGCCAAGGGCGCCAACGTGGTGATAGGCGGGCACAACCACGTCGGGCTGACGCACGGTTTTTTCGACAAGGAAAGCTCCACGCTGATAGCCGAGAGCTTCTTCGGCCTTAGCGAGGTGTCCAAGATCAGTCTCGAGTTCGACGACGCCACCGGCAAATTCAAAGGCGCCAGCGACGAGATCGTGCCGCTCTGGACGGATAAGACCGGCGAAGATCCCGCCGTGGCCGCCATAATACAGATTTTCACCAGCCAAGTGGACAAAGAGATGGGCAAGGTCATCAGCGAAAGCGCCGTGGACCTGGGCTTCTCCACCAAAAACCTGGATTCCGACATCGGCAACTGGTTCACCGACGCGATGCGCCGCCAGGCCGGCACGGACACGGCTTTCCAGAACTCGGCCGGCATCCGCTCCGACATGAAGAAAGGGCCGGTCAGACTGCGCGACATTTTCCAGGTAATGCCTTTCGAGAACACGCTGGTAAAACTTACTATGACCGGGCAGCAGGTCACAGACCTGATAACGGAGAACCTGCGCGACGGCCGCTCCAAGCTGCAGCTCTCGGGGTTAAAGGTAACTTTTCGCAACTCCCCGCAGGGTCCAAGGGAAGTAACGCTCACCCGCGGCGGCAAGATAATAAAATCCGGGGACCTCATAACCGTGGCCACCAACAATTACCTCACCACCGGCGGCACGGGCGGCAAAGCCTTTAACGAAGCGAGTATCTCCGAGGACACCATGCAGCCTATCCGCGACCTGCTCATTAAGGATATAACGGAACACCCCATAAAGGCCGCCCCTGAAGGCGGCAGGATAACCCTGCTGGAGTAATGTACAAAGGCTTCATCGCCCGGACAGCTCTCGTCGCCCTGCTAACGCTGGGCGCGGGGGCCTGCGCGAAAAAAGAACAGCTGGTGATCTTCGCCACCGCCAGGTCGCAGGGCCGGCTCTGGGCCAGGGAAGAGCCTGCGGCGGGCGGCAAGCTCGCGGGCGGGTTCGCTGTCTTTAAAAATTTATACGATTCGGAAAAGCGGCCAAAGCTGGCGGTGGACGCCGGCAACTGGTTCTCCGCCACTCCGGAAGGCTGGCTGACGCACGGCCGCTCCACGTTAGCCTGCCTGAACGCCGTGCCCTACTCCGCCGCGGCGGTAGGCATGGAGGACCTGACGCTAACGCCGGCGGAACTGCAGAAGCTGGCGGAGGCCTCGGTCATCCCGCTCCTCGCCTCCAACCTGTACCTGAAAAACAACAAAAAACCGGACTTCCTGCGCAGCCAGACCATAATTACCGCGGGTGGAAAGAAGATAGGTTTTTTTTCCATAATGATCCCCGCCCCGGCCAAGGCTAACCGCAGGAAATACCTGGCCAACTACAAACTTGAAAAAGAGACCTACGAGACGGAACGTGCTGTAAAAGCGCTTCACGAAGGCGGGGCGCAGATTATTATAATGCTGCTGGGGATAAATCCGAGGGAAAAAGCCGAACCTGAATTTTTTAAGAACTTCCTGGCGAAGGGACCGAAGATAGATCTGGTTATCACCGACGAGCCTTCCGTAAAAAAGCCCTTCAAGGTCAACCGCACCTGGGTGGCCGGCGCGGGCCTTGAAATGGCGAGCGCCGCAAGGTTCACGCTGAACCTGGACCCCGCCACCGGCCGCATGACGGACCTCGACTGGGACCGCCTGCCGCTGCTGGCCGAAAAATACGGCGAAGATAAACCCATGCTGGAGATCATTGCCGGGTATAGAAAGGCCGCGACGGCACATTTCGCCAGAAAGGTCGGCTTCCTGACGGAGACGCTCCCGCTGCGCGAGAACGGATTTTCCCCGGCCGCGGACTTCGCCTCCGACTGCATGAAGCGCTGGGCCAGAACCAACGCCGCTATCCTTAGCCTCTCCGAGCCCGCCGCGGGTTTTTCCAGCGGCCCAGTCACCGTCGGCTCGCTTTATTCGGCCTTCCCGCTGGATTCAAGCATAGTTTTCGTAAAAATCCGCGGCGACGACCTGGAAAAGGCCCTGAGCGCACTCCAGCCCGGTGAGATCAGCGTTTCAGGCCTGAAGCTTTTCCTTAAGGACGGCGTGCTCGAAAGAACGGAAAACGACGGTGTCCCGCTGGTCCCCGGCCGGGTCTATCACTTGGCCGTCCCGGATTCCCTGGTCGGGAGCCGCGAAAACTCACTGCTTTCAAGCGCGATGGAATTTTCCAATTCACGCCGCTACCTGCGTGAAATCATAGGCTGGTGCTTCTCCAGAAAAAAGTCCTACGGCAGGCCGGAAAGCGGCAGGATAGTAAAGACGGAAGGCAACTGATGTTTGAATCTCTCGCGGCTTTTTTCGCCAGGTGGGTCTCACGGCTCAAGGCTTTCTCCATGCTGGCCGGAGCCTGGGGTTTTCTTTTTAGTGTAAATTCGCTGATAGGCTTCCAGGCCGCCTTTGAATACGACGACGGGCTCTCCTTTTCTACCCCGGCGTTCAAAGCCGCAGCGAAAGACGGCCTGGAGCAGGGCTCACCCGATTACTGGAACGCCGTCAACCGCTCCTACTCTTACGAAAGCCTGAAGCCCGTGCCCTGGCTGACCGCGTGGACGCTGCGGGCTCTGGGCGTGAAGATAGGCGTATTCTGCGACCGCGGCAGCGAAGGCGCCGACAGCCTGGAAACTTCCTGGCGCCGGCTGGCCGATTACTTCTACTTCAACAAGACCGAGAACGAGAAATACCGCATCCTGGAAAAAAGGCGCTTCATTCTGTACGCCGGCGCTTCCGACTCCGGGATCATCCAGGCCAGGAAAGCAGGCGTCCACCCGCTGCGCCTGCTGAGAAGCCCCCGGTCGGTCCTGACCTTCGATTATCATCCCGGCAGGTTCAAGGAGCGCTATCTGCCGCTCTCCGGGTTCTGACCCCCCCATTCCCCTGCGCCTCGATAATATATATAATAGAGTTAATGGCGGATTGTATTTTTTGTTCCATTGGCTCAGGCGAAGTAAACGCTAAGGTTGTTTACGACGACCCGGATGTAATAGCTTTTCTGGACAGGAATCCCCAGGCCCCGACCCACGTGATCATAATCCCGCGCAGGCACATAGACCGCCTCAGCGCGGCCGGGGAAGAGGACGCTGAACTGCTGGGCAAGCTGCAGCTGGCCGCGGGAAAAATAGCCAGGGTTTTAAAAGTGGAAGGAGCTTTCAGGCTGGTCACCAACAACGGCAAAGGCGCCGGACAGTCGGTTGACCACCTGCACTACCATATGCTCGCCGGCAGAAAGCTGCTGTGGCCCCCCGGTTAACGCGGTAAAAAAATTTTGTTCCAAGTTTTACTTCATACAGAAAGGTGGTGATTAGCGTGGTATTTATTAAAGTCAGAGACGAAGAATCCATTGAAGAAGCTCTCAGGCGTTTCAAGCACGACTGCGAGCGCAACGGCATCCTGAAGGAAATCAAGCGCCGCGAGCATTACGTAACGCCCGCGATGAAGCGCAAGATAAAGTCCCAGGAAGCCCGCCGCAAGGTCCGCAAAGGCAGAAGGTCTTTCTAAGAAACCTTCCTGACGGCCGCGCGGACCCCGGTCCGCGCGGCTTTTTGCCTGTTTTACAGCCGGCTAGTATCGCAAATGAGTTCATCTCCCGTCATCGAGCTTATCAGGGAAAAACTGGACATCGCAGATGTCATCCGGGAGTACGTGCCCGCCCTGAGAAAAGCCGGCCGCAACTACAAAGCGCCGTGCCCGTTCCATAACGAGAAAACTCCCTCGTTCACTGTCAGCCCCGACAAGCAGATTTTCTACTGCTTCGGCTGCAACGAGGGCGGGGACATATTCACTTTCGTGATGAAGATAGAAGGCCTTACGTTCCCTGAGGCCGCCAGAAAGCTGGCGCTCAAGGCGGGTGTGGAGTACGGCGACGAGCGCTCCCACGTCCTGACCGAGGATGATAAAGAGCGTCTCGAGCTGAAGAAGATGCTCACCCACGCGGCCGCGTTCTATCACAGCACTCTTTTTTCCCCGGCCGGCGAGAAAGCCCGCCTATATCTGGGGGAACGCCGCCTGAGCAAAGCTACCGTGGAACGCTTCGAACTCGGCTGGGCCCCGGGGACCGGCGGGGCCTTGATGGACGAACTTAAAGCCAAAGGCTGGAGCAAAGAGCTGGCGATAAAAGCCGGGCTGGTGACGGAACGCGAGGGCGGCAGGATCGGCGACACTTTCCGGGGCCGCATCATGTTCCCGATCCGCAACCAGGCCGGCGACACCGTGGCCTTCGGCGGGCGCGTGCTGGACCCGGAAGGGCAGCCTAAATACCTGAACTCGCCGGAAACCGTTCTGTTTTCCAAGCGCCGCACTCTTTACGGCCTGCACGAGGCCCTGCCCCAGATCCGCAAATTCGGTAAGCTGCTGCTACTGGAAGGCTATATGGACGTGATAGGCGCGCACCAGCACGGCGTGGACTGGGCCGTGGCCCCGCTAGGCACCGCCCTCACCGCCGAGCACGCGGGCCTGATCGGCCGCTACGCCAAGGATACGGTGGTAATGTTCGACGACGACCGCGCCGGCATCAACGCCTCGGTCCGGGCCGCGGAGATCTTCATGGAGGCCGGGCTGTACGTGCGTCTGGGCAACCTCGGCAACGGTCAGGATCCGGACGAGTACCTGAACGACCACGGGCGCGAGGAATTCGAGAAGAAGCTGGCCGAAGCGGCTGACCCGCTGGAATTCAGAATGACGCTTTTTTTAAAGAACCGCAAGACGCCCCCCACCTCGCAGGAGAAGGCGCAGGCTATAGCGGTGCTGTTGGAAACCGTGGCCAAGCAGCCGGACGAAATTTTAAAAAGCGAATGGGTAAAGTCCCTGTCCAACCGCTTCGGCGTGGAAGAGGCCTCGGTGCTGAAACAGCTCAGGAAGACGCAGGTGGCGCCGCAGCGCGCGGTAAAACGCACGGCCCCCGCGGCGCCCCAGATGGCGCCGATAGAACGCGGCTTCATTCAGCTGATGCTGCGCGACCCTTCGCTGATAGAGAAGTCGGAGGCGCTGGGACCGGAAGATTTTTCCAGCCCGCTGGCGCGGGACATCTTCTCAGCGATGAAAGAACTGCCGGCTCAAGCCCGGACAAAAGCCGCGGCGGCCATGGCGGAGAAATTCCCGGAGCAGGCCGCGCTTATCCTGGAACTGGCGGTAGCGGACCTCGGCGGAGACAACACCGCCGTGCAGAACGCGGCGGGAGCGGTACGCATGCTTAAGCGCTTCTCCATAGAGCGCCGCATAAAAGAACTGCGCAACGCGCAGGAGATGACGCCGCAGCAGCTGGAAGAGTTTAGAAAGCTTTCGTCCGAACTTAAATCCTCGGGCAAAGAAATTTAGAAAATCGGGTAGAACAGGAGATAACGATGGCACAGCCTAAAAAAGCTTTACGCGACCTGGTGGAACTGGGCAAGGAGCACGGCTACATTACCCTCGAGGAAATGAACCGCTCGCTCACGAACGCGTCCATGTCCAGCGAGGAAATAGACACGCTGATGGGCACGCTCGAAGACCTCGGCATCGAGGTCGTGGACCGCAAGAAATTCAAGCACGTGGCCGCCGCAGACCGCGAGGCCTACACCGAAGAATGGACGGCTACAGCTGACGTTTCCAACTCCATCCGCATGTACCTGTCCGAGATGGGCAAGGTACCGCTGCTGACCCGCGACGAGGAAATAACCCTGGCCCGCAATATCCGCGAGCGAGAGCGCGAACTGCGCATGCTGGTGCTGGAATCCCCCATCACAATGCGCGAGATCCGCAGTTGGGAGAACCTGATAGAGCAGGACGAGATGACGACCAAGGAGCTGATGCCCCGCGGCCGCAAGTCCAACCAGGAACTCTCCGCGATGAAGCGCAAGATGAAGAACATCGCGCAGCTGATCACCCGCACCGAGAAGGAAATAGCGAAGCTAGCGGAGAAAGCCGCCAAACCCAACCTTCCCAACGAGACCCGCAAGCAGATAGCTTCGGTGATCGACAAGAAGCGCAAGGGTATAGTAAAGAGCATCATCAACCTGAACCTGAACCAGGAAAAGATCAAGCGCCTGACCAACAAGATCAAGAACCTCGCGCACAAGATCCGCGAGTACCGCCTGGAACTCGAAAAGTACCAGAAGGTCTACGGCGACCTGACGAAACTGCAGGCCGACCACGAGCAGGTCGGCCGCGGCAAGATGAAACCTGGCGCTTTCAAGTCCAAGTGGGGCTACAACCCCGCCGAAGTTGAGGCCGCCCTTGAGAACATTAAAGCGGTTAAGGAACGCGAGCACCACCTGGTACGCACGCTACCTATTAACCCCGACGACTTCATGTCGCTGAACGACAAGATTACGTTCCTAGAGGACCAGATCCTGCAGGACAAGCTGAAGCTGATCAAGGCGAACCTCCGCCTGGTCGTCTCCATCGCCAAGAAGCACGTGAACTCCAACCTGGAACTATCCGACCTGATCCAGGAAGGCGGCCTTGGCCTGATGAAGGCTGTTGAGAAATTCGAATACAAGCGCGGCTTCAAATTCTCCACCTACGCCACCTGGTGGATCCGCCAGAGCATAAACCGCGCCATCGCCGACCAGGCCCGCACCATCCGCATCCCGGTGCACATGAAGGAGCTGGTCTCCAAGCTGATGAAGGTGACGCGCAAATACCGTCAGGAGTACGGCCGCGATCCGCAGATTGAAGAGTACTCCAAGCACATGCATATCTCGATGGACAAGGTGAAGAACGCCCTGAAGATCATGCAGGACCCTCTCTCCCTGTCCACCCCGCTAGGCGAGGACGAGGACTCCCACCTAGAGGACTTCATCGAGGATAAGACGGGCCTTCCCCCCTCGCATTCCGCGCTGGACTTGCTGCGCCGCCGCGAGGTCACCAAGATTCTGGACACGCTGACCGACCGCGAAGCCAAGATCATCAAGCTGCGCTTCGGCATCGAGACCGGCTACCCCAGGACCCTGGAGGAAGTGGGCAAGATCTTCCGCGTTACCCGCGAGCGCGTGCGCCAGATCGAGGCCAAGGCCATCAGGAAGCTCCGCCACCCGTCCCGCAGCAAGATGCTCAGGGACTACCTGGACTGACGGCACAGCCAGGCAGAAACGAAGAAGCCCCGGATCTCTCCGGGGCTTCTTCTTTTTCCGCGGTAACGCGGGCCGTTACTTTTCTTCCTTGGTCTCGGTGAGAAGGCCCTTAAGAATATCGTGCGCGATATCCTTGGCGCCGAGGCCCACGGCGATCGCGAAAGCGAGGCCCAGCGAAGCCAGCAGGATGTTCAGGCCTCCGATGATCATCTTCATCTTGATGCCCAGCTGTTCTATAGCCGCGATTACGGTAAAGACGATAATGACGAAGTTGACGATCCTGGAAAGGGACCGCCCGCCTTTGAGGTTGTTGGCTATCGCGGAGTTCATCACTACGTCTCCCAGAAAGCGCGCCAGCATAAGGCCGCCGAAAGCTATAAAGATAGCGGCCGTCATCTTGGGCAGGAACTCTATAACGAAACGGCGCAGGATATCGGAAATAGCAGTCAGGCTGAGGATGTCGGCCGCGGTCACAAAGAAGACCAGCAGCAACGCCCAGTAGACTACGAAAGACAGCATGCGGGAGAAGGACTTGCCGAAGCCGAAACGGATTAGCAGCTCGTTTATCCCTACGCTGCTGGTATAGTCATCAAGTTTGATCCGGCGCAGGAACTTCTCCAGGACCGAGCTGACCACCCTGGCGATAAAAAGCCCGAACAGGATGAAGATGAAAGCGGCGACAAGGCTTGGGACGTACGAAGAAAGCTTGTCCCAGATGTTAATTACGGGCTGTATAAAAAGCTCGGCGATATCTTTTATCATAATTTCCTCCGGAAGTTACAACTCTATTCTAATATTTATCCGCGGCTAAAGCAAAACAGCCGGGAACGGAAAGAGCCCGCTTTGCTGCGGGCTCTTTCGGGACAGAAGACAAGTTTTAAAGAGTATGCTTCGTTTTGACCGGATCCGCGGGGATGATTTTCATCAGCCTGGACTTTTTTATCACGGGCGACAATTTCACCGGCGCCACTGCGGCGGCGGGAACCCGGGAATTAGGCGCGTCGCGCAGCGCCTCTTTGAGCGGCGCTTTCTTCACCGGCTTTTCTGCTGTGCCGTTCTGCACCGCGTCCAGTCTGGAAACCTGCTCCAGGAATTCTTTGGAGCCCTCGCGGTACAACGGGTCGTTCACGGTGCTAAGGACATCAAAATCGTCGGAGACCGGCGCCTCGGCGTTTATCTGGGCCGTAGTCTTGACGGCAAGTTCCGAGGTCTTAAGAGAAAGTTCAGTTCTTGCGGGTTTGTTTACCGCGAGGAGAGTGTTGTCCGCGGCGCGGGCCGCTCCTCCCAAAAATATGAACGCAGAAACCGCCGCAAAAAACACGCTGGTTACTTTCATTGAACCCTCCATCATGGTGCCATTAGATTTCATGCTTATAGTATGGAATAAAAAGCGGCGGCGTGTAAGTGGCCGAAGGCCCAGGCCCGGCTGGGCCCCATGGCCCGGAAGTAGAGAAGTCCCGCCCGGACGGCCGTGTTGATTTGGTATAATAACTGTAAGCAACAGTATAGCGCCGCCAGATTTCTCCCCCCCAACAAAAAGTTTTATTTGCCAGGCCGATTTTTTTTTGATATCATATACATACTATGTACGCAATAATTGAAACAGGCGGCAAGCAGTACTGGGTAGTCCCTGGTGAAATCCTGCAGGTTGAAAAGCTCACGGACAAAGAAGGCGCGGAAGTGACCTTCAAGGCTCTGTGGTCAGCTTCGCAGGAAGAAAAAAGCGCCACGGTCGCCAAGTCTCCCTCTGCCAAAGTTACCGCCCGGATTGTCCGGCATCTTAAAGGCCCCAAGCTCATAGTTTTCCGCAAGAAAACTAAGAAAGCCTATGAAAAAGGCTCGGGTCATCGCCAGGAACTGACTGAGATAGAAGTTAAAGATATCCAGTTGGCATAGTTTTTGGCCGTTTGTTGGCAGGCGCTTCCGCAAGGGCCGTCACCAGCTTTTACAACAGAGGTTTATTTTATGGCGCATACAAAAGGACAGGGTTCCAGCAGTAACGGGCGCGACAGTCAGGGCCAGCGCCTTGGTGTGAAGCGTTACGGCATGCAGACCGTCAACGCGGGTGAGATCCTGGTTCGCCAACGCGGCACCAAGTTCCTCCCCGGTGAGAACGTCAGGAGGGCTTCGGACGACACCCTCTTTACGATAGTCACCGGCGTAGTTACCTTCGAGTGGGTAAAACGCGGCAAGCAGCAAATCAGCGTTTATCCCTCGACGAAATAACCCCTCCAAAAGGAAAAAGCCTCCTGGGTGCCTCAAGCGTTCAGGAGGTTTTTTATTAGCATTATGACCACGACTAAAATCCGGGACCACCGCATATTTTCGGGCTTCATCGATACCGCCCACATCTACCTCAAAGCAGGCAATGGCGGCAACGGCGCCTCCTCCTTCCGCAGGGAGAAGTTCATCCCTTACGGCGGCCCCGATGGCGGGCACGGCGGCAAGGGCGGCAGCATCTGGCTGGAAGCCTCCAGCAACATCACCACGCTCTCCGAAGTGGCCTCCCACCCCCACATCACCGCCACTGACGGCTGCAAAGGCCAGAGCAACCGCAAGGACGGCTCCAACGGCGAAGACAAGTCTATCTACGTCCCCCGCGGCACCGTGGTCAGGCGGGACGGCGCGGTACTGGTGGACCTCAAAGAGGACGGCCAGCGCTTCATGGTGGCCAGGGGTGGCCGCGGCGGCCGCGGCAACACAGCTTTCAAGACCCGCTTCAACACCGCGCCCAAGATCTCCGAGAACGGCGAGCCCGGCGACGATTTCGAAGCCAGGCTGGAACTGAGCGTGCTGGCGGACATTGGCCTGGTAGGCATGCCCAACGCCGGCAAGTCCACGCTGCTGTCGGTCATCTCCTCGGCCAGGCCCAAGATCGCCGATTACCCCTTCACCACGCTGAACCCGAATATCGGTATGGTAAACCACAAGGGCAAAAATTTCGCGGCCGCGGACATCCCCGGCCTGATCGAAGGCGCGCACGAGGGCAAGGGCCTGGGCGTCACGTTCCTGAAACACATCCTGCGCACCAAACTGCTGGTCCACCTGGTGGACCCGCGCGGCTTCGGCGCCATGAAGCCGGAAAAGGCCGTACGCGTGATTGAGAAGGAACTTAAAGACTACCATCCTCTGCTCGCGAAGAAGATCACAATCCTCGTGGTAACCAAAGCCGACCTGCCGGAATCGGTTAAGGTTTTGGAAACGCTCCAGAAGAAATTTAAAAAAAGGGAAATATTCCTTATCTCAGCCGTCACCGGAAAAGGCCTCAGCCGCCTGCTGGACCATGTCATCAAGCTGCTGCCTACCATCAAGGAAGAGGAACTTTACCAGGCCGCCGCGGGAGAACCAGTCGGGCCCGGCGGGCCCGTAGGTAAAGGGTTTAAGGTAGCGATAGACACTGAAGGCGTGTTCAACGTAACCGGGGCAAGGATAGAGAAGCTGATCTCCATGACCAACTTCGCCCAACCCGACTCTTGGGAAAGGGTGCACAGCGTCTTCAGGACGATAGGCCTGGACAAAGCCCTCAGAAAAGCCGGCGCGGTAGAAGGAGACATGGTGCGCATCCGCGACTGTGAATTCCAGTGGAGTGACACTCCCCGCAAAGCCGGGAAACCCGGCAAGTTCGCCTACAAGTACAGACGGTTTGAATACGGCCTTTAAAGACGGCAGCCGCAAAGAGAAGCCCCGGGAACTTTCCCGGGGCTTTTCTTTTTAGCGCGCTGCTCTTTTTAATATACGGTGCTCCAGTCGCGGGTGGTGATGCGAAACTCCACGCGCCGGTTAAGGGCGCGGGCCTTCTCCGAATCTTCCTTTAAAGCGGGATCCCTGGAACCATAACCATACACCCTGACAGATTCCGGGTAGATGCCTTTCTTCACCAGGTACATCTTTACGGAGCCGGCCCTTTCCAGGGAGAGCTGCTCGTTAAAAGCATCGGAGCCTGTGTCGTCGGTATGGCCGGACACTATCAGCTTGAGGTGGTTATGGCCGAGCAGCACGCTCGCCACACGGTCCAGGAGCTGGAAGGAAGAAGGGAGAAGCCTGGAGGAACCGAGTTCGAATTCTATCGGCCGGATCTGTCTGGTGGAGACCATATCCATTACCGACTGAAGCTCGAGTTCCGCCCGGCGGGCCTCTTCCCTCTCCGCGGGCTGTAAAGGCCGGGAGCAGCCGCTGATGACGGCCAGCGCGGCCAGGAAAATAAATGTTTTTTTCATAAAGCCTTCCCTTCGAAATGTCCACCGGTCAGCGAGACGATCAGCGTTTCCCTGCGGAAACGGTAACCGCGGGCGAAAGCGGTATTACTGAGCAGGAGCGGCGGGGTGGCGGCGATGGTGGAATAGATCCGGTTGCGGCTTATGTGCGGGCGCGCGGCCGGATCGAGCAGGTTGGCGTGGGAGGCTTCCTCCAGGGTATCCATAGCCCAGTAAACAGGCCAAATAACCGCGGCCCGCAGCGCCAGTTCGGTCTTGGGAATCGCGGCCACAAAAGCCTCGCTCTGGTCCAGCCGGTCCACGGCCCAGCACATCCAGCCTGCCGTAAGATCGCGCAGGCGCTCCATGTTTGCCGGCAGGAGCAAGTCGGCGGGCTTCATGTTCTTCTTATCCAGGTTCTCCTGGGGGATGTAGCAGCGGCCTATGCGCAGGTCCGCGGCAATGTCTTTAATAATATTCGTAATCTGCAGGGCCGAGCCTATCATCTCGGCGTCCTTTTCCGAAGGAAAATTAGCGCCCGCCCTGGAAGAATTGCGTATGGCCGCGCGATAAAGCCGCGCCCAGAAGATGCCTGGCGCCCCGCCTATAAGCGCGCAATAACGCTCAAGCTCGGCCGCGGTCCCGAATGCCTTTGGCGTCCCTCCCGGGAAGGTGCGCACGTCCATCTCCATCCCTTCGGCGACACCGTCGAGAAGCTCGGAAAAAAGACTCCTGTCCTCTTCCGGAAATTTTTCATAAATAGAAAGTATTTTGGAAAATTTGAGCAGTAGTTCTTTCTCGGCTGGCTTGCCGGCATGCTGTGACAGGCCGCGCACCTTTTCGACGGCCTGATCGGCGTTAGCGCGTTTATCCAGGCCGCGCATAAGCCGGAGAATCTCCAGTTTGTCCTCCGCCCCGATGCCGGGGTCGTCCACCACCGTATCCATTACTCGGCAGAGCAGGTAACCCATACCCATAGAGGACTTAACAGGTTCGGGCATTATCTTTACGCTAAGGTAAAGCGTGCGGGCAACGTTCTTGAGAATGTTTTTTATATCTCCGGAGAGCAGCGCCCTTTCGCGTTTTTCCATACTGTAATTCTACAAAAAATAACCCCGCAGGCACATGACGGTGAAAGCTAGTCCTCCGGCGGAGAGGTCAGCGCGGTAGCGGACTGTAAGCCCGCCGCTACTTCCGGGGATATCCCCGCCCGTTCGTAAAAAGGGCGCACTTTCACCCGTATTTCACCGAGGCGGGTAAAGAAAGCCAGCGCCCCGGCCATGGACATAACGCCGCTTATCATTATGGTGTGCGGCGCGCCCAGGCGACTGGCCAGCCAGCCCGCCAGCAGGCTGCCGAACGGGGCCATCCCCATGAAGGCCATAGCGTAAATGGCCATGACCCGGCCGCGCTTATCGTCGTCCACTACCGTCTGGATGATCGTATTGGAGGAAGCCATCTGGCTTATCATCCCGAAACTGGCGAAAGCTATGGAAAAAGCGGCCAGCGGAAGACTGCGAGAGAGCGACAAAGCTATCAGGCCAGTACCGAAAATAAAGCCGGTGAAGGGCTCCGCGTCCCGCCGGGTGTTGGTGCGCGGCGTCGGTCCGGCGCTGGCCAAGTTTGGCGTCACCGGTGTGCTTGAGACCCCGACGCTGACGGTTTTTCAAGGTGACCGCCTCGTCGCGCAGAATGACGGTTGGCAGGCGTCGGCGGCCGAGGTCACGGCGGCGTCGGCGGCGAGCGGCGCGTTTGCGCTGGAGGCCGGCAGCAAGGATGCGGCGGTGGTGTTGACACTCGCGCCCGGTTCCTACTCGGCAGTCGTCAGCGGTGCCGGCGGTTTGTCCGGTGCGGCTTTGGTCGAAGTTTACGAGTTGGCGGCGGGGGTGTAACGGCCCTTCGTTGGGAACCGTGAGGCGACTGGACCGGTGCGGGCAAAACCGCGGTGGCGCTTTGGTCGCCCCTGACTACCGTGGCGGCCATGTCACTCACGGAGCCCATCGCACCTGTCGCCGAGGACGAGATGCCCACCGATTTGGTGGAGGCGGGCATGTATGCGACGACTCGTGACGGGGCCGATCATGGACTCGTGGTGCTCGCGCTGGGCCGGCCCTACTGGCTCGTGCCCTCGCCCGAGGGGCAGCGGTTGTTCGTCGAGGCGGAGGCGGCGGCGCGGGTTCGCGAACAGCTCGCGCGGTATGACCGCGAGAGTATCGACTGGCCGCCGAAACCAGTGGTGGAGACGACGACGTATGGCACCGATCTCATCACGCCGCTGCTGTGGTCGCTCACGGTGCTCGTGGTGTTTCATCTGCAAGGCACACGACCGGAATGGGCCGAGCGCGGGGCGCTCGATGCGGCGGCGATCTTCGAGCGCGGCGAATGGTGGCGCGTCGCGACGGCGCTGTTTCTCCACGGCGATGGCGCGCATGTGATCTCGAATGCGCTGAGTGGCATCTTTCTTTTTACGGCCGTGCTGAAGACGATGGGGCGCGCCGTCGGCTGGGCGCTCGTGGCAGTCTCGGCGATGGCGGCGAATCTGGCGGTCGCCGCGTTGGCGTATCCGGAACCTTACCGCTCACTCGGGGCGTCGACGGCGATCTTCGCCGGGCTGGGCCTGCTCACCGGCCGCATGCTCGGCGTGCTGGTGCGCGCGGATCGGCGGCAGCGCGGGCGCGCGATGTTTGTCGCGCTGGGTTCGGGCGTGATCGTGTTCGCGCTCTACGGTGCGGGCGGCGGCGCGGCACGGGTGGATATCGGCGCGCACCTCGCCGGATTCGGCGCGGGACTCGTAAGCGGGTTTATCGCGGAACGGTGGCGCTCACGTTGCTGACCCGCTCGACGCGGGAGAAGTCGTTGCCGAAATATGCCACGGCGTCCGGCGCGGTGTCGTCGATCTGGGCGAACTGTGCGAGCGGTTGCGCGGTGCGGAATCCGGCGATGGCGAAATCCGAACCGTGGTTGATCCGCAGGAGCGGTGCGGCGGGCGTGGGCGGAGCGGCGCGGAGGTGGCGGATGTCGACTTGGTGCGCGTCTTCGAAGGCGAGGGCGGGGCGCGCGTCCGGGTTGCGCAGCGTGAACTGCACGTTGTCGAGCGTGATCCCTTTTGCGTGGCGGACGTAGAGGCCGTAGGCGGGCAGCGAGTCGCCGAACATGCGGTTTTCCGGATAGGCTTTTTCTTTTTCCGGCACGGCTTTCGCCGCGTGCGCGGCGGTGCCCTGGCCGAGCACCTCGACGCGGATGTCGCGCAACACGACGCCCTCGATGAAGTGACCGGGAATGCCCGTGATCG
>JBBRDG010000005.1:0-60743 GCA_038204165.1 Elusimicrobiales bacterium
CAGCGGCACTCCCGGCAGGGAAGCCGTGTTCTCCCTCGGCAAACTTGCGGAGGACGAGCCGTTGCCGGAATTCCCGGCCGGTTCCGGCAGATATTACGGTTCTTACAGGGTAAAGGCCTCGGACCAGGCAGCGGAATTTACCCCCTCGGCCCGGTTCAAGGCCGGCCTATTCGCGCACGGCGCCTCGGCCAAGGCCAAGGGGAAGGTCCGGATAATTAAAACCCCGGCTATACTGGAAACCTCCACCGACACCGTGGTGCTCCGGAACGCGCCCGACGGGGGCTACCTGATGTTCCTGCCCAAAGGCGTAAAATTGGTAACTACCGGTCGGGTCAATGGTCTGCGCAGGATCAGCCTGGCTCAGGACCTTGACGCCTGGGTTGAAGATTCCAAGGTGCAGGCCTCCCAGGGGCTGCCCTACCCGTTCGGTTATCAGACCGAGACCGGCTCCATAAAATTCAAGAAGACCGACACGGGTTCTTCCGCCTCCGTAGCGCTGTACGAAAAAGTGCCCTTCACCGCCGAGGCGTTGGAGACCGGCCTGCGCGTTACACTTTACTACGCCAACCTGCATACCAACTACGTGGTCTACGATTCCTCCGACACGCTGGTGAAGAACGTAGCCTTCAGGCAGGCCGCCTCCAACACCGTGGAAATAGTTTTCGAAACCGCTCCCGGGGCTCTGTGGGGCTACAATGTCTCCTATTCCACTGGCTCCAGGGCGCTGCAGGTGGACCTGCGGTCGGCCCCCAAGGCTGCGCTCTCCTGGCCGCGCCCGCTCTCCGGGGTAACGGTGGTCCTCGATCCGGGGCATTCCGTTTATCTTAAGTGCGACAATAACGTAAGGCTGCCGCTGCAGAGCGTCCGCTACAGTTCGCTGCCCGCTTCCGCCCATTGCACGCTCGACGGCGCGGTGGGGCCGATGGAAACTTTTGAGGTAAATATTAACCTGGCGCTGGCCCAGAAGCTAAAGAAAAAGCTCACGGACCTCGGGGCGAACGTGCAGCTGACCCGCAACGGCGAAGAGAACGTTGAACTTGCCGACCGGCCTAAGCTCGCCAGGGACCTCGGCGGCGACCTCTTCATCAGCCTGCATAATAACGCCATCGGCGACGGCGAAGATCCTTTCTCCCAGCCGCGCGGCTTTTCCGTGTATTATTCCCAGCGCCAGAGCAGGGCGCTGGGCGCCGCGCTGCACGCCGCCTACCGCAAGGATATCCCGCTGCCCGACGAGGGGCTTCGCTACGGGGATTACCTGGTGGTCCGGCCCACCTGGATGCCCGCGGCCCTGATCGAGAACGCTTATATGATAATCCCGCGCCAGGAAGAGCAGCTTAACGCGCCAGCCTTTCAGGAACAGCTGGCCTCGGCCGCCGCCGAAGGCGTGCTTAATTTTTTTCATGTGCAACCCCAGCCTAAAAAGGTTAAAAAATGAACGACGCTGCCGATCTGCTTGTTAAGTTTATAGACGACCTGGCGGCTGAGCGGCCCCAGGGCGAGGACGCGCTGTGGGGCTACCTGGTGCGCAAGGGCGCCGGCCTGCTCAACTGCCATGCCGCCAGTTTCTTCGAGACCGAAGAGGCCAAACACCGCCTGACCTTCCGCGCCAGCATAGGCCCGGTGGGCGGCGACCTGGTGGGGGTAAGCTTTGCCTACCAGGGCGTGGTGGGTTTCTGCGCCGACTCTAAAAAACCGGTGCTGGTAAACGACGCCGAAACCAGCCCGCTCTTTACCAAAAAAGTGGACCACGGCACCGGCTTCAAGACTAAGACCGTAATAGCCGTGCCTGCCATGGCCAACGGCGAGCTGCTGGGCGTGGCTGAGTTTATAAATTCCGTTTCCGGGGCTTTCACCGAAGCCGACCTGAAGACCGCCGCGGTACTGACCGCGCTGGTGGCGCGTGACGTTTATATAAAGAAATTGGAAGCCACCATAAAGCAGCTTAACCTGAAGGGGGAAAGCACCATCAACAACCTTTCGGGCGGCTTCATAGGCGCCGACCTGGACGGCCGGGTGATCTTCTTCAACCCCAAAGCTTCCGAGATTTTCGAGGTGGGGCAGGAGTTCCTGAACAAGCCGGTGGTGGAGCTCTTCCAACTTTGCCCCGACATAGTAGGGGTTATCGGCGACGTGCTCAAACAGAACAAAACCGTGCGGCGCCAGGAATTCAAGTGTAAGATTGGCGGTAAGGAAAAGGTAATAGGCTACAGTTCCATCAACATCAAGGGCGTCGACGGCAAGAACATCGGCGCGGGCATAATCTTTCAGGACATCACCAACGTATAGGCGTGCCGCCGTAAATAAAAAGACCCGGGCCGTCCCGGGTCTTTATATTTACTGAGCTATGCGGTTAAGAAGCCTGTGGCGGGCTTGAGCTGCTGAAGGCCATAAGACCAGATATGGCCCCTATACAGGTAACGAAGCCTTTAGTTCAGGAAGTCGTAATTTATCTGGACAAAGAAAGGAAGAAAGGTGTTGTCAGGAGCGCTCGCGTTCCAGGCAGTGCAGCCGGCGTTGCTGCAGGCGTTAAATCCGCCGCGCCATTGGATGCCGGAGTTGGATATCCAGGAGTTGCAGCCCGCATTGCTCATGTGATTAATTTCGCAGGTCCATACCACACCGGTATTGGACTTCCATTCTCTGCAGCCTGCTTCACTGGTAGAGTTTATATCGCAGGACCAGGAAACACCTATATCAGAAACCCAATCCCTGCAGCCGGCATTGCTGAATGATCCGAATTTGCAATCCCACCTGTTGCCGGAGTAAGAACTCCAGGCCCAGCATCCGGAGTTGCCGCAGTTGTGGCTTTGCCAGGTGACGCCGGAGTCAGAACGCCACACGGAGCAGCCGGCATTGCCGCACAGGTCGCCTTTCCAATATGTGGACGGATAGGGATCGGACTCGCGCGTAGCGGCAGGCTGAGAGCTATTGGTGAAAGCTATGGACCTGATTGCGGCCAGAATGTCGGTTTGCGGCGCGCCGGAGAAGACGTCCGGCAGGGTGCTCTGGGCCCCTGCTATAGCGGGGGAAAGCGCGGCACACAACAGTAAAGCAGCAAAAATTCTTGACCTAGACATTTCAGTTATAAGAACCATATTTGTAATTCCCCTTGGCAGATTCAATTCAACTACTACTACTATTGTATAAGAATCCAATCTCCGGTATAAGCAGCCAAAGGCCTATAATATTGTAGGTACAAAGGACTACTCCACTAGTATGGCGCGCTGGCGCCCAGGTCTCCGCTGCGGCCGCTGCTGGTCTCAAAGGTGGTAAAAGAAACGGACCGGGTGTGGCTGTCCTCCCGCTTATCTGTCCGCAATGCAAGCTGGAAATGGCCGTCTTATACGCATAACGCCTGATACGGCACAAGATAGTGTCCGCAGTCACATTGAAAGTGTAGTCCACGTACGCAGGTTGTATTATAGCGGTAGGGGAAGCGCGCGCGCAAATTTATCAACCAAGGAAAAGGGAAGGTTCTAACGGGAAGAGAAGCGATAATCGCTCTTATGTTTCCTGCAGATTCACGCCGTTCTTGGGGCAGAGCTTTTGCAGCGGGCATTCTTTGCAGAGCGGCTTACGCGCGTCGCACTCGGCGCGGCCGTGCAGCACCAGTGAGTGCGCGAACCAAATCCAGTCCGCTTTGGGGATCAGGCTCATCAGGTCCTGTTCTATCTTGCCCGGGTCAGTTTCCTTAGTAAGCCCCAGGCGAAAGGCCACCCTCTTTACGTGCGTATCCACCACCACGCCGGCCGCTATGCCGTAGGCCGTGCCCAGCACTACGTTAGCCGTTTTGCGGGCCACGCCGCGCAGCGTAAGCAGCTCGTCCATGCTCTTGGGCACTTTTCCGCCGAAATTCTTAACAATTGCCGCCGAGGCCTCTTTAATGGAGAGGGCCTTGTTTTTGTAGAAGCCGGTAGAATGAACCAGCAGCTCCAGGTCCTTTAGCGGCGCCTTCGCTATTGCGGCGGGGCCCGGGTATTTTTTGAAGAGGGCGGGGGTGACCAGGTTCACCCTTTCGTCGGTGCATTGCGCCGAAAGAATAGTGGCGGCCAGCAACTCGAAAGGATTTACGTGGTTCAGCGAGCAGGTGGCGTCCGGGTAAGATTTCTTTAGTATTTTCAGCATTGCCGCTATGGTTTTTGGGCCGTTCATTTTAGGATCCTGCCGAAGAAGATCTTCTTGCCATTCACCAGCGCGCCCTGTTTTACTTTGGCAAAGTCGGCTCCGAATTTTTCCTTAAAGCTAACTTCGCGCACCGAGTTGCTGTCGCCGGTGGCTTCTATAAGTTTCCCGGCCCCGGCGTATAGCATCACGTGGTTTATCTTGCCGGGTTTGGCCGCGTCGGCGGAGAAGATCAGGTCCCCGGGTTTCAGGTTTTCCCTGGCTACGCGTTTGGTAGCCGCGTACTGGTCGTCGGCGTTGCGCGGCAGGTCCAGGCCCCAGGCCCGGTAGGAAATATTAACCAGCCCCGAGCAGTCTATGCCCCAGGCCGAGCGGCCGCCCCAGTAATATTTATCGCCCAGGAACAGGCGGGCGGTAGCCAGTATCTTCGGGCGCAGGTCTTCCTGCCTGGCCTTCTGCGGGAGCGGGTTCAGGTCTTTGCCGGGCAGTAAACCGGTACGGCCGTCACCGAGCAGGATCCTGGAGACGCCGCCCTTGGCGGGGCCGATAATGCGCAATTTTACTCCCAGCGACAGGTCTCCGTCGCCGGTGGGCGAGGTTTTTGTCCTTACCACCGCGGTGGGCGCCAGCGGCAGGCTGAACGCCAGCGAAGCCAGCGGCAGCCAGCCCTCGTAAGGGGCCATGGTCTTGCCTTCTTTGGCCTGGCGGTGCTGTTCCGTGGCTACAGCCCTGGCCCAAGCGCCGCTTACTTCAAGCAGTTCCACGTGCTCGTTGGTGAGCAGCTGGCTTTCTATGAGTTTGGCGCGCTCGGCGGGGTCGGCGGGCGGCATGGAGTAGAATTCGGCCATTTTGCCTTTCACCGCCAGGAAAGCGTTAAGGTCCTTCGCCAGGATATAACTGGTGCCGAACTTGTTCTTAAGCCAGGCCGCCGAGAACTGCGCGCGGTCGTACACCCGTTCCACTGTTTTTTCTTCCGGGGCGGCCGGGTCGTTGGTTATCACGTTTCCCCTGGCGTCAAAGCCGGTTATTACGAGCAGGTGTCCCTTGGTCTTCTTAAGGGGGGAATTCTTCAGCTCGTCGGGGCCGAACGTGACGCTGGCTACCACAGGGGCGCCGGCGGCCAGAAAAGCCCGCGCTTCTTCGAGCGAGTTCAGCCTGGCGATAAAGGCGTAGAGTCCGCGGGACCCGGCGTGCGCGGTGTTGAGGAACCAGTTGCCGTAAATGTTCTCGGTGGAGTCCAGCACGGCCGCGGCGGTGTCCAGCGGTCCGCTCTTGACCCCCAGGCAGTTGAAGGCCATGGCCAGGGAGACCGGGCTGCAGATGTCGCCGGCATAGTTGACCTGCTGCATCATCTGCGAGTAGCGAGGCAGCGCAAGTTTCACGGGCTTGAAATCCGGCTGTTTTGCCGCAGCTTCGGCCGGGTTATACGCGGCCGAGGAATCACTGTAGGCCGCGGCGGCCAGGCGCAGCACTTGCGGTTTGCCATTGGAGGGCGAAAAAGTGAGCCGGTAGCGGAAGGCCGCGGCTCTGGCTTTAAGCTTTAGCACGTCCACGTCCATCCGACCGAAGTCGTTCTGCTGGTCCCTTACGCTGGCCTGCGCGGACCCTGGTCCGAATGAACCGAAGCTGAACCAGGGGCTCCAGCCGGTCCCGGTCTTAATCTGGGCTTCCGCCTGCAGCGCGCCCCCGCCGGGGAAAAGCGCGTCGGCGGAGAGCAACAGTTCGTCGAAAGGGAAGATGGCTGTAAGTTCCTGGGAGGTCAGCGCGGCGGGGCGGCTGGAGTCTGCAACCTGGAAGACTCCGCCCGGGAAACCGGCCGGCTCCAGGTTCTTCAGGGCGGCGCCGCTGAAATCGTCCGGCAGGAAGTTAACAAGGGTCCACGACCGGGGCATAGAGGGGGCCTGGTCCATGGCTTGGGTTTTAGCGGCCATAAGCGTAAGTCCTGTTAGTAGTAGTATCGAAATCTTCACAAAAATGTACCATATCGAGAATAGATTAAATCCTATCAAAATTGAAAAGCCTTGTTTTAATATATATGATGCCGTAATGAAAGTCTCGGTGGTCATCCCCGCCTTTAACGAGGAAAAACTTGTAGGCGCGTGCCTGGACAGCGTGCACGCGGCGTTCGCCGCGGCCGGCGGCGGCGCGGAGCATGAGGTGATAGTCTGCGACAATAACTCCACGGACGCCACCGGCGCTATAGCGGCGGCGCGGGGGGCCAGGGTGGTTTTTGAGCCGCACAACCAGATAGCCCGGGCCCGCAACCTGGGCGCGGCCGCGGCCGGCGGGGAGTGGCTACTTTTTATCGATGCGGATTCTGAGCTTTCGTCGGCCACGCTGGGTGAAGCCCTGGCATTGATGCGCTCCGGGGGTTGCGCCGGCGGCGGGGCTCTAATAGCTTTCGACCCGCCGCCGCCTCTTTGGGGCAGGGCGCTGACAGGCCTGGTGAACGGACTATGCCGCCTTTTCCGCCTGGCCCCCGGTTCTTTCCTGTTCTGCCGCCGGGACGCCTTTGCCGCGGCGGGGGGCTTCAGCCCGCTGCTTTACGCCGGGGAGGAACTGGAGCTCAGCCTGGCGCTGCGCCGCTGGGGCTTGGCCCGGGGCCTTCGTTTTGCGATAATAACCAGGGCCCCGCACCGCAGTTCCGGGCGTAAGTTCCTGCTATACGGTTTTTGGGAACTTATGGCGCAGGCATTCCTGTTCCTGCTGCGCCCGTTCAGTTCGGTGAGGGAGCCCAAGCGCCTGGGTGTTTTCTACGAGGGAAGACGTTAGCTATTTTAAGGAGACCTATGAAAACTTTCGCGCTGTTCATGCTTTTAGCTCTGCCCTGCGGCCTTTCTGCCGCCGAAGCGTCAAGAACGCTTAAAGGCGTTACAATGCCGGCCGCCATGCAGCTGGACGGTAAAACTCTTACGCTGAATGGCATGGGCGTGCGCACCAAGGTGGTTTTTAAAGTTTATGTCGCCGGGCTTTACCTGGAAAAAACCTCGCAGGACGGTATGGAGATAGCCTCCTCCGAGCAGTTGAAGCGCATTGAACTGGTTTTCGTCCGCTCCGTGTCCGGCGAGGACGTTGCCAAGGCCATCTCCGAAGGTTTCGACAATAACGCCGGTGACGCGCTGTCCGCGCTTAAGGAGCGCATCAAGAAGTTCGGCGCGCTGATCCCAGACGTGAAAAAGGGCGACAGGCTGGTCTTTACCTACCGCCCCGGCCAGCTCGAAGTACAGGCTAACGGCAAGACCGCGGGGATCATCGAAGGCAAGGATTTCGCGGACGCACTTTTTAAGGTCTGGCTCGGGGCAAAGCCTGCGGATAAAGCTCTTATGTCCGGGCTCCTGGGCCAGTAACAGGGGCAAGGTTAGGTTCTGCCGCCGCAGGCCCGCAAGGCCGCCGGCGGTCTTGAGTTTTGGCTAAAAAAGTCATAAGGTGTAGGCAGGGGAAGGACAAATATTTATGTTGCTTATCAGCTTGCTGCTGGCGCTGGCCCGGCCCGCGTTTTGCGCCGAAGTTTCCACGTCGACCGTGGTAGTGTTTCAGCCTTCGCACCAGAGCGATACCGGAGAAAACTATAACGAGGCCAGGACTGCCGACGCCATGGTGCAGTACGCTATGCTGGCGGCGCCGCACTATGACGAACACAAGGTGTGGAGCTATTTTCAGCCGGGCCTGCACCACGCGGATACCGGCACCAACACCCTTATCGCCCACACCTCGGCCGTAGAGGACGGCAGGCTCTCCGGCTACGCTTGGGAGCTCAGGCAGGCCAACGCCATTTCGCCGCTGGTATTCATCGGGGTGCATAACAATTCCGGCACCGGGCGGCACGCGCTGTGGGGTTATATCCACGACGGCGATTCCCTGATGGAACAGAACCGCAGGCTCTCCAACATCCTTATAGAGGAAATTGCCCGCGCCACCGACCTTGAGAACCGCGGTACTCACCTGGACAGTTCCGCCGGCCGCAATAATTACCGCTGCGCCGCTACCGGCAGGCTGGCTTTTTACAGCATAGACGAGAACGTTAATAAGGCGCCCTACCGGGTGCTGCTGGAAATAGGGGACACCGAGAAGAGCCGCGCCTTCCTGCTGGACGAGGGGTCCCGGCAAGCCGTGGGCATGGCTATCAAGCGCGGGCTTGAAAGGTTCCTGCGCAGTTTGTAGGGGGGATATGGAAAAAATCAAGGCTTCAGCCCTCGTCATAGACGACGAGGAAGATATGCTCATGCTCTGTTCCCAGGTGCTGCAGGGAGTGCTGACCGAAGTGGACCAAGCCGGTTCCAGCTCCGAGGCGCGCGCCGCTTTTCATAAAAAAACTTACGACCTGGTGCTCACGGATATAAACATAGACGCGGGCGGCAACGGCGTGGCGCTGGCGCAGGAGATACGGAACATCTCGCCCGACACCAGAATAATTCTTATGACGGCGGACCCCACGCTGGAGACGGCCATAGGAGGAATGAAGTCGGGCGTAATGGAATACATAATAAAGCCCTTCTCTATAGATTACCTTACTAGCGTGGTGCGGAACGTTTTCGAAAAGGGCAAACTTACCTCAGAACTTGAACGCGAGAAGGCGATGAAGCAGGAACTGGAGTCCGCCTATTCGCAGCTAAAATCCTCGGAGAAAGTTAAGGACGCCTTTCTTTCGCGCCTGAACCACGAGCTGCGCACGCCCATGGCCATAGCGCTGGCCTCGTCAGAGCTGCTGGGGCAGCAGCTGAAGGAGGAAAAAGAACTTGAGCTGTGGGGTTGCAGCGAAAAGGCTCTACGTAACCTGCAGCTGGCTATAGGCGAGCTGCTGCTTTTCAGCGACCTGCTCAAAGGCAGCCTGAAGCTGGATAAGAAACCGACTGACCTGTGGACTTTGCTGGCCGAAACTACAAAGGGTCTTAAATTCCTGTATGACGACATGGAAATCAAGGTCAAACTTCAATCCGAGGGCGAGGCCTACCTGGTGCCGGTGGCTCAGGACCTGGTAGGCGAGGCTTTCAGACAGCTCCTCGTGAACGCAGTGAAGTTTAATAAGAAGGGCGGAAGTGTAGCTGTGCGGGCGCATTACGCGGCGGACAGGGTGGTTTTCTCTTTCTCTAACAGCGGCATGGACGTGAGCGAAGTAGATATGCCTCACCTCTTCGATAGTTTTTTCCAGACGGCGGATTACCTTACGCGGGAGGTTGGGGGCATAGGGCTGGGGCTGGCCACGGTAAAACAGATCATGGACGCGCACGGCGGCGGCGCTACGGCGCATAAGAACCAGGCTGGCGGCGGAATGACTTTCGCCATCTCGTTGCCGAGGGAAGATAATAAAATAACCGGGGAAAATTTATCGGGGCACCGGGAATCGAACCCGGAACTCATGCACCCAAAGCACGCGTGAGAACCATTTCACTATGCCCCGCTCTGTCTACCTGGGATAACGCAACTCTGACGTGTTATATTCTACAAAATTGCACCTCTTTAAGGCGGCAAGCCCGCCCCCCTTTGTTAAAAGTCCCAAAAAATATATAATAGAAAAGTATTCCGGGATGGTGAAATGGTATCACAGCGGACTCTGAATCCGTTTTTCTAGGTTCGAATCCTAGTCCCGGAGCCAAATTTAAAAAGCCCCTGCTAAGGGGCTTTTATATTTATGGCTCCGGGACAGCGAGACATAATTATGTCTCGCGTTAGGATTCGAAAGCCGGACCTGCGAGGCCAGCAGGCCGTAGCAGGGAGGCGGGGGCGCGGGCGCTGACGAGCGACGGCGAGGAAGCGACCCGTGACCGAATCCTAGTCCCGGAGAGATTTCAAAAGACCCTGGCAGTTTTGCCGGGTTTTTTTTGTTTGGTATAGTTGATTTGGGTCTAGAGAAGACTTATAGGGAGCGAGTCACCGTAAGGGGCTAATTGCGGGGGGCTTGAGATACTTGTTCTTATGTTTCCTGCAAACTATTGCATTTAGGGAAACTCCTTAACAAATTTTACGGTTTATCTGGAAATATCTTTCTCTCAGCCACATAGAGCTTCACCGTGCCGCTTTGAAAATACAACATAAAAGGATTATAGTTACGGCGTAGTATCTCCTGATCTATGTTGTAAATCCTGGTTATTTTTTCAAAATCCGGCGCGTCATAAAAAACACAATAAATTTTCTGAAAGCCATTCTTTATTTTGGCATTAAGCATCTTGTCGCGCTTGTATTCAAACATCCGCATGTATACGTCTTTGCTGTTGTCGCTCAGGTAATAACGGATGTTATTGTCTATTCCGTAGGCGGGAAAATACGCGTCATCAGGCCGGAGAATTTTATTCAGTACCGAAGCGGTAATTTTAGGGGAGAGGTCTGGCTGTGACATAAACTCAGCGTAAGTTGTCTTGTATCCGGATAGTCCAATTCCTGCCAGTATAGCCGCCGTAAACACCGCGGAAGAGAGTTTGTTCTTCAGGATTACCTGTATGCGGGCTAAAAAAACGCTGATAAGGATAAAAATGAACGGTTGCAGATAAAGGATAGTCCGCTCAGGCACGATCTTATGGGAAAACAAAAGGGCAACAGCCGGCGTGAACAGAAGGCTCGCCAGAAGAAAGCCTTTCTTTTTATCGTCATGAGTCGTCAGAATGAGCCCAAGGACAGCAAGTCCCGCTGTGCCGGCCATCGCCATGCGGCTCCCATCGCCAAATGGTGAAAAAAGATAGGCGAGCACTTGCTGTAAATACATCAGGAGCTGTATCGGTTGTTGGGGCGTCGACTCGCCTAGCCACCAGATTCTGTCGGGATAGAAATACCAGAAGACTATGGGAGGCGCGTACAGCAGGAGTGTCGCTCCGATCATTATGGCATGGTATTTTACCCAGTCATGCAGCAGGACGCGGCGGTCCCGAGAATTCAGCCGGCAGAGATAAGGCAAAAAGAACGCCCAGACCGAAACAAGATAAAAAAGCGTTGTCGGCACCGTATACAGGCTCAGCACCGCCCCGGCCGCATACATCTTCCAGTATGAGGATGTTTTACCAAGAGGGTCACGGAGGACGGAGAATATCCCGTACGCGGAAAGCAAGGTGAAAAAGATATTCATTGAATATCCCCGCGCTTCATGGGCGTAATTGATCTGGGAATAGGAGAGAGCGGACAAGGATAAGGCAAAAAGCGCAGCGGCAACTCCGAAAAACCTTCGGACGAACGCAAATAGCATTATCAGAGAAGCGAGAGAAAAGAAAAAGGCGGGAAGCCGTATAAATACTTCGCTGTTATTGAAAAGAGTGGAGAAATATATGAACAGACTGTGGAGAATATGATTGTTGGGATAATCATATCGGGCAAGCGTATGTATAATCCCCGGGTTTACGAATACTTCATAGGTGAAGGTTTCGTCATGCAGCATTGGCCGGCCGAGATGCCGCACCCTTAACAATATTCCCACAAAGAGAACCGTCAGCAAAAACACCTGCTCCGTACGGGAAAGAGAACGCCATCCTTCTGAAAATATCCGAAGCCATTCTTTAAAACAAGAGACGAACCTGTCGGCATACCTGGTAGAAAACAGCGGAGGAATCATTCTTTTGATTTTAACAAATGCCAGACGTAAATAAAAATTTTCAGCCGAGAATGGCGCCCGGGACAAATTTTTATGATAGAGAAAGTGAATTGGCGGCAAGAAACACTTTTTAAAAAGGGAGTTCGTAGAACCGCATAAAGGGGTTTTAGCTATTCTTTCCCGGGGTCTTTTTGTTTGATATAGTTTTACTGGTATGTACGACCGTCTCGCTTCCCGCTTGCTCTTCTTCGCCGGCGCCATTCTTGTGGTGCTGGTGGCCACGCCTTATAAAATTTTCGACCTGGACCGCTTCCTGGCGCCCAAGGAATTGGCGCTGCACGCGGCCGCGCTGGGGCTGGTGCTGCTGGGGCTCCGCCGCGTGAAGGCGCTGGAGTTCAGCCGGCTGGACCTGGTGTTCGGGCTGTACCTGGCGCTCAGTTTTATAAGCGCGTTGTTCGCGGCCGACCACTGGCTTTCCGCGCGTGCGCTGCTGGTAACGCTCTCGGGGGCGGGGGTATTCTGGTCCGCCCGCGCGGCCGCCGAAGACGGCGAGCGCCGCGTAGTGGTGGCGGTCGTAGCTGCCGCGGGGGTGATCGGCGCCGCGGCCTCGCTGGCACAGGCCTACGGTGTAGACAGCGAGCTCTTCAGCCTCAACCGCATCCCGGGGGGAACATTCGGCAACCGCAATTTCATGGCGCACCTGGCGGCTATCTGCGTTCCGGCGCTGGTGCTGGTTGCCGTCAAGGCGCGCCGCTCCTGGTCAGCGGCAGCCTGGGCCGCGGGGCTGGGGGTTATTGCCTGCGCGCTGGTGCTTTCACGCTCGCGCGCGGCCTACCTGGGCCTGGCCGCCGGCGCGGGCTTGCTGACTTTCGGGTTCTGGCGCGCGCACGGCCGCTGGAACGATCCTAAGCTCGCGCGCCGGATGAAGCAGCTCGGGCTGGCCGTAGTTTTAGGCATACTAGCCGCGCTGCTGCTGCCGAATACGCTCGAATGGAAGAGCGATTCCCCGTACCTCGACACGGTTACCGGGATGGTGAATTACCAGAAAGGGAGCGGGCACGGGCGCCTGATTCAGTACGCGAGAACGCTACGCATTGCCGCCGCGCACCCTTTGCTGGGCGTAGGGCCGGGCAATTGGGCGGTGGTTTACCCGAAGGTGGCCGAGTACTTCGATCCCTCTATCGACTATTACCGCGGCACGACCATAAACCCCTGGCCAAGCAGCGACTGGGTGGCTATTGTCTCCGAGCGCGGCTTCCCGGCACTGGCGGCTATTCTGCTGTTGCTTGGCGGGCTGTTGGCCGGCGCGTGGAAACGTGTCGCCGGGGCCGCCGCCGTGGACGAATATATTGAAGGGCTGGCCCTGGCCGCCGCGCTGTTGGTAACCGTGATAGTCGCCTGCTTCGACGCCGTGCTGCTGCTGCCTGCGCCCTCGTTCATAATCTGGGCGCTCTTTGGCGCGCTGGCCGCGTCTTCGCCGGCCTTCAGGACGGTCACGCTTACGCCGCGCGTCAGGCGGCGCCTTAATATTGCGGTGATAGTTGTGGGCTGCGCGGCGCTCCTGCGCGGCACGGGGCAGGTAGCGGCGATGGTACTTTACAGCAAGGCGCATACGCCCGCGCAGTTCAGGCGCGCCGCGCTGCTGGACCCCGGCAATGACAGGATCCGCGCGCGACTTTCAGCTTTCGGCGAAAGGGGCAGGCGGCCCGTCCACCGGCTTACGGAGAGAGGCACCGGGAGGCTGCTGCAGGGTGCTACGGTTTTATTAGAATTCGGAGGGGATACACGGTAAGAGATCCCCGGGGCCTACTTCCCCGCTTTGCAGGTTTTGGCCAGTTCCGCTACATCCGCAGTGGCGGCTGTCATGCCCTCACCTTTATTTATCTTGTACATGATCGCTTCTGGATCTTCTACGTGCCCCAGGCCGAGCGCGTGGCCGAGCTCGTGCGCCAGCAAGCGCACCAACTGTTTGTGGTCGGAATATTCGTAAATATCGATGGTCTGCACGCCCGCAGTCCTACGGTACAAGCCCTGCTCGAACATGCCCATAGCCGCGCCGGTGCGGTTATACTGCGCCACGTTCAGGTTAAGCTGCACTATAAGCTGGTTTAGCGTGGTGGCCAGGGCGTTAAGAGTGTTTATATTAACGTTCAGAGCTTTCTCGAAAGATTTTAAGGCCGCGAATTTCCGCGCCAGTGCCGCCTTACCGGCCTTCAGCCGCCTTAGCGCCGCCGCCGACGCGCGACCGGCCTGGTTCAGTCTGCTTACTTCGGAGTTGTACTCGTCAACATACTTCTTATAGGCGGCCACCCGGAGATCGTGCGCTAACTGTTCGGAGTCCACTTGCGCCGAGAGCGCGTCGAATTTAATTTTCAGCTCGCCGTAGGATGCCCGGCTCTGGTTGGTCTGGATGCCCGCCGCTTTCAGCGTGTCGGCCGCGGCCTGGCGGCTGTCGTAGACGAAGTTTACCGTTACGTCGCCGCTACTGGCCGCGTATTCAAAGAGCGCCCGGCCCGAAGGCTCGTTCCAGATAACCGCGGCTTCCCTGAGCTCGCCGGCCAGCGTGTCCGTGGAAATGCCGAAACGCGGGTCGACGGCGCCGATAGAATAGGTTACAGGGACGGAGCAGGGGGCCGCCTTGATCCTGATCTTATGCTCCAGCAGCCGCAGCTCGGCCAGGTGTGAGTAAATTTCGTATCCGGCCGCGCTTAGCGCGAGGAAAAGCAATAGCCAATCCAGTTTTCTTCTCATTTGAGTTTATATCGTGCCATTATCCGGCAGTAAAATCAACTGCCGGGCGGCCTTGGGTTTTAGCTTGCCCTTAGGGCCTAAGCCGGCCTGGTACAATAAGGCCTTGAAATATTGCATCCCGCAATGTATAACTTATCTGTAACTTAGCTATAAGGGAATAAGATTCAAAGTGAGCGTGACTTCTAATGAAAAAAATTAAAACTATTTTACTCATAATTTCCGTATCGCTGCTCGCCGGCGCTTTGAACGCGGGCTCTTTTGAAAGAGACTTAAAGAGCTCACAGGGCAAGGTTAAAGGGGAAGTTGTTCCAGAGCCGACCCTCGCGCAGGCTGTGGCCCAGCAGGGCGGGACCAGGTGGTGGAGCGTTAATTTCTTCGGCTCCGCCCACCGCGCCATCATCAAGGCCTCGCTCAAACTAATCGACGGCAATATTTACCCGGACATGAACGCCGCCAAGGACGATCTTAAAGTGGGCGCCAACGACGAGACAGGGCATCCTGACAATACCATGAACGGGGGGGACGTGAAAGCTCTTTGGGAGGGAGCCAGGCCCGAGACCAAGGGCGGCGTGCTGCAGAACTACCAGCTCTTCAAGTTTCATGAGGCTTACGAGAGGCTGGGCGCCCTCATTCACCTCACTCAGGACCAGTCCGTGCCTACCCACGTGGCGAACGTGAAGCACGGCATCAGCGACAGCTTTGAGGGGTTCTACGATAACACCGTAAAGATTAATTCTATCCGCTTCTCCGAGGATCTCGAGCCTTACGACTATTACCAGCGGCTGCAGGATGAGACCCGCGTTAAGCTGCCCGGTTGGACCGACCCCGCCACCGGTCGGCCTTACTGGGTATCCGCGCCGGACGTTCCGCCCCTCGGCCAGGACGCCACTTTTGGTCCCCGCGGGCATTACGGCGGTAAAAAGAACAGGGACGTGTACGCGGTGCCGCCCCCTAATAATAATTCCGACGGCCGCGATGACAATACCTGGACCAGCGCCCATCCTGAGATTCGGCTGCAGCAGTTGACCGCTGCCGGTGAAGCCACGGTGCGCGTGATGCAGTCCGCTTCCAAGAGGCTGCCTCCCATCATCAAGGACTTGTCCGCAACTGCGCTGGCCGTGGATAATCAATCCGGCGCCTTGGTCCGGTTCACCGCCTTCGATAACCGTTCGACCAGCCTTAAGTTCATGGCAACCCTTTACCGCGGCGAGGAAAAGCTGGGTGTAGTGGCCACCGGGGAGTTTCCGCTGAACGCCAAGGACGAGACCGGCATAATGCGCGTGGGCAACGGCAATTTCGTCTGGAGCGGCTCGGTGGGGGCGGAACGCCTGGTCCCCGGCAATTACACCCTGGAGGTCCGCCTTAAGGATACCGACGGGAACATCTCTCCCGAACCCCTTAGCGCCGCCCCCGACTATGCGGGCCGCACCAAGGTGGCGTTCACGCTGAACTGAAGGCTTAAACATGGTTGGGTAAAATCCCGGGGCGCAGGTCCCGGGGTTTTCTTAGGCGGGTTATTCCGCGCGGCAGCGCTGCCGATCAGGAGGTTTAATGAGCGTTTCTTCGCATCTTAATCCCGAGCCGGAACGGCGGCTCTGGATAATACACGAGAATCTCCGGCGCACGGTGGAATGGACGGACCTTAAGCTAGGGGCGCTTACGGCCTTCGCCGCGCTGCAGCTGGCCCTGGTTAGATATCTTTGGCCGGACGGCCCGGTAACCTACCCGGTCATGGCGCTACTGGCCGTCATTTTGCCGCTGGGCATATTAGCCCTATCCCCTTTGATAGAGATACCTATCCGCACTCCGCTGCTGGAGCCTAGCCCCGACAAGCTAGCCCCTATAGAGTCGCTGCTGGAGTCCTCTGATATTTCAAAACATCCGCAGGTGGAACTGGTCAACCGCCTGGACAAGTACCTGGGCGGAGGGATAACCGCTACTCCTTATTATGAAGATATTGTGGGGCAGATAGTGATAAACGCCAGGTTGGTTTCCCGTAAGCGCCGGTTGCTGATAGCCGGCTGCGCGCTGGCAGGTGTGGTTCAATTGGCCCTGCTGGGGCAGGTACTCTGGCGTTAGGTTTTATCCGCTTTAAATAAAAAACCCCGGCAGCTTAAAGCGGCCGGGGTTCTTTTTTGCGGTTGCCTTTTTATTTCTTAGGCATTTCCGGCTTGGCCAGCTTTTTGGCCATTTTGGGATGATCTTTCTTGAACTGCTCGATCTCGGCCTTGTTGGCCTTCTCGAGGTCCTTAATAATGGCTTTCTGCTGGGCTTTCTTGGCTTCCACGGCCTTCATGATGTCCGCGCGGGAAGATTTGCCTTTCATGCTCTCACGCAGGTTCTTGATCTCGTCGATGTTGCTCTTCTTGAGGGTGGCGACAGCGTCAATGTGTTTCTTGCGCAGTTCTTCCATGGTCATTGCGGGGGCCGCGGCTACAACGGCAGGGGCGGCGACAGTGGCCGGGGCGGCGGGCGCGGCAACGGCGGGCTGGGCTGCAGGGGCCGCAGCGGGATTATTCTGGGCGTTTACTACGGTTCCAAGGCAGGCTAAGAAGGCTAAGGCGAATATGCTTTTCATTTATTTTTCTCCTCGTAATTTAGTGTTTTACTGATAAAGTTATCCTAGCATAAACCATTGTAGCTCTGCATACCAGCAGGGTCAGTAGCTGTATTCCGGGATTCCTTCGGAGTTCTTATGCTTGCAGTTAAGTACCAGCGCGCCCATGGTTTCGGGGTATTTTTCTGAATTGTAGTAAGCGAAACCGCCGGCGTCGTCCAGGTTCTCCGGGGCGAGAACCTTTGCCTGTATGTATTTTACCGCGCTAGAGGCGGTATGGCCGGGGATTTTAACTTTCGGCAATTCTTTGAGGTACTTGCCTTCGCCCACCAGATCATTAAGGTTGGCGGGGTATTTGCCTTCGTTGGCGCCGTAATAGGCCTGGATGGCGTTCCTTATCGCCGTGAGCTCCGCGGGGGGCGGGGCAGCGAGTTTTTTGCCGGGGACCTCCGGCGTTTTTTTGCAGGCTGCCAGACCGGCGGCTGCCGTCAGCGCCAGAATTACTACAGATAACTTGAATATGTTCTTCATTGTTTTCTCCTTAAGAGGCCTTACGTTTAACTGACTAAAGCCATTTGTGCCTGGGGTAGCGGCGGGCCAGCGCCGGTTTTAACTTGGGGTAGCTTTCCGCCCAGAAACTTTTCAGGTCTTTCGTAACCTGCACGGGGCGCATAGAGGGCGCCAGGATATGCACTACCAGCGGCACCCGGTCCGCGGCTATCCTGGGCGTTTCGCTGAGCTGAAAGAGGTCCTGGATCTTGGCCTCAAGAAAGGGCTCGCCGTTCTTAGGGTAGCGTATTTTTGCCCTGCGCCCGCCGGGCATTTCCAGCCGGGCCGGGGCGTGCTTGTCTATCAGGCGGTTCTTGTCCCAGCCGAACCATTCCTGCAGCACCGGCAGCACCGGGCGGCCTTTGGCCTCGGCTACGCTGCGCGCGCCTGAGCAAATTTCAGCGATCACCAACTTAAGGTCTTCTTCCGTAAGGGGGGCTATGTCTAAATCCGGGCAGGCTCTGGCCAGGAATTCCACCCTGGCCAGCCAGTCCTCCACGTCCTCGTCCCACTTCTGCAGTTTCTGGTTGCCGCTTAGGAATTCTTCAGCTATCAGGTCTGAAGACGGCTTGCTCGGGCGGGCGGTGGTCACTTCGCGGCGGATAATCACGTCGCGGTAGAGCGTGAGGTTCTCGGTGACCGGGGTCAGCATCTGCTCGTCCAGCGCCGGCCTGGAAAGAGTCGTTATTTCTGCCGGGAAAGCTTCGCGCAGCCATTCTTCCTTTATCTCGGCGGCGAGGGAGAGCGTTATGTCGGCGCCGTTGCGCTGCTGGCTTTCCATGGCCTCGCCTGCGCAGATCAGCGGGGCACCGGCGGCCGCGCTCTTGGGGTTTAAGCGGGCCCGCCTGCCGCCGGGGAGCTGGTAGCGGCCGCGCTCGGCGGAGAATAGCGCGCCTACGCGGTCGGGAAAAGCGCGCAGGAAACATTGCGAGGCCAGCGCTATTTCACGCGGGCCGCCGGGCATTGCCCGGCCGGCCAGCCTGCCGGCGAGCTTCCAGGCGTCGCGGGCCGCGGCGGGTTTCAGACCGGCGCGCTGGCAGGCATAGGGGTCGAAATTCGAGGCATGGCAGCGCTCCAGCGCTTTTATTACCGCCGCCAGGTCGGAGCGCGGGCCGCTGCCGCTCCTGGCCTCGGGGCCGGCTTCGTTCAGCCACAATGCGCGGCCCTGCGCCGCGGCGGCTATCAGCGCGCATTCGTAGGCGCAACCCAGCCGTGCGCCTTCCGCCATCATGCGGGAATAGCGCGGGTGCAGCGGGTAGCCCGCCATTGCCCGGCCTTCCGTGGTCAGGTTTCCATCCTTATCGGTCGCGCCCAGGTCCCTGAGCAGGCGCTCGGCGCGCGCGGCGTCTTCCCCCGCCGGCGGGTCCAGCCAGCGCAGCGTGGCGAAATCCTTGAAGCCGCAGGCTTTCAGCGTAAGCAGCGCCTCGCTGACGTCCAGGCGCAGGATCTCGGGTTCCAGCGCGGCGGGCCGGCTGGCGTTGTCGCGCTCGGTCCACAGGCGCGCGCAAACGCCGGGCGCGGTGCGGCCGGCGCGGCCGGTCCTCTGCGCGGCGGAGGGCCCGGCGACGTTTTCGGTGAAAAGGGTGTTTATGCCGCGCGCCCCGTCGTAGCGGGCGATTCTGGCCAGGCCGCTGTCCACCACGGCTGTTACGCCCTCTATGGTAAGCGAGGTTTCCGCGATGTTGGTGGCGATTATGATTTTGCGCTTCGCTGAAGGTGCCACCGCGGCGTCCTGGGCGGAGGGGGGCATGTCCCCGTGCAGCGGCATTACGGAAAAATCTGAAAGGGCGGGAATGGCCGCTATTGCGGCGGCTGTGCGGCTTATCTCGTAAGCGCCGGGCATGAAGACCAGTGCGTGGCCTTCTTTTACGGCGGGCATGACCTGCGCGCAGGTTTTGGCGGCGGCTTCCCAGGCCGGCAGCTTCGCCAGGTCGGGGCCGCAGTAGACTACCTTGACCGGGTACACGGTGCCCTGGGCCAGCACCGTTTCGCACGGCGCCAGGTAGGCGGCCAGGGCTTTCTCGTCCAGCGTGGCGGACATAACTACTATAAGGAGGTCGGGCCTGGGGCCTTGCTGCAGCGCCAGGCAGGCCGCCAGCGTGATGTCGCCGTGGATATGGCGTTCGTGGAATTCATCCAGGATGATGGCTGAATAGTTGGAAAGCAGCGGGTCCGAGACCAGCTCGCGCAGCAGGATGCCCTCGGTCTCGAAGATGATCCGGCTTTTGGGGCCGGTCCGGTCCTCGAAGCGCACGCGGTAGCCCACCTCGCCGCCCGCCGTGCCGCCGCGCTCTTTCGCCACGCGGTCGGCCAGCATGCGCGCGGCCAGGCGCCGCGGCTCCAGCACCGCTATGCGGCCTTTAAGCGCGCCGGAATCCAGCAGCAGCTGGGGGACCTTGGTGGATTTACCGGAGCCGGGAGGTGAGGAAATGATCAGCCTGCGGCTTTTGGCCGCGGCTTTAAGGATGCGCTCCGCGCTCTGCAGTATGGGAAGCCGTTCTGTCACGCTTACATTCTATAAATTAGAGGGGCTCCAATCATATTTGGCTTCGGCGAAGAAGGCGGCGTGGTCGGAAATGTCTTTCCACGGGCCTTTGTTGAGGACCTGCGCTTTAAGTACTTTAAAGCCGCGCAGGTAGATCCTGTCCAGCGGGAAAACCGGCAGCAGGGCGGGGAAAGTGCGGAGCTTCCTCCCGTGGAGTTCCAACCCGGCGTCCTTCATCAGCAGGCGCGTTTCCAGCACATCCTTCTTGCTCTTGCTCCATTCGTTGAAATCTCCGGCCACTATTACCGGCTCCGTGTCCGGCACCACGCGCTGGATGTATTCAACTATCTTCAGGAACTGTTTGCGCCGGGAAACGCCGAGCAGTCCGAGGTGCACGCAAACGCAGTGCAGCGGCAGCTTGCCTTCGGGCAGCTTCACCTTGGCGTACAGCAGGCCGCGGTGCTCCACGCGGTTGGTGGAGATATCCGCTTTTTCAGAATGAAGGATAGGGAAGCGGGAGAGAATGGCGTTGCCGTGGTGCCCGGCGGTGTAGACCGCGTTTTTGCCGTAGGCGTGGCTGAAGCCGGACTTTTCCGCCAGGTACTCGTGCTGGGGTTTTACCGGCCAATGAAAATATTTGCGGGCCTGGCGGATGTTCTGCCCTACCACTTCCTGCAGGAAAACTATGTCCGCGCCGGTGGAGTGCACGCAGTCGCGCAGCTCGGGGAGCGCGAAGCGTTTATTAAGCGTGGAAAAGCCTTTGTGGGCGTTAATGGTGAGGAGGCTGAGCTTCATGCGGTTATGATACAAAAAAAAGCCCGGGTTTTTAGCCCGGGCTCGCGCCGCAGTATAAGTGAGGCTCAACCTCAAACTCCCCGAGGTTGAGCCTCCTCCCTGCCGAACGGCTCAGTAGCGGTAATGGTCGGATTTGTAAGGACCTTCCACTTTTACGCCGATGTATTCGGCCTGTTCCTTGGAGAGCTTGGTCAGCTTCACGCCGATCTTCGCCAGGTGCAGGCGGGCCACTTCTTCGTCCAGGTGTTTGGGCAGGCGGGTAACGCCTATTTCCATTTTCTTGGTCCACAGTTCGAGCTGGGCCAGGGTCTGGTTGGTGAAGGAGTTGCTCATTACGAACGAGGGATGGCCCTTGGCGCAGCCCAGGTTCACCAGGCGCCCCTGCGCCAGCACGTAGATGGCGCGGCCGGAGGGCAGGTCGTAGCGGTCTACCTGCGGCTTAATGTTAACCTGCTTCACGCCCTTGGCCTTGTTCAGCGCGGCCATCTGGATCTCGTCGTCGAAATGGCCGATATTGCAGACAATGGCCTGATCCTTCATCTTGAGCATGTGCTCCAGCTTGATGATGTCGCGGTTGCCGGTGGTGGTGACGTAGATGTCGCCTTCACCGAGCGTGTCTTCCACGGTCTTCACTTCGAAGCCTTCCATGGCGGCCTGCAGGGCGCAGATCGGGTCTATCTCGGTTACGATCACGCGCGCGCCGAAGCCGTGCATGGAGCGGGCGCAGCCTTTGCCCACGTCGCCGTAGCCGCAGACCACTACCACTTTACCGGCTATCATCACGTCGGTGGCGCGCTTGATGCCGTCGGCCAGGGATTCGCGACAGCCGTAGAGGTTGTCGAACTTGGACTTGGTCACGGAATCATTCACGTTGATGGCGGGCACCATCAGGGTGCCGGCCTCGTGCATCTGGTACAGGCGGTGCACGCCGGTAGTGGTCTCTTCGGAGACGCCCTTCCAGTCCTTCACGGCGGTATGCCAGCGGCCGGGGGTTTTCTTTAAGATGGCTTTGAGGGAGAGGTTAAGCTCGGTCTCGTCCTCGGTGGTGGTCTTAACGTCGAGGATCTTGGCGTTGTCCTCGGCCGCGAAGCCGCGGTGCAGCATCATGGTGGCGTCGCCGCCGTCGTCCACTATCAGGTGGGGGCCTTTGCCGCCGCCGAAGTCCAGGGCCTTCTCGGTGCACCACCAGTATTCGGCCAGCGTCTCGCCCTTCCAGGCGAACACGGGAATGCCGGTGGCGGCAATGGCCGCGGCGGCCTGGTCGCTGGTAGAGTAAATGTTGCAGGAGCACCAGCGCACTTCGGCGCCCAGCGCGGACAGCGTCTCTATCAGCACGGCGGTCTGGGTGGTCATGTGGAGGGAGCCCATTACGCGCGCGCCCTTAAGGGGTTTTTTGGCCGCGAACTTTTCGCGGAGGGCCATCAGGCCCGGCATTTCTTTTTCCGCTATCTCTATTTCGCGGCGGCCTAAGGCGGCCAGGCTCATGTCTTTAACTTTAAAGTCGTTCTTCATGGTCTTAGGTTTCTCCTTGGTTATTGCGGGCATAGTCCCTCCCTCCAAATTATTTATCAAGTATAACTTTTTACCGGCCGCCAGGGAAAGGAACCCGCCGGTTTTGTACAATTGATGCATGCGCAACCGTAAACTGCTCCTTGCCCTGGCTCTTTCCCTCTTTGTCCCGTTCTCGCTCTTCGCCGAAGAATGGGTGATTCCGCGTACTACCTATTACATAACCGCCGATCAGCAGAAGTTCCCGGATTTCCCGGCCCCGCCGGCCGCCGGCTCGAAGGCGGATCTTAAGGACCTGGCCGCGGTAAAGGACTGGCAGCAGAAGCGCACTAAAGAACAATGCGCCAAAGCGGCCGCCGGCGCCCACGCCGCCTACGAGGAATTCTTCGGCGATATCAGCCCCTTCCCGGCGCCGCTGCCGGAAGCCGCGGCTGTTATCTTCAGGCGCGTAAAGACCGAGACCGACGGGGCCGCCGCCGACGTTAAAGGTGTGTTCAAAAGGCAGCGGCCTTTCCTGCGCGACTCCTCGCTTGACCCCTGCCTGGGCAGGCTGGGCGGGCTTTCCTATCCCAGCGGGCACGCCACCATCTCGCGCCTGTTCGCGCTGATGCTGGCGGACCTGGCGCCTTCGCGGAAGAAGGAATTCTTCGCCCGGGCCGACGAAGCCGCGCTGGACCGCGTGATCGGCGGCGTGCATCACCCTTCCGACATTCAGGCGGGTAAACTGCTGGCGGAGAAACTTTACCGGGCCTATAAGAAGAGCCCCGCTTTCCGCGCCGACATGAAAACGCTGCGCGCTCTTCTGGTAAGGGAAGGAGCCGCCAGGTGAAGGACCTTACCGTAGGCAGCGAGGGCAGGCTGCTCTGGAACTTCACCGTGCCGATGTTGATAGGCAATGTGTTCCAGCAGTCGTATAACCTGGTGGACAGCATTGTGGTGGGCAGGGCCATAGGCAAAGCCGCGCTGGCGGCCGTTGGGGCCAGCTTTCCTATCATCTTTCTGCTGGTCTCTTTGATCATCGGCGCCACTATGGGTTTCTCCATCCTGATCTCGCAGTTCTTCGGCGCCAAGGATCTGGTTCGGGTGCGCCGAACCATAGACACCGCCTATCTCTTCTTGTTCTTCGCCTCGTTGCTGATGACCGGACTGGGGCTGGCCTTCGCCGGGCGCATTCTGGTGCTGCTCAATACCCCCGCGGAGATCCTGCCCCAGGCGCTGACCTACCTGCGCATCACCTTCGGCGGGCTGATCTTCCTGTTCGGCTACAACTCGGTTAGCGCTGTGCTGCGCGGCCTCGGCGATTCCAAGACGCCGCTCTACTTCCTGGTTTTTTCCACGCTGCTCAATGTCGCGCTGGTTATGCTCTTCGTCACTGTCCTGCACTGGGGCATAGCCGGCTCTGCGTGGGCTACCGTTATAGCGCAGGCCTTTTCCTTCCTGTTGGCCGTAATTTACCTTAATAAAACCCACAAGGTGCTTAAGTTCAGGCTAAAGGGTTACAAATTTGACAGCGACATTCTAAAAAAAAGTCTGGCTATAGGCCTGCCCTCGGGTGTGCAGAACATGCTGGTGGCCGGCGGCATGATGGCGGTGACCAGGCTGGTGAACGGTTTCGGCACGGACGCTATAGCGGCATTTACGGCTGCCGGGCGCGTGGATACCTTCGCGGTAATGCCGGCCATGAGCCTTTCGATGGCCATTTCCACTTTTGTAGGGCAGAACATCGGCGCAGGCAAGATGGAGCGGGTAAAAAAAGGGCTTAAAGCCGCGCTGTATATTTCAGGCGTCACTTCGCTGCTCACCACGCTGGCCGTAGTTATTTTCGGCTGGCACCTGGTCTCCATGTTCAACTCGGACCCGGCCGTGGTCGCTATCGGCAGCCGGTACCTTCTTATAGTAGGCGGCTTCTATATAGTATTCTCCAGCATGTTCGTAGTGAACGGCGCGCTGCGCGGGGCGGGGGATACCTTCGTTCCGATGATCTTTACTGTTATCGCTTTATGGCTGATCAGGGTGCCCGTTTCGGTCTACTTGAGCGAGCGTATCGGCACCGACGGGATCTGGTGGGGGATGCCCGCGGCCTGGGTGGCGGGGTTGGCGCTTTCCGTTTTGTATTACAGCACCGGCCGCTGGAAGCGCCTGGCGGCGGTGAAGCCGCCGCCGGAACCAGTTCAGGCGGAGCAGCCGGAGGAAGAGGAAGCGGAGTGGAACGTTTCTAAATTTTAGGGGGAGCTATGGGCGATAACGACAGGCTGGTCTATTCTACGGGTCCCGACGGTAAGGTTAACTGTCCCAACTGCGGCAAGACGCCCTGCGAGTGCGCCGAGGGCCTGGCCGGGGAAGTGCGCAAGCGGACGCAGACCGAGCCGGTGCGCGTCTCTTTCCGCAAGACCGGCAAGGGCAGCGGACTGACTCTGGTCGAGAAGCTGCCGATGCACCCGGCAGGCAAGGAAGAGCTGCTGTCTAAATTTAAAAAGCGGCTGGGCGCCGGCGGAGCGGTAAAGCAGGGCGTGCTGGAGATCCAGGGCGACCGCAGGGCTTTCGTCAAGACGGAGTTGGAGGCCGCGGGTTATAAGGTGCGGCTGATCGGTTAAACCGAACCCCAATACCATTCTATCTGTACCGGGCTGGGCGCGCCGTCCTGCGCCGTGTCCGCGGCTTCCTGGTCCATGCGCGGCAGGATGTCGCGCAGTTTCCAATCTTCGTTCTGGCGGCCGAAGACCCAGTATTCGGTGAAAGGCTGCGGCGCGGCATCGCGGTGCAGCGGCTTGCCGTTGCGGAACATGGTCCGTATTGACGTAGCAGTTATCCGGGCCGTGAATTCGTCCAGACGCAGGTCGTTCTTCTCGGCGGGGGTGGTAAGCACTACCTCGGCCCGGCGCGTGAAAAGGTCCTTAAATTCGAAGGAAAGCCCTTCCCCTTTGCGGGCTTCCAGGAGTTTTCTGAGTTTCGCCAGCGCCTCTCCGGAGACGAAGTCGGCGCTGAGTAGCGCCGCGTCGTTCCTGCCCCAGGCCCCGTATACGCTTTCGAAGGCCAGCGTGGCGGCTATCTCCATCTTCTGCCGGTCCCATTTAAGCGCGGCCGGAGCTTTCGGGGGGGCGGGAGCATAAGCCGCCGCTGCAGTAAAAGGAGCGGCCGCGGCAAAAGGGGCCGCCGCGCCCGCCGCAGCGAAAGGCTGAGCTGGGGAGGGGGCTGCGCCTGCCGGAGTTTCGGGCAGGTTGGGGGCGTTAAGGAAATCCATTTCGGAGGGCTGGTCTATGCGGGCCAGTGCCCAGTTTCCGTACAGCCGGTAAAAGGTCCAGAATTCCTGGAAAGGTTCCGGTTCGCGGCCGCTGGGGCCGCGAGAATAAGAGCTTTCGTCAACCATGTAGTCGCAGGCCGAGGCGGTGACCAGTGCGGTGAAAGTGCGGCCTTCCTTCTCCCGCGTGCAGCGCACGTGCACGAAGTCGACGCGCAGTAGGCTGAGGTTTTCCATCACGTTGATTTCGCCGCGCTGCCGCATGGCCTGCACCTTGGCTTCATGCGCGGAGAGGAGGGCCGGCATCATAATGTCGCCGAGCCCGTTGTAGTCGCGGTCCTGCCAGGCCTTTTCCACGCGGTTGAATGCCTTTCTTACGAAAGTTTCCAGGTTCCCCGGGTCGAATTCCGGGTTGTCCGCGGTCAGGCTTTGCATGATGGCGCGGGTCTTTTCGGCGCGCCCGGAGTATGTCTCGCGGGGGACCGCCGCGTTCTTTACGCTGGAGGTGACTCCGGAGCCTGCGCTGTCGCGGCTGGTGATCTTGTTTATCAGGAGGACTGTGCCGGCTACCGCGAGGAAAATTAAGTCAAAAAGCGTATTACGGCGGCCGAAAGGACTCCTTGAAGAGTAGCCGCCGCTGTAGCCGCGGTTGTAGCCGCTGCTGTGGTAATAACCGCCGCCGCTGGAAAAGCCGCCGCCGCTGCCGGCCCGGGCAAAGGCCGGGGCCGCGGAGGCGCACAAGAGCAGGGCCAGCAGCAGGTATCTCATTTTAGTGAAGGGCCGCTATGAGCCCGCCCAGTACCGAGGCCGCGATGATGATGCTGACGCCGATGATGGCCGCAGAAACGATCCGGCCGAAGTATTCGGCCACCGCCCGGTTGCCGCGTATTATTTCTTTACCCTCGTCTATGTCCGGGGTCAGTTTGTCGAAGATAGCCGGAATCCGCGCCGAAAACCAGATTAGCAGGGCCGCGCCCGCGGCGGCGCCCGTAACCGCGAAAACTACGGCAAGCCCCATATTTATTATAGTAGCGCTCATTAAGTGCCTCCTGTTACTGTACGTGGAAAGTTTATATTTTTTTTATAGCAAAGTCATCTGCGGGCCGCGGTTCGCAAATACAAATATAACTCAAATTATCTGGAAAGGCGCGTGGACGAAAATTAACCGGCCCGAAAATGCTAAAATATCTTCTCGGCAGATCCGGTTGGCCTGATTTTTTTTCTAGTCCTGTCAGTTCCCGGCAATTTTTACTGCTAAAGTTATATTACCCGCCCTGCGGGGCTTAGCTACCATGATTACACTTAGAAATGTTTCCAAGTCTTTTTCTTCCCAGGTCCTGTTCGAAGACGCCTCCCTGCAGGTTAACGAGGGCGACCGGTTCGCGCTGGTCGGGCCCAACGGCGCCGGCAAATCCACGCTTTTTAAAATGATGCTCAAGGCTGAAGAAGCCGACGACGGCGAGATTCAGTTCAAAAAAGGAGTGGTGGTGGGGTACCTTCCGCAGGAGAACCCGCCCGTCTCCGAGCGCACCGTGATAGAAGAGACCCTTGACGGCGTAGAGGATTACGACGGCCGTATAGAGGCCGAAGGCAAGTCCATCCTGATGGGCCTGGGCTTCAAGGTCACCGATTTTACCCGCAGGGTCAACACGCTCTCCGGCGGCTGGGCTATGCGCGTGGCCATGGGGAAGCTGCTGCTGAAGAAGCCAGACCTGCTGCTGCTCGACGAACCGACCAATCACCTGGACCTTGACTCACTGCTGTGGCTGGAAGAGTACCTGCAGGTCTATCAGGGCGCCATCTTCCTGATCTCCCACGACCGCGACTTCATCAACAAGATCAGCAGCGCCATCGTTTCGCTGCAGGACCATACCCTGCGCGTCTACCACGGCAACTACGAGAATTTTGTGGCCCAGCGCCAGGCCGAAAAAGAGAAAACCTATTCCGCCTGGCGCCTGCAACAGGAAGAGATAGCCCAGATGGAGGATTTCATCGCCCGCAACCGGGCCCGCGTCTCTACCGCCGCGCGCGTACAGAGCATGATCAAGCGCCTGGACAAGCTGGAGCGCATTGAGCTGATCCAGGAAGTTAAGACGGTGAAGATGCGCTTCCCGCAGCCTAACCGCACCGGCACGAACGTGCTGGAACTGCGGAACATCAGCAAAATTTATGAGGTCCCGGACCACGAGCCGATAAAGGTTTATGAGGGTTTCGATTTCCAGCTGCAGCGCGGGCAGAAGATGGCCTTTGTGGGCCATAACGGCGCCGGCAAATCAACCCTGCTCAAGATGCTGGCCGGCGTGATAGAGCCGGACTCCGGCGAGCGCGTGCTGGGCCTAAACGTGAAGACCGGCTACTTCTCCCAGCACCGCGAGGGTATCCTGGACCCGAGGAAGACCGTGCTGCAGGAAGCCATGGATAACGACCGGATGAACCCTGAGCTGACCGTGCGCACCGTGCTCGGCACCTTCCTGTTTCCCGGTGACAACGTTCACAAGAAGACCGAAGTGCTCTCCGGCGGCGAGAAGAGCCGCCTTATGTTGGTGAAGTTGCTGATGGACCCGCCCAACGTAATCCTGATGGACGAGCCCACCACCCACCTCGACATGGCCAGCGTGGACGCGTTGGTGGTTGCCCTTAAAGAATTCGAAGGCACCCTCTGTTTTATCAGCCACGACATCTATTTCATCAACGCGCTGGCCGACTCCGTGGTTCACATCGAACAGGGCAAGACCACTGTTTACCCAGGCAACTACGACTATTTCCGCTACCGCCAGGACCAGCTGCAGTCCGAAAGGGCCGCCGTCCAGCGTAAAGCCGGTCCGGCGCAGGCCGCGCCCGTTCCTTCCGGGGACTGGGAAGAGAAGAAGCGGCAGGAGGCGGATAGCCGGAAGAAGACGCGCCGCGCCGAGACTCTTAAGAAAGAGATCGCCTATTCCCGCAAGAACGTGGAGGGCCTGGCCGCCAGACTGTCCGCCCCGGAAATACATTCCGATTATAAACAGGTTAAAGAACTCGGCGACAAAATAGCGGCCATGGAAGCCAAGATCGCCGCCTTCACGGAAGAGCTCGCCGCATTGGAAAAAATAGCGGCCTAGGAAAATAGTTTGGAGCAGGTCAGCTGAGGGATGGCCGGGGTGATCCCCTGAGCGCCCGTTGCGGAGAGGGGCCCCGCCATAATTTCCCAAGGCGGGGGGAACCGACGCAAGGGTTCCCTGCAGTCCGGGCGAGCAGGGTATCACCCCGGACAGCCCGACTTGTACGACTTGCGATTATTTAAACGATTTCTCAGGATTTTTAAGGAGACCTAAACACATGCAACAAGACAACGCCAAGCGCCGGCCCGACCTGCGCAATATAGCCATCATCGCCCACGTCGACCACGGCAAAACCACCATGCTGGACGCCATGCTTAAGCAGACCGGCGCCTTCCACGACAAAACCGGCGAAGAGGCCATCTGCATCATGGATTCCAACGACCTCGAAAGAGAGCGCGGCATCACCATCCTTTCCAAGAATACCTCCGTCCGCTACGGCACCAGCACCATTCACATTGTGGACACCCCGGGCCACGCCGACTTCGGCAGCGAAGTCGAACGCGTGCTCCGCATGGTAGACGGCGTACTGCTCCTGGTGGACGCCCTCGACGGCCCCATGCCGCAGACCCGTTTCGTGCTCAAGAAGTCGCTGGCGCTTGGCCTGCGCCCCATAGTCGTCATCAATAAAATCGACCGCCCCAACTGCGATCCCCACGCCACCCTGGACAAGGTCTTCGCCCTGTTCATGGAGCTCGGCGCCAACGACGCGCAGCTGGACTTCCCCACGGTTTACGCCGTGGGCCGCGACGGCTGGGCCACGATGGACTACAAGGTAAAGACCAACGACCTCAAGCCCCTGTTCGAGACCATTATGAAATACGTCCCCGGTCCGCTGGACCTGGACGACCAGCCGCTGCGCATGCTGGTCACGATCCTGGACTACAGCTCCTACACCGGCCGCATAGGCGTAGGCCGCATTGTGCAGGGCAAGGTCTCCGCCGGGCAGCAGGTCATGATGGGAGCGCCCAATTCAGAGCTGAAGAACCGCAAGGTTATGCAGCTGATGGGCTACCAGGGGATGGAGCGCGTGATCATAAAGGAAGCCCGCTCCGGCGCCATAGTAGCTATGGCCGGCCTGGAAGGCGTGGAAGTGGGCGACACCATTTCCGATACCGATAACCCCGGCGTACTGCCCGGGCTCGACATCGAGCAGCCGACCATCTCCATGGAATTCTACGCCAACGACGGGCCTTTCTCCGGCCGCGAGGGCAAGTTCGTCACCGCCACCCAGTTGCGCGACCGCCTTTACCGCGAGCAGCAGATCAATGTAGGTCTTAAGGTGGAGGAGATTCCCGGCATGGGCGGCTTTAAGGTCGCCGGCCGCGGCGAGCTGCATCTCGCCATCCTTATCGAGACCATGAGGCGCGAGGGTTTCGAGCTCTGCGTTTCCAAGATGGTAGTGATAACGCACGAGGAGAACGGCGAAACCGTGGAGCCTGTGGAAATGCTGATGCTGGACGCCCCGGCCGAGTTTCAGGGGTCCGTGATGAACGGCCTCGGCTCCCGCGGCGCGCAGCTTAAGAATATGTACATTGGCGAGGACACCCGCGTCCGCTTCGAGTACGTTATCTCGTCGCGCGCGCTGATCGGCTTCAAATCCGAGTTCCTGACCTTCACCAAAGGCTCGGGCCTGATGCACCACAGCTTCCACGGCTTCCTGCCGGCTGGCAACTTCAACAGCCCGAAGCGCAACGGCGTATTTATAGCCAAGGACCCCGGCACTTCCACCGCTTATGCCCTGAATAGTCTGCAGGACCACGGCATAATGTGCGTGGGCCCCGGCGAGGATATTTATGCCGGACAGATAGTGGGCGAGCATTGCCGCGCCAACGACCTGGTCACCAACCCCTGCAAGGAAAAGCAGCAGTCCAATATGCGTTCTTCCACCGCGGATATGTCCATCTGCCTGACCCCGCACCGCAAGATGAGCCTGGAGCAGGCCATCGAGTACGTGGAGGAGGACGAGTTTGTGGAAGTTACGCCCAAGAACCTGCGGCTGCGCAAAAAGGTCCTTGACCACAGCCAGCGCAAGCGCGGAGAGAAAGTAGAAGACTAGGCGGATGAACGAAGACTCGCTGCTGGGCATGACGACTGGCCAGTCCGGAGGTAAAACCGGAGTGGCCAGCCTTCTTGCCGGGATGAGCATGGGGGGGATTATCTCCTCCCTGGTTTTCTCAGGAGTCGGCTATTTCTACGTTAATCGCGGCCGCGCCGAGGGGAACGTCCCCAAAATCGTCTGCGGCGTGGCGCTGATGGTGTACCCGTACTTTATCGTTAATACCTTCTATATCGTCCTCGTCGGTGCCGGGCTTGCCGCTGCTCCTTACGTGATGGAAAAGTTCTAAGTCCCGGCCGCATACTGATCTATGAGATTATTCACCAGGGGCGAAGGCGGCGCCGGCGAACTGCTGAAGGTCGCCTACCCCATGATCCTTTCCACCGCGTCCACCACGGTGATGCAGTTCGTCAACCGGGTGTTCCTGGCGCATTACAGCCCGGACGCGCTGGCGGCTTGCGTGCCGGCCGGCCTGCTCTCGTTCGTCTTCAACTGTTTTTTCTTCGGTGTGGTGTCTTATACCAACGCTTTCGTGGCGCAGTATTACGGCAGGGGGAAGACCGCCAGCGTTTCGGTGGCGGTCTGGCAGGGCGTGTGGCTGTCGCTGGCTTCTGGCCTGCTGCTGCTCCTGCTGACCCCGGCGGGTTATTACATAATAAACCACTCCGGCCACGCCGCTCCGGTGATAGTCCTCGAAAGGCAGTACTTCCTCATCCTTAATTCCTGCGGCATGATCTACCTGGTCGCCACGGCCCTTTCGGCCTTCTTCACCGGCCGCGGCAAGACCAAGGTCCCGATGGTCGTCAATATCGCCGGCAACGCGCTTTGCCTGCTGCTTTCCTGGCTGCTCATCTTCGGCGCCGGCCCGGTGCCGGCCATGGGCATAGCCGGGGCCGCCTACGCGATGGTGGCCGGGCAGACGCTGATGCTGGCGCTTTACCTGGTAATGATCTTCTCACCTTATAACCGCAGGCGCTATCGTACCGCCCGACTGGTGGGCGTGCATAAGGGCCTTTTTCTCCGCCTGATAAAATACGGCGCCCCTAACGGCGTCGGCTTTTTCCTGGATATCGCCTCCTTCGGCGCGTTCATCTTTATTATAGGGGCCATGGACAGGATCTCGCTGGCCGCCAGCAATATTATCGCCTCCATAAACATGATCGCTTTTATGCCGGTGATCGGCATGGGCATTGCCTGCCTTACGCTGGTCGGGAAATATATAGGCATGCGCAAGCCGGACGTGGCTATGCGGGTGGCGCATAACGGGGCAAAGATGGCCGCCCTGTACGCGCTCTCCCTCGGGATCCTCTTCGTGGCCATTCCCGGGCTGTTCGTTAATATTTTTGGCTCGGGCAATTCCGCCGAGTACGCGGAAATCCTGGCCAGGACCAGGCCCGTCATGAACGTGCTGGCCGTGTTCGTCTTCTTCGACGCCATCGGCATGGTATACGCCGACGCGCTGCGCGGGGCGGGGGACACGCGCTTCCAGATGCTGGGCGCCAGCGCCGCGGCCTGGCTGCTGTTCGTGCCGGGCATCTGGTATATAACGCACCGGGCCGGCGGTGATCTTATCCACGCCTGGGCGTGGGGCGCCTTCTACGTTTTCCTGCTTTCGGTCTTCTTCACGCTGCGCTTCCGTTCCGGCTTGTGGCGGAAGATAAATATTTTGAAAGATTAGTGTTTACCAGTTATTTTTCTCAAAAGGTATAATACATTTATGGCTGAAAAAATATTTTCTATTGCCGGCGGTCTGCCCAGGGTAAAGCTTTCGCACGCGCCCGCCGGGCCCAACGCCTTCAAGCGGATGATCGACACCTGCGACCGCGCCGAGCCGGGCGCGATGGTGGCCGTCTACGACAAGAACAATAACCCCTACGGTGTGGCGCTGTACAACCCGCGCAGCCAGATTACGCTGCGCATCTTCTCCCGCAACAACCCCGACACCTTCAGCATCGACGATTTCCTTGAGGAACGCGTGGGGCGCGCCATAGCGCTGCGCCACGACATGCTCAAACTCCCGGCCGTCACCGACGCCTACCGCCTGATCCACGACTACGGCGACGGACTGCCCGGTATTACGGTGGATAAGTACAAGGACGATATCTCCCTGGAGTTCTACTCGCTTGGGATGTACCGTCTCTGGCCCAACATCGAGGCCGCTTTCAGAAAGCATTTCCCCAACGCGGTGTTCCACCACCGCGCCAGCTCCTATACCCAGGACATGGAAGGTTTTAATATAAAGCCGGAGACGGGCCCCGCCCGCAAAGTGCGCATCAACGAGAACGGGGTGCAGTTCGAGGTGGATATGAATTCCGGGCGCAAGACCGGCTTTTTCTGCGACCAGCGCGAGAACCGCCTGTTCGCCTCTTCCTTCGCCGGCGGCAAGAGCGTGCTGGACATCTGCGCCTATACCGGCGGCTTCGGCATTTACGCCGGCAAGCTGGGCGGCGCGCAGGGCGTGACCTGCGTGGAACTGGACCCGGAAGCCAGCGAGCTTTCCAAGCGCAACGCCAATATCAACAAGGTTAAGATGGACCCGGTCTGCGCCGACGCTTTCACCTATATGCGCCAGATGCTCAGCCTGAAGCGCCGCTATGGCATGGTGGTGCTTGACCCTTACAAACTGGTGGCCAACCGCGAAGAGCGGGATAAGGGCATTTTCAAGTACCGGGACTTTAACCGTCTGGCGCTTTCGCTGGTGGAAGAGGGCGGCTTCTTCGTGACCTGCTCCTGCAGCGGCATGGTCTCCATGGACGAATTCTCCTTCATCGTGCGCGGCGCGGCCTCCAACTCCGGCAGGCGCGTGCAGATCCTCCGGAAATCCGGCGCCGGCCCCGACCACCCCGTGGCGGCAGACTACCCCGAAGGCGAGTATTTAAAGGTGATATGCGCAAGAGTTTACTGATAGCCCTGCTGTTGCTCACGCCCTGCGGCCTCAACGCCGCGCAGCCGGTCATGATTGGAAAAGCGGCCGGCAGCTGGGAAGGCCGCGTTTTCAGCGGGGACGTGAAGTATGACGTGGCGGTAGAGATGAAGAAAGAGGGGGAGAACAGCCGCGGCTCCTACAGCGCTTCCGGCCCCGGCAAGAGCGGGAGCGGCTTTAACGGCGAGTTCACGGTTTCCTCCGGAGAACTGGCCTGCTATAAAGTCAAGGTCACTGTCTTTACCAGCCCCCGGTTTACTTTTAATGCGGTCGCCTGCCCTGCGGGCCCTGAGACGCTCAGGATAACCTCGGCAATGGGCCAGGGGACGCTGGTCTTCTCTAATAAGTTCAAGCGCGCCGAATTTAATTTTCGCGGGCTGGCTGGCAATATTCACGGCATCCTGTACCGCTCCGCCCGGGAGAACGCCGAGGGCAAGGGGAAGGTCAGGGTGCCCGCCGCCCCCGCCAAGATGAAAGTATTCAAGCCTTAGGAGGATAAATGCGCTCACCCAGCCATCTTAAATTCATGAAAGCGGCCCTGGCCGAAGCCCGCAAGGGCCTTAAGGAAGGGGGTATCCCTATAGGCGCGGTGCTGGTTAAGAACGGGCGGATAATAGGGCGGGGGCATAACCGCCGGGTGCAGAAGAAGTCCGCCATCCTGCACGCCGAAATGGATTGCCTGGAGAACGCCGGCAGGCTTAAGGCCCGGGATTATAAGGAATGCGTTATCTATTCCACCCTCTCTCCCTGCTCCATGTGCACCGGGGCCATCCTTCTCTATAAGATCCCCACGGTCGTAATTGGCGAGAATGCAACCTTTAAGGGCCCGGAAGGCTATTCTAAGAAGTTCGTGAAGCTGCTGAACCTGGACCTGCCCGAATGTAAGCTGCTTATGGCCGATTTTATAGAGGCCAAGCCAGAACTTTGGAACGAAGATATTGGTGAATAGGCCTGTTGGGGTGCAGTATAGTACATTTTGTTTGACCTTTTGACGGATTAATGCCATAATAGAGGTGTAGTTAAACCGAGAGCTCAAGATTTTTCGAAGCCTATCCTGCTAGCAGTAGAGTAAGGAAAGTGCAGAGAGAGTTGAGATCAGGTAAAGATAGCTAGGAGGATAGTAAAATGAGCAAGAGAATATACGTGGGCGGTCTGCCCTTTAAAACCACTGAAGAGGAGCTTAACGGCCTTTTCGGTACCTACGGTGCGGTTTCCAGCGCTAAGCTGATCACCGATAAGTACTCCGGCCAGTCCCGCGGTTTCGGCTTCGTTGAGATGCCGAACGACGAGGAAGCTGTTGCCGCCATGGAAAAGCTGAACGGCGCCGATTTCGGCGGCCGCAAGCTGACCGTGAACGAAGCTCGCCCCATGGAATCCCGCCCCCGCACCGGTGGCGGTGGTTTTGGTGGTGGTGATCGCGGCGGTCGCGGTGGTGGTGGCGATCGCGGTGGACGCGGCCAGGGCGGCGGCTACGGCGACAAGTGGTAACTAAAATCCTTTAACGGTTTTAGAACCGCCGTCCTGAAAAGGGCGGCGGTTTTTTAATAGCCCTTGACATTTAAGTTATACGGATGTATAATTATACAGCAGTATAATAACAAAGCGAGGGAATATGGCAAGACCAGCTTCCGGAACTGACCTTAAACTTAAAACCGCCGGCCGTAGTCTTCTTCAGGAGAAGGGGATAACCGGCCTGAGCGTGCGCGAAACCTGCCGGCTTGCCGGAGTGAATACCGGCATGTTTCACTACTATTTCGGCTCCAAGGACGAGTTCATGAAGGCCATCCTTAAGGAAATGTATGCAGAATTTATGCTAGATTTCAAGGCGGGGGTATCTGTTGCGGGGTCGGCGCGGGCCAGGCTTAAGAACGCATTAGTGGAAGTGGGGAAATTCGCGCTGGGCATACGCAAGGCTGCGCCTATGCTTTTTGCAGACATGGCGCATGGCAAGAAGGAGGCTTTTGCTTTCTTCAGCGGAAATTTTACAGAACATATAACGCATATAGCCGCGCTGGTCGAGGAATGTCGCCCGTCCTCTGCTTTAAAAGCGCATTCTACGCCCTTCATATTGGCCGCGTTGATTCCGGTAATGATTTTCCCGGTGCTTATTGTCGGAGTCATGGAGCGTAATGGCGTAAAAAATCTGACCGGGACCACCTTGGCCGTACTGCGGGAAGAGGTCTTCTCGGAAAAGGGCGTAACCGAAAGAGCGGAGATAGCGCTCAGGGGGATAGGTTTATGAGAATATTTATATTACTCCTTATGTTCGCAGGAACGGCCGGGGCCGCAGAGCTGGACCTGACCCTGAAAGCGGCGGAGCAGGACGCGCTGGCGTCATCCGGCCAGTACCGCAGCGCCAGACTTTCGGCAGAAGCCGCCGCCGCCGGAGCGGCAGCGGCCGCTACTTTGCTGCACCCGCGGCTCAGTCTGGAAGGCAGCCTGCGCTATGCCGAGGTGGTTCCGCAAATCTCGCTGCCGGCGGCTATGGGCGGAAGCAGGCCCATGAGTGACAACTGGACTTATTCCGTTGGACCGTCGGCGTACTGGACGCTGGACGGCGGTTCCCTGCGCTATGGCCGAGAAGCCGCCCGCAGAACGGCCGCCGCCCGTTCGGCCGAGGCCGAGGGCGCGCGCCGTCAGACCCTGCTCAGGGCCAGGGCCGCGTATTTTCGCCTGCACCTGGCGCTGGAGAAGGTATACCTGATAGGCAGCAACCTGCAACTTTCCTTGTCCCAGCTCAGGGATGTAGAGCTGGGGGTAAAGGCCGGTTCACGAAGCCGGCTGGACGGCATACGGGCCCGCCAGGAAAGCACAGCCCGCCGGCGCGACCTGTTGCGGGCGCGCGCCGATTTGGGCGCGGCCTTGCGCGATTTCGCCTTTGAGACCGGTCGACAGCTTCCTCCCGGCGCCGGCCTGCCGCTCGACGCGCGCATGGCTGGAGGGGACTACGACGGCGCCGCCGGCCTGCTGGTCCGGGCGGAGGCTTTTGAGGAGATCTTGCCGGTACTGTTGCCGGCTGCTGTGAAGGAGTTGGAAAAATCCCCGCCGTCGGTTACGGCACTTACTGAAGCGGCCGGCGCCTACAGCGCCTCGGCCATGGCCCAGAGCAGGGAGCGCTTTCCGCGCGTAACGCTGGGGGCCAGGAGTTCCATAGATTATCCTAATGGGCCCGACTTTTATTCCTTCCTGCAGAACTCCGCTTCCCTCTCCCTGAGCCTGCCGCTGTTTGAAAGCGGGCGGCTGGCCGAGCGCGAGAAAGAAAGCCGGCTGAATTCAGAGGCCGCCGCCGCCAAACGCGATGACGCGGTAAGGACCGTGGCCAGGGACTACGCCGGTGCGCTCGAGGATTATAACGCGCTGCTGGTGGAGCAGACCATAAACATCGAGGCCGTGGACGACGCCGATGAGGCCGCCAGGCTTGCATACGATTCGTATAAGGCCGGTGGCAGCACCTGGCTGGATGTGGAAAGCGCCAACCTTAAAGCCCTGCAGGCCAAGACTACCATGGCCTCCGCCAACGCCGAGGTCCTTTTAAAACTGGCTGTTATGGCGAGCCTTACCGAATAGGAGAGAATTATGAAAAAAAAGATAATCCTGCTGATAATATTTCTGGTCCTGGTCTCCGCGGCGCTGTATAAACTGCGCTCCGGGACCGATTTCCGCTATGCCGGCACCATAGAAGCCACCGAAACGGACCTGTCCTCGCGCATTCAGGGCGTGATAGAGTCCTATGGCGCCAAGGAAGGGGAGTCGGTGAAGAAAGGTCAGGTTATAGCGGCGCTCGACTGCGCCGACCTGCGGCTGGCCGCCGGCATTGCCGGGGAGGATTTCAAGCGCGCCGAGGAGCTTTATAAAGGCGGCTCTATGTCTAAAGAGAATTATGACCGGCTCAGGTACCGGCGCGATGACTCTTCCCTTAAAGTTGATTGGTGCTCCGTTAAGTCCCCGGTGAACGGCCGGCTGCTGTACTCCTATCATGAAAAAGGGGAGCTGGTTTCACCGGGCACCAGGCTCGCCACCGTGGCGGACCTTTCCGAGGTGTGGGCTTATGTCTACGTGCCGCATGACCTGCTGGCCAGACTGAAGACTGGCCTGGAAGTTAAGGGCTACCTCCCGGAGGCGGGGGAGAAAGAATTCACCGGCCGGATATCGGTCATCTATTCCGAGGCCGAATTCACCCCCAAAAACGTACAGACCCGCAAGGAACGCACGCGCCTGGTGTTCGCGGTTAAGGTGACGTTCTCGAACCTGGACGAGATGCTTAAGCCTGGAATGACTATAGAGGCGGAACTGCCGCAGTAAAGGTGGTTAAGAAACTATATGAGCGGATTTTCGATTAAAACGGAAAACCTGAGAAAAAATTTCGGCGCGGTGCACGCGCTGAGCGGCGTTTCCTTTGATTTTTCCGAAGGGTTGCTGCACGGACTTATCGGCTCAAATGGGGCGGGCAAGACCACCACTATGCGGCTGCTGGCCGGGCTGCTTAAGCCTTCTACCGGCGCGGTGAACTATTTTCTGGACGGTCGATCCGCCGCCTTTGGCGACCTGCGCCCCAAGCTGGCCTACATGCCGCAGCAGGCCAGCCTTTATCCCGATCTGTCCATCGGAGAGCATCTGGAATTCTTCCGCGACCTTTACCGGCTGGACGCCGCTACCTACGCGCGGCGCTCGGAGGAACTGCTGGAGATTACCCGGCTGGGCAAGTTTCGCGAGCGCCGGGCCGGCCAGCTTTCCGGAGGGATGTATAAGAAACTGGGCCTCATGTGCGCCCTGCTGCAGTCCCCGGCCGTGCTGCTGCTCGACGAGCCTACCAACGGTGTCGATCCCATCAGCCGACGCGAGTTCTGGCAGCTGCTCTACGCTCTGGCCGCGGACCGGATCCTTATAATAGTTTCCACCGCCTACATGGACGAGGCCGAGCGCTGCTCCCGCGTTCATCTAATGGATGCAGGCCATCTACTTTCATCCGGAGAACCCCGCGCCGTACTGAAAGCGGCGGGCGCGGCCAACTTTGAGGAGATCTTCATGAAGGGGGGCGCGAAATGAATCCCGGGCCCGCTTTGGAAGTCAGGGGACTTTCTATAAAATTTGGCGATTTCACCGCCGTGGACGACGTCTCTTTCAGCGTGAACCGGGGAGAGATCTTCGGCTTTCTGGGCGCCAACGGCGCCGGCAAGACCACTACCATCAGGATGCTTTGCGGCCTGCTTATCCCCTCTGCCGGCACGGCCCTGGTAGGCGGGCTGGGGTTCTCTGACGGCGGCCGTGGAATAAAAAAAATAGTCGGCTACATGTCGCAAAAATTTACACTCTATAACGACCTTACGGTAGGAGAGAATCTGGATTTCGCCGCCGGCCTGCGCAAGCTGGAGCCGGCCTACGCGCAGGCGCGGCGCAAAGAACTGTTCAATCTGATCTCTTTCGACCGCTCCCTCTCCACGCTGGTTGCTTCTCTGCCGGGCGGGGTTAAACAGGAACTTTCGCTTGCGGCGGCCATGCTGCACGACCCGGAAATAGTCTTTCTCGACGAACCCACGGCCGGGGTCTCTCCTTCCTCCCGTGCCCGGTTCTGGTCCCTGATCCGGAAGATCACCGGCCTGGGCAAGACGGTCATTGTAACTACCCATTATATGGATGAGGCCGAGCAGTGCGGCCGTATCGCCCTGATGCGCACCGGCAAACTTATAGCCCTGGGCTCCCCGGACGAGCTAAAGGTCTCCGCCTTTCCCGGCCCAATGGCCGAGCTGGACTTTAACGGCCCGGCACCGACAGAATTCCTGCGCGCCCTGGAGCAGGCTCCCGGCTTGGTGAAGCTCTCGGCGCACGGCATGCGCTGGCACGCGGCGTTCAAGGACGCGTCTGCGTTGGCCGCGGCGCTGGGCTCCCTGCCCGCCGGGGCCACCCGTCGCGAGATTCCCCCGTCGTTGGAGGATGTGTTCATCCGTCTGGTAGAGGGGGTTGAAAGATGACCGGCTTTGATGTTCACCGCGCGGCTGCGGTCGCCCGCAAGGAGGTCATGCATATCCTGCGCGACCCGTTCACGCTGGTCCTTGTGCTGGGCCTGCCGGTGGTACTGGTGGTGTTTTTTGGTTTTGCCATAGATTTCGATGTGAAGAATCTCGCACTCGGGGTTTACGACAGGGACAACACCCGGCATTCCCGTCAGCTGGTCTCCGTGTTTGAAAGCTCAGGCTATTTTTTGCCCGAAGGCGCGGCCAGTCCGGCGCAGGCGGTACGCGGCCTGGATTCGGGGCGCTACTCCGCGGTGCTGCTCGTGGAACCGGACTTCGGCCGTGAACTCGGGAGGGGGGCGCGGGCGCGGGCACAGTTCATAGTGGACGGGACGGACAATTCCAAGGCTATGGCCGTGCTTGGCTATCTGCCGAGCCTGGCCAAGGCTGCGCAGATCAAGTTCGGCGCCGTGCCGCCGCCCGATCCAGCCCCGCTCAAAACACGCTTCATGTATAACCCGGAACTTAACAGTCGCTGGTTCGTTATTCCGGGTCTGGCTGTTATTATTATTGGGCTGCTTTCTATAATGATGACAGCGCTCACGGTGGCCCGTGAGTGGGAGAATGGTTCAATGGAACTGCTGTTGTCTACGCCGCTGCGCCCGGCCGAGATTATAGCCGGTAAGATAATTCCCTACATCGCACTGGTACTGGGCGGTGTCTTCTTCGTCAACTTGGTCTCGCGGCTGGGCTTTGGTATCCCTTTCCGGGGCAGTTACCTGCTTTTCCTTTTCGGTACGCTGCTCTTCGCGCTGGCCTCGCTGGCGCAGGGGATAGTTATCTCCGTGGTGACCCGCCAGCAGCAGTTGGCCATGCAGTTGTCCATGATAACCGGCCTCCTGCCTTCCCTGCTGTTGTCGGGGTTCATTTTCCCCATAGAGAGTATGTCCACGTTCTTCCGCTATTTCACCATGATACTTGCGCCGCGCTGGTTTATGGCAATAGCGCGCGGCATCACTATCCGCGGGGCCGGCGCGGCTGACCTGGCCCTGCCGCTGCTGGCTCTGGGCGCGCTCTGCGTCTTGCTGCTAGGCGTCGCTTTTAAAAAATTCAAAACGGACCTTGAACCATGAAACGTACCCTGCTGGCCTTCATAAGAAAAGAATTCGCGCAGGTCCTGCGGGACCCGCGCATGAAGATAATCTTGTTCGTCATGCCGATGATCCAGATGACGGTGTTCGGCCTGGCGCTGTCGAGCGAAATAAAGAATATCAAGCTGGCTTCGGTATGCGCGCCGTCGGACGCGGCCGCCAGGCGCCTGACGGAGCGCTTTACCTCCTCCGGCTGGTTCGTGCCCGTGGCGGCGGAAGGCCGCGACCCGGCGGAGCTGATAGTTTCAGGAGCGGCCGACGCGGTGCTGGTATTCCCGGCCGGCGGTTTCGCCCGCGAGGCCTCCCGCGGGCGGGGCGGGGTGCAGCTGCTGGTAGACGGCACCAGCGTTACCAGGGCCCGCAGCGTAGAGGCCTACGCCCGTACGCTCTTCTCCGCGCATGCCGCTGAGGAGGCCGGGCTGCCGCGGACAGAGGGGACTTTAGGCTTTGATGTGCGCATCATTTATAACCCGGAGATGGAATCCCCGGTGTTCATGGTGCCGGGCGTGATGGGGATGATAGTGTGCCTGGTTACAATTATCCTTACCAGCATGTCGCTGACCCGCGAACGTGAAATGGGTACTTTCGAAACCATAGTTTCGGCTCCGCTCGAGAACCACGAGATTCTGCTGGGCAAGACCATCCCGTACGTTATCCTGGGGCTGCTGGACGCTTGCCTGGTGATAGCCGCGGGCTTCCTGCTTTTCGGCGTGCCCGTGAAAGGGGAACTCTGGCGACTTTTTGCGGCGACGCTGGCTTTTGTAATCACTACGGTAGGCATTGGGACCATGATCTCTACCATCTCCAAGAACCAGCAGCAGGCCATGATGGGCGGTTTCATCTTCCTATTCCCGGCGGTGCTGATGAGCGGCATTATGTACCCGGTGGAGAACATGCCTTACCTGCTTAAGCCCGTAGTTTACCTGAATCCCCTTTACTACTTCACCACTTTACTGCGCAACATAATGCTGAAGGGCGGAGACCCTTCGGCTTTTATTTACAATGTGGGCGCGTTGGTGTTGATGGCCGCGGCCAGTGGTACGGCGGCGTACAAGAGGTTCAGGCAGACGCTTAATTAATAAAATCAGGGGATAGAATCCACAATATGAACGCAGGTGATTGTGCGGCAACTCGCGCACGTCCCCACGCAGGGAGGATATATGATTCAGATTAAAAGAGTATATGAGGGTGCAACTAAAAAGGATGGATATAGGGTTCTTGTCGACCGCTTATGGCCGCGCGGGATAAAAAAAGAAGCGTTAGCGCTAGATGCCTGGCTTAAAGAACTTGCGCCGAGCACGGAGCTCCGCAAAGAATTCGGGCACGACCTGGAACATTGGGAAGACTTTCAGTTAAAATATAAAAAAGAGCTTAAATCTCCCGCAGCAAAAGAAAAAATAAACCAGCTGGCTGGTATTGTAAAAAAATATACGGTGACCCTGCTTTATGGAGCGCACGACGAAGCGCACAATAATGCCATAGTTTTAAAAGACATTCTTGAAAGGGAACTTAAGAAATGAGCGGGGATCTTCAACCTTCGCCGGCGCGGCTTTGAGAGCTGCTTGTTGCGCAATCACCTGCTGCCGTTATTTTCGCAGACAAGGCGGGAATCATTGTGGTGTGGAATACCGCGGCTGAAGCGCTTTTCGGGTTTACTGCCGCTTTTAGCTTAAAAGATACTTCCGGGGAAGTGCTTGGCGCCATGGCTTGCGCCCGGGACATAACGGAAAAGCATCTTAAAGATAAGGACCTGAAAAAGCGAGCTCAACTAACTGCGGAGCAGCAACAAACATGACAAAACCAGCCGGGCGGAATAATCAGCGAATTTCCCGTCTCCGCTGAATAATATCAGGCTGCATAAGAACCCCTGGGGCCAAGAAGGGGCGTTGCCTGTAATTAGAGTGGCCGTGTGGCCAGCCTGACCGCATTTTTTTAAAACTTGAAGGGCAGTTCTTCTCTCGTAAGGCGGCGGAACTGGCCGGGCTGCAGGTCGCCCAGCGTGAGCGGGCCGAAAGCTATGCGCTTGAGCTGGGTGACCTCGTGGCCCAGCGCGGCGAACAGCCTGCGGATCTCGCGGTTCTTTCCTTCGGTCAATTCAACCATTAAATGCGATTCCCTGCCGCTGGCCTTGCGCAGCGTTACTTTTGCGGGCTTTAATAGTTCTCCGTCGTCCATTATGCCAGCCGAGGCCCTGGCCAGTTCGGCTTCCGTTACTTCCCCGGTGACGGTCACGGAGTACGTGCGGAGCACGGCGTTGGCTGGTTCGGTAAGGTAGGCGGAAAGGCGGGTGTCGTTGGTCAGGAGTAGCAGCCCTGTGGAAGCCATGTCCAGACGCCCCACCGGGTGCAGGTTCGCCAGTTCGGGGGGGAGAATGTCGTAAACCGTCTTCCGCCCTTTTTCGTCGGACTTGGTGGTGACCACGGCTTTCGGCTTGTTAAGCAGGATGGTCTGCCATTCGTCTTTTACTACCGGCTTTCCGTCCACGGTGAACTTGTCGGTTTCCGGGTTCACCTGGAACAAAGGGTCCCTGATAACGCGCCCGTTCACCTTTAAGCGGCCTGTCGTTACCCATTCGCGGGTCTGGGTGCGGGAGGCCGCGCCCAGCTTGGAGAGGGCCCGCTCCAGCGGAACCTTGGAAAAGTCGTTAGCCATAAGATAATTATAGCCCATAATGCGCCGGGCTTGACATCTATTTGGCTACCTGGTAAAATAGCAATATGAAAACCAAGACTAAAGCCTACTACGAGGCCCAGGCGTCCGTGATCAAGGCCATGGGGCATCCTACCCGGCTGTTGATCCTGAATTCCCTTAAGAATAAAGAGATCTGCGTGTGCGAATTGCGGAAACTGGTGGGGGACGATATGTCCACCGTGTCCAAGCACCTGTTGGTACTGAAGAACGCGGGCCTGGTAGCCGCGCGGCGGGAGGGGAACTGGCTGCATTACCGCCTGGCCTGCCCTTGCGTGCTGGAGTTTACCGATTGCGTCGCGGGGATTAAAAAATAAGATGTTCAAACCTGTGCAATTATTCGCGGACTGGCTGGTTTACGGCGTTTTAGGCTTCGGGCGCGAGACGCTCGCCGGCTCTTCGCTTAACTTCTTCGTGTTCGACACGATAAAGATCTTCATCCTGCTGGCCGCCATTATCTTCGTGGTAGCCATGCTCCGGTCTTTCATGCCGCCGGCGAAGGTGCGGGAGATTATCCTTAAAAAAAGCCGTTTCACGGCCCACCTCTGGGCCGCGGCGCTGGGCATAATAACCCCGTTCTGCACCTGCAGCGCTATCCCGTTGTTCCTCGGCTTCATCCAGACCGGCATCCCGTTGGGAGTGACGTTCTCTTTCCTGGTCTCTTCGCCAATGATCAACGAGGTGGCGCTGGTGATGCTGTTCGGCATGTTCGGTTGGAAAATAGCTCTGCTCTACGCCGTGAGCGGGTTCATAATAGCGGTGCTCTCCGGCCTTCTCATAGGGGCCATGGGCCTGGAGGGAGAACTGGAGGGCTTCGACAGGGAAAAGCGCGTGACGAACGTGGCTTTCTCTCTGGAGATGCCCTGGAGCGAGCGCCTGCAATACGCCCGCGAGTATACCCTGGACATTCTAAAGACGGTGTGGCCTTATGTGCTGATCGGCATCGGCCTGGGCGCCTGGATCCACGGCTATGTGCCCCAGGACCTGCTGGGCCGCTACGCCGGGGCTGATAAATGGTACGCGGTGCCCTTCGCTACGCTGGTGGGCGTGCCGCTGTACTCCAACGCCGCGGGCGTGATCCCGCTGGTAAGCGCGCTTACCGAAAAAGGCGTGGCCATCGGCACTACGCTGGCCTTCATGATGGCAGTTACAGGGCTGTCCCTGCCGGAATTTATGATCCTGCGCCGGGTTATGAAGCTTAAGCTGCTGCTTATCTTCTTCGGGATAGTGGGTGCCGGTGTAATGTTCACCGGTTTTTTGTTTAACTGGGTAATAAAATAGCACGGAGAAAATATGAAAAAGAAAATACAGATTCTTGGAATGGGCTGCGCTAAGTGCGGTACGCTTTACGCGCACGCGGAGGAAGCGGCTAAGCAACTCGGCCTCGATTACGAGATGGAAAAGATAGCCGACATGGACCGCATAACGGACATGGGCGTTATGATGACTCCGGCCCTGGCCGTCGACGGCGAGGTTAAAATTTCCGGCCGTGTTCCTACGGTGGAGGCGCTTAAGGAAGTACTTAAAAAATAAGCGCAAAGTCCGGGGCGTTTCCGGGAAAGCGGGGAAGCTGATCTAAGGGGAACTATGAAAAAACTATCATTAGCTGCGGGCTTATTGCTCCTTGTTCTCGCGTCGGTCGCGGTTTATGCTCAGAAAGACGTTAAGGCGAAACCGGCTGAAAAGGCTAAAGCCTCTTCCGCCGCTAAAACGGTTAAAAAATCCGTTCAGGATAAAGTCGTGGTATATTACTTTCACGGCAACGCCAGGTGCACTACTTGCAAGGCCATGGAGGCCATGACCCGTGAGGCGATAGACACTGGGTTTAAAAAAGAGACCGCCTCGGGCCGGCTGGCGTTAAAAGAGGTGAATGTGGACGAGGAGGCGAACATGCATTTCGTCTTCGACTATAAACTGTCTACCAAGGCCGTTATAGTACAGCGGGTAGTTGACGGGAAGAACGCCGGCTGGACCAACCTGGACCAGATCTGGCTGCTGGCAGGGAAGAAAGATAAGTTCATTAAATACATCCAGGCTGGCGTAGCTAAGGAATTAGCTGAAAAATGAGCGAATATCTGGCGTCCGCGGGTTTTGTTTTCTGGCTGGGGCTACTGACTTCGGTCAGCCCCTGCCCGCTGGCCGCCAACCTGGCCGCGCTTTCGTTCATCTCGCGGCGCGTGGAAGGGCGGTGGGTCGCCCTGCTGGAAGGCCTGGCGTATGTACTGGGCAGGATCGCTCTTTATTCGCTTCTTGCTTTAGTTTTGCTTAAGGCCGCCGGAGCCGTGCCGGCGGTGTCGTTTTTTCTGCAGCGGCATATAAACCAGGTTCTGGGGCCGCTGCTGGTAATTGCGGGGCTGTTCCTGTTGGGGTATATAAAGCTTCCTTTCCTGAGTATAGCGCCCCCGGTCAGCGCAGAGTCCCTCTCCCGCAGGAAGGGTTTTTCCGGCGCTTTCGTTATGGGCTTGGTTTTTGCCCTGGCTTTCTGCCCGGTCTCGGCCGCTCTTTATTTCGGGAGTATGCTGCCGCTGGCGTTCAAAAATGAGTCCTTTCTGCTTTACCCCGCGCTTTACGGCCTCGGCAGCGGTCTCCCTATAGCGGCCGCGGGCGTGCTGCTGGCTTTCGGGTTTAAAAGAGCGTCCGCTATAGCCGGCGGTGCGGCTGCCGTAGAAAAAAAAGTAAAATCATTAACCGGGCTTGTGTTCATTTTAAGCGGCTCGTATATTGCGCTTAAATATGTTTTTGGTTTAGACCTGCCTTAAGGCGGCTTCAGAAACGCCTGCAGGCACTTGAAAGTTAAAAGGAGAGTATTATGGAAATTACAGACGCCGCGATAGAGACCCTGAAGAAAGTTATAAAAGAAGAAGGAAAAGGTTCCTGCCTGCGCATCTTCACGACCGAAGGCTGCTGCGGCCCCTCGCTGGCCATGGACCTGGCGCCTAAGCCGGACAAGGACGACACCGAAATAGTTAAGAAAGATTTTAAGGTGTACGTCCACAAGGACGCCGCGCCCATGCTCGAGAAAGCTGTCATCGACTGCGACGCGGACGGCGGCATAAGCGTAAAAGGCCTGCCCTCTCACGGCTGCGGCGACAGCTGCGGCGGCGGAGACTGTGGCGACGGAAAAAGCGACTGCGGCTGCGGCCACTAAGCTGTAGCCATGCGCGTTCTGTTCCTATGCACCGGCAACTCCTGCCGCAGCCAGATGGCCGAAGGCTGGGCCAGGGTGCTGCTGGCCGGGAAGGTTGAAGCCTTCTCGGCCGGCACGCGGCCCGGCGATGTTGTGGACCCGCGCGCGGTGAAAGCTATGGCGGAAGCCGGCGTGGACATCTCGGGCCAGCGGCCCAAATCCCTTGAACTTTATAAAGACCAGGCGTTCGACCTGGTCGTTACGCTTTGCGGGAACGCGCGGGAGACCTGCCCGGCCTACTGGGGCCCGGGCCGCAGGCTGCACCGCGGTTTCGACGACCCTGGCACCTTGGCGGGACCGGAAGCTTCCAACGAAGCCGCCCTGCCGCACTACCGCCGAGTGCGCGACGAAATAAAAGACTTTATCGGTGAGTTGCCTTCTATCTTGAATGCCATTTGAACTAAATCGCGGGTAAATAATATTTTCGGTCGCTGTCTGGTTATCAGGATGGCGGCCTTGAAATCCTTAACAGAATTTAGTGAAATGAGGGGACTCAGAGAAGGGGGGAATATGAAAAAGATATTTATTGGCCGGCTTATGGCCGCAGCTGTAGTTTCAGCGTTTTTTCTGGCCGGTTGTTCCAACAGGAAAGAGGCCACGGTGGGCACTCCGGGGAATCCGCTGGTGGTGGCTTTCTCGCCGGAGCATGTGCCCGCGGGCACGCGCGAGCCGCTGCTGTTCATAAAGGATTACCTGAGCGCGCAGACAGGCCTGACGGTGGAGGTAAAGACCGCGGCCACTTCTCTGGACGTTATCGAGATGCTCGGTTCTGATAAGGCCGACGCGGCTTTTATGACCACCGAGGAATACCTGGTGGCCCGCGAACAGTACCGCGTAGAGGCGGCTTTACAGGTTACCCGCCGCGCGGGCGAGAACAAATATAATGCTGTTATCCTGGTGAAGGCCGCCGGAGGGCCTAAGGACGCGGCAGGTCTGGCTGGCAAAAAGTTCGCCTTTGCGGACCCATATTCTATAAGCGGCTATTTCCTGCCTTCCGCCTTCCTTAAAAACGCCGGGATCAAGGTGCAGCCTGTTTTCTCTGGCAGTCATAAAGCCGCCCTCTCCGCCCTGCTCTCCGGCAGCGCCGACGCCGCGGCCACTTACGCCGGCGCGGCCAAAGGGCACCCCGAACTGCGGGTGCTGGCCGTTACCGGGGCAGCCCCCAACGAACCGGTGGTAGTACGCCGCAGCCTGTTGCCGGAAAAGCGGCAGGCTTTAGAGAACGCTTTGATCGCCCTGCCTGGCACTCCTGAGGGGAGTAAGGCCCTTGGGGCGGTAGCGGACATCTCCGGCTTCACCGCCGTATCTGAGGCCCCTTACAAGGCCATTCATGAAAGAATCCTCGCCGCGGGGAAGTCGGTGTATGACCTGCTTCCTGAAGGCTGGCATTTTCAGCAGCTTAACGAACCCTATATGCCCTGAAGCTACGGCGTTAAAAATAAAGAACCGCGGGCTGTCCCGCGGTTCTTTGCTTTTAATGAGGAGCTTTTACGCTTCGTTCTCGACCAGCGGCCGGTGCTCTTCCAGCTCGGGGCCCGCGGCCTTCTTGAGCGGGGTTTCGTTCCACAGGCGGGTCATCAACAGCGCGCCCATCAGCGAGAACGGCATGATCATGTAGGTCCAGGAGCCCCAGCCCCATTTGTCCAGGTAGTGGCCCATCAGGAAGCCGGTGAGGCCCGAGGCCAGGTACTGCACGCCGTCGAGCAGGCCCGCCACGGTGGAGGCCGCGCGCGTGCCGCCGAAGTCCATGGAGGCCGTGCCGGTAAGCATGCCGTGCACGCCAAAGATCCACATGCAGCAGACGCCTATCATGAACGACGCCACCAACGGACTGGCGGTCTGCCCGAGGATGAACAACGAGACAATCTGGAGCAGGTAGAAGATAAAGGCTACCGGCGGGCGGCGCGACTGGAACAGCTTGTCGGACATGTAGCCGCAAAGGATGCCTCCCAGGATGCCGCCTACGGTTATGCCGGAGGTGGCCAGGGTGAACAGTTTGCCGCCGTGCTCTATCTTGTGCACCTCGCTCAGGAAAGGCACAAACCAGAGCAGCAGGCCCTGGCGCACGAAGCCGGTGCAGAACTCGGAGACGGCCAGGACCATGATGACGCGGTTGGTGAACACGCGGGTCATCAGTTCCCGGAACTTAAGCGGGGTCTTGTCGGTTTCGTGGGAGGAAGCATCGCCGGTATTGAAGTTCTCGAAGCCGGCATCCTTGGGGGTGTCCTTTACCAGGAACAGGTCTACAAAGAACATCAGCAGGATGGCCGCCGAGGGGATCAGGAATACCATATACCAGTTCATCGTCGACAGGATCCAGCCGCCTACCGTCATGGCCAGAAAGTAGCCGCCGGAGATCATGATTCCGAAGATGCCGCCGAATACGCCGCGTTCCTTAACGTGGAACCAAGGGGCGTTGACTTTAACCACGGACAGGGCGCCGAAGGACTGGAAGTACTGGTTCACCGCGTACAGCAGGGACATGCCCACTACCAGCTTGGTCTGCCAGCCGCCCAGGAACAGCAGGCCGATGATAAGGTTTAAAAGCGACGCACCGAGCGCGCCGAAAAGGATGGCTTTCTTGCCGCCGATGCGGTCGGCCAGCGGGCCGTTGAACATGACCGAGAGGGCGTAGGTCCAGAAGCCGGCCGTGGCGATCATGCCGAATTCCGCCTTACTCAAGTGGAACATGTCCATCATGGTCTTGGACGCTACGTTCAGATTGTAGCGGCCCATGTAGAAAGTGGCGTAAGTCAGACCGAGGGGGAACCAATTCATGAAACGGCGGCGGCGGTAAGCTGCGGCATGGACGGGGGCTTCTGACATTGTTTGCGCTCCTGTTCTAGAAAGGTATAATAAATTATATAAATTTGAGAAAGGGCCAATGTAAAGTCCGGGTAAAATTGGAATGAAACCAAAAATACTACTTGTAGACGACCTTGAAGAGATCCTGGCGCCGCTCCGGAAGCTCCTTCGTACCTGCGAACTTACCGAGGCCCGCGACGGTAAATCTGCCGTGGAACTGGCCGCCTCCGGCGCGCCGGACCTGGTGCTGCTGGATTTCCACCTGCCGGATATGAGCGGCGATGAAGTGCTGGAGAAGCTGCGTCAGCTTACCCCTCCGCCTGTGGTTATCATTATGACCGGGGACGATACCGTGGAAACAGCCGGTAAAGCCCTGGCCGCCGGGGCTTTCGCGCATATAACCAAGCCTTTCGAGGCCAAAGATATCCTGGACCTGGTGATAAAAGGCCTGGAATTTGCCGAGAAAGAAAAGACGAAGCGAGGTCAATAAGCCCGGTCCGCAAAGCAAAACCCCGCGCCCTTTCGGACGCGGGGTTTTTTTTATCCCCTTAGATGCTTAGGCCAAGTTTAGAACTTGTAGCCTACGCTGATAGCCGGCAGGTGCGCGGTAGAATTGTACTTGCCGTTAAGAGTATTGGATGCGAGATCCTGTACGCTGTCGTGGATGGTCCTTTCCATGAACATAAGGTATGTATATGAAATGTCCAACACTATGTTCCCCTTGGTGTAACCGGCGCCGATGGAGAAAGCGAGGCGGTCGGAGTCGGGGACACGGGTCTCGAAGTACTTTTCTTTGACCGGGTTCAGGTCATAGAAGCTTCCGGCGCGGAACTTCCAGGTATCGGAGTATTTGTACTCGGTACCGGCATGGAAGCCCCAAACGCTCTCCCAGCCCTTATAGGCCGTAGTCGTGCCGCCGGTAAAAGTGGCGGAGTTGATCTTCAGGGCGTGGTAGGTGGCCCAATCCGTGTAGTCGGCGGTAGCGCTGACCAGCCACTTTTCATTCACCTTGTAACCGGCGCCCACCTGGAAGGTGTCGGGCAGGGTCAGTTTGGTGTTGGCGTCGTTGTCCTTGGGGGTGTTGGTTACCTTGGCGGTGCCGTCAATGAGGACCTTTACCGGGCTGCGGTAGCTGGCGCCGAAGTTCCACTTCTCGTTGAGCTTGTAGAAGGCAGCGGCATTGTAGCCCCAGCCGTGGCCGGTGCCGCTAAGCTGCATTTCCATGGTGGGGGCGGCCATCTGGTAAAGCTTGGCGTCAAGAGAGACATAGTCTATACCCAGACCAAACGACAGTCTGTCGTTAACCTTGTAGGCTCCATTAAGGTTATAGTTGAAAGCCTTAATGTCGGACAGGGTCGCGACATACTTGGTGGTGGCGCTGGTTTTATCCCACTCGGAGGACAACCCGAACGGAGCATTGAAACCAAAGCCGAGCGCCCATTTCTCGTTGAGTTTATGGGTAGCGTAAAGGTAGGGGGGGACGTGCAGGGTATTCTCTATCTTGTCTTTAGTGCCGCTGACATTTGTATGTTCCATGGTCGGGTAGACCATTACGGTGCCGAGCGAGAGGTTAGTTTTCTCAAGTTCGGTCATCGCTGCGGGGTTGTACCACACTGCTGACGCATTATCGGCCACGGCTACGAACGAATTGCCCATGCCGTTGGCTTTAGCGTCCTGCTCCGAAAGGCGGAAACCCGCGGCGTTGACGCTGCTCGCCATCGCCATGAGCCCCACCAGTAATAGGACTATTATATTAACCATTTATTCCTCCTGATGTGATTTAGGTAACAGGTCAATTATACAAAAAAGACCGCCGTCACCCGGGTGACGGCGGTCAAGGCGCGGGAAAGCGGCCCGCTCAAAGTGTCCAGAGCTTTATAGTCTTGTCTTTGGAGGCCGAGGCTATATATTTACCGTCAGGAGAGACATCCACGCTGTATATTTCGTCAGTATGCCCCTCGAAGGTCTTAAGGCAGGTCCCGGAGACCGGGTCCCAGACCTTTACAGCCATGCCGCCGGTCACTACCTGTTTGCTGTCCGGCGTGAAGGTCAGGCAGTTGAGCCAGTCGGAATCTTTTACCGAGCCGGCTTCTTCCAGCTTTTCCGCGTTCCAAATCTCCATCCGCTTCTCCATGCCGGTGGCGACCGCCAGCAGTTTGCCGTCCGGGGAGAAGGCCACGGCCCTTACGCCGTAGACGTAGGAATCGTTATCTTTAAGGAGTTTGCCCGAGGGGTCCAGGAACTGCAATTCAACCCCGCCCACGGCCAGCATGCCCGAAGGAGCTACCGCCAGGGCCTTGATATCCCCGATTACCGGGCTGAGCGTGTTCTCAAGCCCGCATTTAGGCGAGGAAAAAACTTTTACCGTGCCGTCGTCCGAACCGGAGTAGAGCAGCGTGCCGTCGGGGGAGAAGGCCAGGCAATTCACCGCCGCGCCGTGCTTGGAGGCCGTGCCCAGCGTAGAGCAGTCCCCGGTGCGCCAGATCTTGACGCTCTTGTCCCAGGAGCCCGAGGCAAAAACGCCGCCGTCCTGGTCGAAGGCCAGTGCGCGCACATCCCCATCGTGGGCTGGCAGGGTCTGAATCTCTATGCCGTCGGGGGTGGACCATAGCCTTATGGTGTTGTCTTCGCCGGCGGTAGCCAGGAATTTGCCGCACGGAGAGAAGGCCAGCGCCAGCACCCCTTCCGTGTGACCAGTTAAAGTTTTTATCAGACCGTTTTCAAGCATTGAGTCCCCCTAAAATCGCTACTAAGAATAATTTATATAATTTTATTGTCGCACATGCAAAGATAAATTTGTTCCGAACTATGTCGCCAAAAGTTAAGCACAGCTCTGCTCCAGCCATCTTTGTCCTTTGGCTTTTATAGCCTTTTACGGTATGGTCCAGTTCTCTCCACAAAGTTATATAATTATCCAGATTGCAGGGGCCTGTATTCAGCCGGGGTTAAAGAGATAATAAATGTTCAAATGGTTTAAAACAGGAATTGAAAAAGTCGCCGCCAGCCACGTTCCCCCCAGAAAAGATGAAGAGGCTGTACTGGAAGCGGTGGCCGCCGGTATTTACATCATAGACCTCAACGATGGCGTGGTTTTTATAAACAAGGCCGCCGAAGCTATCCTCGGGTATGAAGCCGGGGAACTGCTAGGCCGTAATTCACACGAAGTCTTCCACTACGCAAAGAATGACGGCTCTCCCATCCCCAAGGAGGCCTGTCGGCTCACGCAGGCGCTCAGGGACGGAATAAGCGGCAGATTCGCTGACGAGACCTTCTGGACCAAGGATGGGCGGAAAGTGCCGGTGGAATGTACCACGGCCGCGATGCGGGACGGCGGGAAGATAACGGGGGCCGTAATAGCTTTTGTGGATATTACCGATCGCCGGCTGGCTAATGAAGCCTTGAACAAGGCAAAGGATGACGCCGAGCGGATCTTTAATATTGTCCCCAGCGCGGTTTTTATCGTGGATACCGGCTGCAGAGTCCTTAATTGGAATCGCCGGGCGGAGGAGATAACCGGCTATACCGCGGAAGAGATGATAGGGAAGAGCTGTAAAATATTCGCCGATATGCCCTGTACGCAGGTCTGCGGCCTATACGAGGAGAAAAAAGAGAAACCAATAAGCTGCGCTCAATGCACTATAAAGACAAAAGACGGGCGCATACGGATAATTTCCAAGAACGCGGACATAATCAGGAACGCGGCCGGCGAGATCACGGGCGGGATTGAAACTTTCGAGGATATTACCGAAGCCCTTGTTTCCAGCGAGAAGCTGAAGATATTTTCCATAGCGGCGGAGCAGAGTCCCTCCAGTTTCGTGATAACGGACTCGCTGGGGAATATCGAGTACGTCAACCCGCAGTTCTGCCGGCTGACGGGCTATTCCCGCGAGGAGGTGCTCGGGAAGAATCCGCGCGTTCTCAAGTCCGGGGATATGGCGCCGGAAAAGTACAAGGAACTGTGGACTATCATAGCCGGCGGGGGAGCCTGGCGCGGAGAGCTGCATAATAAAAAAAAGAACGGAGAATTTTTCTGGGAGTATGCCGTTATCGCGGGCATAAAGGACGAGCGCGGTAATATAACCAAATACGTGGCCGTCAAGCAGGATATCACGGAGCGTAAAAAGGCCGAGCAGGATATCCAGTTCCGCGCTGCGTTATTGGCTAACGCCACCGATTCTATCCACGCTATGGATATGGACGGTAATTTTATTTACGTGAACGAGACTCTCTTAAAGGAAACGGGATATTCCAGGGAAGAACTTCTGGGAAAGAACATAAACCTGCTGAACGGGGCCGAAGCCCCTGGCTTTACCCAGGCCAATATAAAGAAAATGGTGGAGAGCGGGGCCGCCAGGTTCGAAACTATGCGCGTCCGGAAAAACGGGACAACCTTCCCCATTGAGGCCTCTACACATGTTGTCCAACTCGGGGACCAGCGACTTGTAATCGGCACAGACCGCGACATCACCGAGCGGAAACTCGAAGAAGCCAGGCGGAAGGAACAGGAAAGCGTTTTAAGGGCAATAACCGTTTCCGCTCAGGACGCGATTCTGATGATGGATAACGAAGGTAACGTCTCGTTCTGGAACGCCTCGGCAGAAAGAATCCTGGGCTGGACAGAAAAAGAGGCCATGGGCCGCAATCTCCACGACCTGATGGCGCCCGAGCGCTTCATGCCCGCGCACCGGAAGGCTTTCCCGGTTTTTAAGCATACCGGGACAGGCGGCGCCATAGGGAAGACCCTTGAGCTTGCCGCGCGCAGGAAGGACGGAGTGGAGATCCATATCGAGCTCTCACTTTCGGCCGTTTTGCTCAATGGCCTCTGGTGCTCGGTGGGAATGCTCAGGGATATTTCGGAGCGTAAATCCGTAGAGGAGGTCCTTAAAGAAAGCGAGGACAAGTACCGCGGTATTTTCGAGTCCTTCATGGACCTGTATTACCGGGCGGATATGGCGGGCAAGATCCTTATAGTTTCTCCGTCGGTCTTCAAACTTACAGGCTGGACTACTGAGGAGATAATCGGGCGTAATGCGTTGGAGCTCTATGCCAATCCCGCGGAGCGCGCCGGGCTGCTGGCGGAACTGCAAAAAAAAGGCTCGGCAACCGGCTATGAAATTACGCTCAAGCATAAGGACGGGACGTTAACCCCTACACTGGCCAGTTCCAGCCTGAAATACGATAAGGACGGCGTTCCGGTGGCGGTCGAGGGGGTTCTGCGCGATATTACCGAGATAAAACGCGTGCGCGTGGAACTTCAGAAAGCCAAGGAAACCGCCGAGTCCGCCAACCATGCCAAGAGCGATTTCCTGGCCAACATGAGCCACGAGATCCGCACCCCGATGAATTCTATTATCGGCCTGGCCGATATCCTGCTGGATACCCCGCTGTCGGACGAACAGAAAAAACACCTTAAGACCATGCAACACTCGGCCGACGCGCTGCTCTATATCATCAACGACATTCTCGACCTCTCAAGGATCGAGGCCGGCCTGATGAAGATAGAAAAAAAACCTTACGATCCGAGAGAGGTAGCCGAGAGCGTGGCGGAAATGTTCACGCAGCGCGCCGCTGCCAAGGGCATTGAACTGGTGCTGAAGATCTCCACCGACACCCCGAGCTCGGTGCTTGGCGACGGCAACCGCCTGCGCCAGATCCTGATAAATCTGGTCGGCAACGCTTTTAAGTTCACCCTCAAGGGGCAGATTCGCATAGGCGTTGATCTTATCAAAGGGCATGACGCGAGCTGGCTGACTTTCTCCGTGGCGGATACCGGGATAGGCGTTTCCCGGGAGAACCAGAAAAAGCTGTTCCAGAAATTCTCGCAGGTTGACGATTCCAGCACCCGAAAGTTCGGCGGTACCGGCCTGGGCCTTACGATCTCTAAAAAGCTGGTAGAGATGATGGGCGGCGGCATTACGCTGGAAAGCGAGGAGGGCAAGGGCTCTGTTTTTAGTTTCAACTTCCCCTGTTTCGAGTGCAGCTCGCCGGTAAGGGACGAGGAGCGCGTTTCGTTCTCCGGCATGCGCGCCCTGCTGGTGGATGATAATACGGACAGTCTTGAAATACTGGCGCAGAATATGGCCGTCTGGGGCTTCGGCACGGTGTCTTCCTGTGACCCCGCAGAGGCGCTGGCCATTATGAAAAGCGGGGAAAAGTTCGACCTGTTGGTGGTGGACCACCAGATGCCGGGGATGGACGGCGGGCAGTTCATCGCCGAGGCGCGCAAGCCGGAAGTCGGCCGTGGCGCTAAAATACTGATGATGTCCTCTATGACCGAGGACATCCCGGATAGCGTTAAGGGAGTTGCGTCCGGTTTTATCTCAAAACCAATAACCCGGTCCGGGTTGTTCAATTCCATCCTGAAGATCTTCAGGCCGGGCCCGGCCGCACCGGCTTCAGGAGTAGCGGCAGTGAAGCACCATGATGTGGGACATCTGCGCATTCTTGTGGCGGAAGATAACGAGGATAACCGGAACCTTGCCCGGCTGCTCCTCGAGAAGGCCGGCTATCATGTGGATTTCGCCGAGAACGGGCGCGTAGCTCTGGAAAAATGCGCGGCTTTCAATTACGACCTTGTCTTTATGGACATACAGATGCCTGAAATGGACGGGCATGAGGCCGCGTTCCAGCTTAGGAAACTGGCAGACTATAAAAAGACTCCGATAATCGCGCTTACAGCTCACGGCCTGGAGAGCGATATCGCTAAATCCATGTCGCTAGGCATGAACGCCCATATCACCAAGCCGCTAAAGAAAAACGTGCTGTATGAAGCGCTGGAGAAATGGCTGGATACCAGGCACAAGGTGCTCGTAGTGGACGACGATCCGGACAACGTGTCGCTGATAGATACTTTCCTCAAGGCGGAGCCGGGTATCCGGCTGTGGCACGCGGCCGACGGCCAGGAGGCGCTGGACCTGACGGAGAAAAACGTGTTCTCCCTTGTGCTTATGGACAGGGAGATGCCTGTAATGGACGGTGTTGCCGCCGTGAAGAAAATGCGTTCGGGCGGCGCCGCCATGCCGGTAGTGGCTTTCAGCGCGAACAATGAGCCGGCCAGGATAAAGGAATGCCTGGGCGCAGGTTTTACGGACTATATAATAAAACCGGTAAAAAAAGCGGAACTGACAGCCAAGGTACGCAAGTATGTTTTTCCGGTCGAGGATAATCAATGAACTTCACCGAAGATATTAAGACCGTATTCGAAAAAGATCCCGCCGCCAGAAGCACGGCGGAGGTGCTTTTCTGCTACCCCGGGTTGCACGCCATCTGGCTTTACAGGCCGGCGCACTGGCTGTGGAAGAAAGGCCTGTACTTCCCCGCGCGCTTTCTCTCTTACCTGGCGCGCTTCCTTACCGGCGTGGACATCCACCCGGGTGCAAGGATCGGGCGCCGCTTTTTCATAGATCACGGGATGGGCGTGGTGATAGGCGAGACCGCCGAGATAGGCGAAGACGTGCTGCTTTACCAGGGCGTGGTGCTGGGGGGCACCTCGCTGGAACATAAGAAGCGTCACCCTACGCTGGGCAACGGCGTGGTGGTGGGCGCCGGGGCAACCATCCTGGGCGCCATTAAAATTGGCGACCGCTCGCGCATAGGCGCGGGCTCCGTAGTTCTTAAGGAAGTCCCGCCGGATACTACCGTTTTCGGCGTGCCCGCGCACAGTTCGCGCGGCGGCGCGCCCGGACAGGCCCAGCTGGACCACAACAAACTGCCTGACTATTGCAGCGAGGAAATGCGCCGCGTACAGCAGCAGCTCGACGAGCTGCGCAAGGAGCTGGCTTCAAAATGAAATACGCTTCCGATATGAGCGGCCTGATAGGCCGCACGCCGCTGGTGAAAATAAACCGCCTTCTCGATGGCAGCCAGGCTCTGCTGCTGGCTAAATTGGAATTCTTTAACCCGTCTTCCAGCGTTAAAGACAGGGCCGCGTTCGGCATGCTTAAAGACGCGGAGGCCCGCGGGCTGCTGAAGCCCGGTGCGCTGGTGGTGGAGCCCACCAGCGGCAATACCGGCATAGGACTGGCCTGGCTGTGCGCCATAAAAGGCTACCGCCTGGTGCTTACTATGCCGGAAACTATGAGCCTGGAGCGGCGCAAGATCCTGCACGCTTTCGGCGCCAGCATGGTGCTGACCTCTGGCCCCGCGGGTATGGCCGGGGCGGTGGCTAAGGCCGAAGAGATCTGCGGCGCTACTCCCGGAGCCTTTATGCCCAGGCAGTTCTCCAACCCGGCCAATCCCGCCATACACGAGGCCACCACCGCCGAAGAGATCTGGAGCGATACCGACGGCCAGGTTGACGTGGTTGTGGCCGGGATCGGGACGGGCGGCACTATAACCGGCGTGGCCCGTGCCCTTAAAAAGAAGCGCCCCGGCATTAAGATTATCGGTGTGGAGCCCGCGGCCTCTCCGGTACTGGGCGGGGGTAAAGCTGGTCCTCACCGGATTCAGGGGATAGGCGCTAATTTTATTCCGGAAGTGCTGCAGCTGGACCTGGTGGATGAAATTGTGCCCGTTGGCGACGAACAGGCCGGGCAGATGGCCCGGCGGCTCATCCGCGAAGAGGGAATACTCTGCGGCATCTCTTCAGGAGCCGCCATGCACGCCGCTGTTCTGGTCGCGCTGCGCCCGGCCCTAAAGGGAAAAACTATAGTGGTCGTGCTGCCGGATACCGGAGAGCGCTACCTTAGCACCTGGCTATTTGAAGATCTGCCGCCTATAGGGAAGGCGGACCTGTAACTATGAAACTTGCGACACTGTGCTACATAAAAAAGAACGGCAGGACGCTGATGCTTCACCGCGTTAAGAAGAAGGACGACGTCCACGAAGGCAAGTGGAACGGCCTCGGCGGTAAATTCGAGCCCGGAGAATCTCCCGAAGACTGCGTGATCCGCGAGATCCGCGAGGAATCAGGCCTTAAGATTAAATCCCCGTCGCTGAAAGGCGTGCTGACTTTCCCCGGCTTCGCGAAGGACGAGGACTGGTACGTCTTCGTCTTTACCGCCTCGCAGTTCACAGGCCGCCTTATAGATTCATCCGAGGGGAACCTGGAATGGGTGCCGGACCGGGACCTGTTGAAACTCAATCTCTGGGAAGGCGACAGGGTGTTCCTGCCGCTGCTTAAACGGCGCGGCCACTTCTCCGGCAAGTTCCATTACAAGAACGGGCGTCTCGTAAAATACAGCGTGGAAAAATACTGATATGGCTAAAACCAGAATAATGGGCTTGATGAGCGGCACTTCCGCCGACGGACTTTCCATAGCGCTCTGCGGCGCCGATGGAAAAAAACTGGAAGTTCTTAAATTCTCCAATTATCCTTACCCGGCCGCGCTGCAGGCCAGGATCATAACAGCCAAGGATATGAAGGCGCCGGAGCTTTCCGCGCTGAACTTCGAGCTGGGCCGCCTGTGGGCCGGGATGGTCCGCAAGTTCTGCCGGTCACATAAGGTCCCATATAAGAGCATCGCCGTCATAGGTTCTCACGGCCAGACAGTATGGCACGCGCCTGGACGCAAAGGGCATACGCTGCAGGTGGGTGAGGCTTCCTTTATTGCCGAAGTGACCGGCCGCCCGGTGGTCTGCGACTTCCGCCCGGCCGATATGGCCGCCGGGGGGGAAGGTGCGCCGCTGATTCCTTTTATGGACGAGTACCTGTTCGGCGGCGGCTGCCCAACGGCGCTGCAGAACATAGGCGGGGTGGGCAACATAGCTTTCGTGGGTAAAGGCGTTAAAACCTTCGGTTTCGACACCGGCCCGGGGAATTCCCTGATGGATACCGCCATGGCAGAACTTTCGGGAGGAAAACTCTCCTACGACAAAGGCGGCGCCTGGGCCGCTGCCGGCGAACCCGACCTGCGCAAGGTTTACGGGCTGCTGGAGGCTCCGTTCTTTACGCGCCGCCCGCCCAAGTCACTCGACCGCAGCGAGTTCACTCTGGCTTTCATAAAGAAACATTTCTCCGGGAGTTTCAACGCGCGCCGCTCACGGGACCTGCTGGCTTCCTTGAACCTGTTCACCGCCGCCTCAATAGCGCTGGCTTTCAGGAATTTCGCGCCGCACAATACACGTGACCTGATAGTGAGCGGGGGCGGGGCGCTTAACCCCGTGCTGATGGACAATATAGCCGCGCTGCTGCTGCCGTCGGGCGTAAGGGTCCGCTCCTGCGCCGAGGTCGGCCTGCACCCGCTCGCCAAGGAGCCGGCCTGCTTCGCGCTGCTGGGGTGGCTGGCGCTGCAAGGCCGCTTTAATCACTGCCCTTCCGCCACCGGCGCCCGCGCTCCGCGCGTACTGGGTAAGATCCTCCCCGGACGTAACTGAAGTTACGGACAGGAAATCAGGCTTTAACTATTATGACGCACCACGCCGAAGGTGATCTGGTTCCCACCAGGTTAACGCTTATATTGAGAGCTTTCAAGTACAGGAACTACCGCCTTTTTTTCGGCGGGCAGGGGGTGTCTCTTATCGGCACCTGGATGCAGAGCGTGGCCATGAGCTGGCTGGTTTATCGGCTGACCGGCTCCGCGCTGCTGCTGGGGGTGGTAGGGTTCTGTTCGCAGATCCCGACCTTCGTCCTGTCCCCGCTGGCCGGCGTACTGGCGGACCGCGTCAATCGCTACCGCATTCTGCTGGTTACCCAGACCCTCGCCATGCTGCAGGCTTTCGTGCTGGCCTACCTGGTGCTTTCAGGCAAGATCCAGGTCTGGCATATCCTGGCGCTCAGCTCTTTCCTGGGACTGGTCAACTCTTTCGACATCCCCGCCCGGCAGTCCTTCGTGGTGCAGCTCGTTGAGAAGAAAGAGGACCTTGCCAACGCCATCGCCCTCAACTCCTCTATGTTCAACGGCGCGCGCCTGATAGGACCGTCCGTAGCGGGCGTCCTGATAAGCGTGGTAGGGGAGGGGATGTGCTTCCTGCTTAACGGCGTCAGTTATCTGGCCGTACTCTGGGCCCTGTTGGCCATGAAAGTGCCCTCCGTCGGCAGTAAAGCCGTGGACGCCCCGGTGTTTAAGCGGCTAAAAGAAGGTTTCCTTTATACTTTTAACTATGCTCCTATTCGCTATATCCTCATGTTGCTGGCGCTGACCAGTCTTACCGGCATGCCGTATACCGTGTTGATGCCCGTTTTTATAAAGGAGATTTTGCACGGCGGACCCAGGGCTTTGGGTTTCTTAATGACCTGTTCCGGAGCTGGCGCACTTACCGCCGCGCTATTGCTGGCCTCGCGCAGGACTATCGAGGGCCTTGAGGCGCGGATCCCCCTGGCCGGCTTTATTTTCGGTACTGGCCTGATAGCTTTGTCGCTCTCTCGCAGTCTTCCGCTGGCCGCTTTTTCCATAGCTTTCGCCAGTTTCGGGATGATAAGCCAGAT
>JBBRDG010000006.1:0-58252 GCA_038204165.1 Elusimicrobiales bacterium
TACTGCGCCGCGCCGCGCAAAGCCTCAAGCCGCTCGAGCGCCACCACCAGGTCCGCGCCGCCCTCCGGGACCAGCGGGGTGAGCGCGTCCCCGCCCAGCCTTACATGCGAGGACACCACCCCGCCGCGCTGCGCCAGGCCGTGCGTGTCGCAGGCCCGCACCTGCAGCCCGGACCTTTGCGCCGCCTGCGCCAGCGCCAGGGACAGCAGCCCTATGCCCTGCCCGCCTACGCCGCAGAGATAAATATTAAACGCCATCTTTCCCCCCTTCGGCCTTCTCACGGCCAATGGCCTGCTCGGGGCAGGTCTGAATGCAGGAACCGTCGCCGATGCAAAGATCTTTGTTTACGGTAACCATGCCGTCGTCGTTACGAACAAAGGACGGACAAGCGAAGTCGGCGGCGCAGACATACTGCCGCGTGCATTTGGACTGGTCCACCGCAACGTGTTGCGGCCTTAGCCCAGGGTTGGCCCTGCGCCGCTCCCTCATGAACTTGAGCATACAGGGGTGTCGGGCTATCACCACAGCGAAGCCCTTGTGCTCCAGGGCTTCTTTGATGAAACCGCCCAGCTTCGGCTGGTCGTAAGCGTCAGCCTCACGCAGAAATTTTACGCCAAGGCCCTTTAGAATGTCGGGCAGGCTTAACCGTTCGCCTATTTCTCCGTTGCCGGGGCGCGGCTGGTGGCCGGTCATGGCGGTAGTGCCGTTATCAAGCACAACCAGAGTTATATCGCTGTCCCGCGCGGCCGCGTTCACCAGCCCGGGCATCCCCGCGTGGAAGAAGGTGGAATCCCCCACGAAAGCAAGCACCTTACGGCTCTGGTTATTCAGCGCCAGGCCGGAAGCGGTGGAAACCGAATGCCCCATAGAGAACACCACCTGGCCCATGCTGTACGGCGGGAACAGGCCCAGCGTGTGGCAGCCGATATCCCCAACAGTTATGGTCCCCGGCGGCAGGGCTTTCTTAATGGCGTGGAAAGCGGAGCGGTGGCCGCAGCCGGGGCACATTTGCGCCTGGCGCTGTGCGGGAGCCGGGTGAACTGTCCTTTCCGGGGCCGGCAGCAGGCCCGGCCACGCGTCTTCCAGCGCGGCGCGCGCCCGTTCGGGGGTCATCTCGCCCATCAGCCCGGCGTTGCCGCGCCTGGAGCGCACCTTGCAAACCAGACCCTTATCGTAAGCCAGGGCTTTTATCTCCGTCTCCATTACGCGGTCGAGTTCCTCCAGCACGAACACCTCTTCGTGAGCGGCCAGGAATTCGGCCACGGGCTTTTCCGGCAGCGGGTAGGTGAGGCCGAGCTTGAGCACGTCCACCGGCGCTCCGGCGTTGCGGATCGCTTCGAGCAGGCAGAGGGCGGGCAGGCCGCTGGCTATGGCGCCGAGTTTTTTAGGGCCTTCGCCGGGGGCGGGATACTGGGCGTTAAGCGGGCTCCTGTCCCCGTACTCGGCCCAGGCGTCCAGTTTTTCGAGCGCGCGTTTTTTAAGCGGGAAGACCGCTGCAGTTATGGGAATATACGGCCCGTTCGCCACGTCGAAGCGGGGCGCCCAGTCCGGCGCGGTTTCAGGCAGCCCGCCGAAATTAACGTTCTCCCTGGCGTGGCAGACATGCGTGGTAAGGCGAAGAATAACCGGGGCGCGGCGCTCGCGGGCCAGCGCGGCGGCCTCCTTGTACATAACGTAAACTTCCGCCGGCGAAGCCGGTTCGAACACGGGCAGGTAAGCCAGGCGCGCGAACCAGCGGTTGTCCTGCTCGTTCTGCGAAGAGTTGGCGCCGGGGTCGTCGCCCAGAATTATTACCATGCCGCCGAGAAGTTCCATCAGGCAAAGCTGCACCAGGGAGTCGGAAGCCACGTTAAGCCCTACGGATTTAAAGAAAACGGCGGAGGGATGCCCGTTAAGGGAGGCTCCGGCCGCTATCTCCAGAGCCACCTTTTCGTTGACGGAGAATTCGAAGTAATACCGGCGATCCTTTTCCGGAGGGGCAGTAAGCGCTTCGGCTATTTCCGGCGTGGGGGAACCTGGATAGCTGGTGATCACGGCGGTACCGGCCTCGGCCATCGCGCGGGCCAGCGCGTGGTTTCCCATAACCAGGGCGCTGAACCCTTCTTTCCTGTTCATAAGTTCCGTCAGTGCAAGCATTTATAGCTCCTGTTATACCCGGGCACAGAAATGAGTTTACCTATTGGTTTCCCGCAGCGCAAGTCCTAAAAAAAACGGCCCCTAGAGGAGGCCGTTCTTAAACTTTCAAGCGAAGTTTTTAGTTGCGCTTAACCGGCTGGTATTGCTTAAGCGGGTCTATCGGCAGCACATAGGGCCCCGTCCACGCGCGGTAGAAGATATCCTCCAGCACGTCGGCGGCCGGCGCTCCTTTTAGCATGACGGCGGCGCCGCGAGTGGTAAGGAAGTAGCCGGGGCCCCAGTTGGAAGTGGTCACAAAACCGGCCGCGCCGTCCGCCACCAGATACTTGAGGTGCTCCACGCGTGAGAAAGGTATTAACCCCCTGCTGTGCTGCGGCAGCGCGGAGATCTTTACTGTGATATTCTCCGTGCCGGACAGCGCTTTGATATCCCTGTCGGCTTTGCCGCCCATAGCCCAGTCGGCAAAGACCAATTCCACTTTTACGCCTCGGGCTGCGGCTTTTCTGAAGGCGGAGTCGAGCTCGGCCCAGCGCTTGGAGCCGTGCTCCTCCAGCGAGTAGGTCATCACCTGGCCGCGCACGGTCTTCTTGGCCGCGGCGATCAGCTTTATCATTTCAGTTATTTCGGTATCCAGCCCGGCGGGAATTGCGCCCTTGGGGCCGAAGGCCAGGCTGTAGGTCACTTCATTACCGCCCAACATCGCCTTCTCCGGCTTGGCCGCGCTGACCAGCGCTTTGCCTTTTTTAGCCAGGATCTTTTTGGGATCGGCGCCGCCCGCTATGGCCCAGTCGGCCTCGAACACCCGGCCGAAGTCGGCCGCGGCCAGCGGGCTCTTTATCCGCAAACCCAGTTCGTGGATCTGCGTGAGCGAGCGCCAGTCGAAATTTTGGCTGCCCATGTAAACCTCTTTGTCGTCCACGATAAAGAACTTGGCGTGCTGTATCCCGCCGCCTACCGGCTTAAAGTTTATTACGCGGGCGTCAACGCCGGCTTCCTTAAGCGCGGGCAGGGTCTTCTTGGTTTCGGTCATCATAGCCGAATCCACTAGCAGGCGCACTTTCACGCCGCGCTTAACCGCGGCCTTAACCGCAGCCAGCACCGGCTCCAGGGCCTCGCCGGCCTGGTCGGCTATATAGAACTGCTCAAAGTCCAGTGTTTTGGAAGAAGTCCCTATCATATCCAGCCACACGGCCTGCGGGCGCAAGGTGTAAGTGGAACCGTAAACCGTTTCCTCCGGCACGCTCTCTACGAACTGCAACTCAGCCGCGCGCAGCGGCAGCGCCGCGAACAGCAGCGCCAGCAATATCTGTATTTTTTTCATATTCTTCTCCCCTTGTTTCTGATCATCTAGACCGGCAGCACTTCCGTCTTTATCGCTTTTTTGAAATTTATCTTCGCAAGCTCGCCTATCAGCATGCCGGAAACTATCAGCAGGCCGCCAGCGGCTTTTATAGCCACGAACTGTTCCCCGCCCAGCGTCCAGGCGAACAAAGCCGCGAATACCGGCTCCAGCGTAAAAATTATACCTACTTTGAAGGGCTCGGAATGCCGCTGCGCCAGCATCTGAATAAAAAAAGCGGTCAGCGTGGGAAAAACGGCCAGGAACAGGATAACGCCCCACCCGCTGAGGCTGGCCACGGCGAAAGAGGACCCGCGGAATAACGCTATGGCGAAGGCGATGGCCGAGACCATCCAGAACTGGTGGAAGACCAGCAGCACGGCGTCGGCTTCGGCCTTCACGTATTTGTCGGTGACTATAAGATGCACGGCGTAGGCAGCCGCGGCTACCAGCGTGAGCGCGTCCCCCACGTTAAAGCCGCTAAGGCCCCCGGTTAGCAGCCACATGCCGGCTATGGCCAGCGCCGCGGAGATCCCCTGCAGCCTGGTGGGTTTTTCCCGCCGGAACAGGAACATGAAGACCGGGATGAAGATAATGAACAGCCCGGTGATGAAGCCGGAGTTGGAGGCCGTGGTATAAAGCAGGCCGGTGGTCTGGGTCAGGTAAAGCGTGGAAAGGAAGAGCGAGAGGAAGAAGCCCTCGCGCATGTGGGCGGTCTTAACTTTGCGCTTGAGCACCCAGGGAAGCAGCAGCGCCGCGGAAATTACGAACCGGATCCCCACCATCACCACGGGATCCACCGAAGCCAGCGCGCCCTTGGTAACTATAAAGGTAGATCCCCAAATAGCCGCGCAATAGACCAAGCCCAGGTCCGACAAGGTTTTAGCGCGGGCAGACAGCTTGTTCATTAAAGGAATTATACAAATATCATTGATTAGGCTACCGCGCACAGGCAGTATGACATTCGTCAAGGTGCAAAAAGATTTTTTTTATGAGAAAATATAGACATAGCTCGTTTGGCCGGCCAGCCCGGCCGGAATACTCGGGCTAAGCCGTTTTAAATAAGACTGTATATAAGGAGCGTAAACATGAAACAGAACATCGTTGAGAAGATCCTTACAGCCCACCTCAAAGAAGGCGAATACATTAAAGGCAATGAGATCGGCATCCGCATAGACCAGACCCTCACCCAGGACGCCACCGGCACTATGGCTTATCTGCAGTTCGAAGCCATGGGCCTTAAAGAAATTAAAACAGATCTTTCCGTTTCTTACGTGGACCACAACACCGTGCAGGTCGGCTTCGAAAACGCCGACGACCATAAATACCTCCAGACCGTGGCCGCCAAGTACGGCGTGGTATATTCCCGTCCCGGCAACGGCATCTGCCACCAGGTGCACCTGGAGCGCTTCGGTAAACCCGGCACCACGCTGCTCGGCTCCGATTCCCACACCCCCACCGGCGGCGGCATAGGCCAGATCGCCATAGGCGCGGGCGGCCTGGACGTGGCCGTGGCCATGGGTGGCGGCCTGTTCTACACGGCAGCCCCCAAGGTTTACCAGGTTAACCTCACCGGCGAACTGAAGCCGTGGGTCACCGCCAAAGACATCGTTCTTAAAATGCTCGAGCTGCTTTCCGTAAAAGGCAATGTGGGCGTTATGCTGGAATACGCCGGCAAGGGCGTAAAGACCCTCTCCGTGCCGCAGCGCGCCACCATAGCCAACATGGGCGCCGAGATGGGCGTGACCTGCTCCGTGTTCCCCTCCGACAGCGTAACCAAAAAATTCATGAAAGCCCAGGGCCGCGAGGCCGACTGGACCGAACTGAAGGCCGACCGCGGCGCCAAGTACGACCGCATCATAGACCTGGACCTCGGCACCGTAGAGCCTATGGCGGCCTGCCCCCACAGCCCCGGCATTGTGAAGAAGATCTCCGAGCTGGAAGGCCAGAGCGTGGATCAGGTCTGCATCGGCTCCTGCACCAACTCTTCCTACCGCGACATGATGACCGTGGCCGAAATAGTTAAAGGCCGCAAAGTGGCCAACACCGTAAGCCTGGGCGTAGCGCCCGGTTCCCGCCAGGTTATGCAGATGATGTCCCGTAAAGGCGGCATTACCAGCCTGCTCGACGCCGGCGCCCGCATTCTGGAAAGCGCCTGCGGCTTCTGCATAGGCAACCACTTCTCCCCCAAGAGCGGCGGCGTTAGCCTGCGCACTTCCAACCGCAACTTTGAAGCCCGCAGCGGCACCAAGGACGCGCAGGTTTACCTGGTGAGCCCCGAGGTGGCCGCGGTGGCCGCCCTTACCGGCAAGTTCACCGACCCCCGCAAGGCCGGCATACCGTTCCCCGCCGTAAAAGAGCCCGCCGCCTTCCTGGTGGACGACTCCATGTTCATAAAGCCGACGCCTGAACTTAAGAGCACCGCGGTATTCCGCGGCCCGAACATTGGCGAACCCCCGGCGAACGGCAAGATGCCGGAAACCCTGAACGGCGCGGTAATGATAGTGGTGGGCGACAAGATCACCACCGACCACATTATGCCCGCCGGCGCCAGGCTGAAGTACCGCTCCAACGTGCCGGCTTACGCCAAGTACGTGTTCGAGAACGTGGACCCCACCTTCTACCAGCGCTGCATGGACAGCAAAGCCGCGGGCAACCACAACGTAATTGTGGCCGGCGACTCCTACGGCCAGGGCTCCAGCCGCGAGCACGCCGCCATGTGCCCCATGTACTTGGGCGTAAAAGCGGTGGTGGCCAAGTCGTTTGAGCGCATCCACGCCGCCAACCTGCTGAACTTCGGCATAGCACCCCTTACCTTCAAGAACCCCGCGGATTACGCCACTATTCAGGCCGGCGACAAGCTGACCTGCGGCGACTGGCGCGCCGCGGCCGCTGAAGGCAAACCGGTTCTGCTCAAGAACGAGCGCACCGGAGCTGTTATAGAATGCGTCTGCGCCCTTTCCGGGCGCCAGAGGGCCATCCTTACTGCGGGCGGCCTGCTTAACCACACCACGGGAAAATAACAAGGACAAAAACTATGGCACAACGCGGAATAAGAGAATACGAAGGTAAAAAGATACTTTTCGACGGGCTGGCCAAGTACATGCCCGTCTTCAAGGGCAAGTCGGAGAAGCTGGCGCTGGTGCTCCCCGGCACCGACCCCAAGAAGCTGGTTAAGGACCACCCCTGGCTGCTCAAAGAGAAACTGGTGGCCAAGCCTGACCAGCTGTTCGGCAAGCGCGGCAAGCACGGCCTGCTGTGCCTGAACAAGGACTTTAAAGAAACCTGGGCCTGGATAGCCGAGCGCATGAACAAGACCGTTACTGTCGGTAAGACCACCGGCGAGCTGAACGTGTTCATGATAGAGCCGTTCACGCCGCACTCCGAAGACGCGGACGAATGTTACGTGGCCATTAAGGCCTTTCGCGACCACGACACGGTGTACCTTTCCGAAAAAGGCGGCATCTACGTGGAAGAGAACTGGAACAAGGTTAAAGAGACCAATGTGCCCATCCTCTCTTCCATCGAAGATATAAAGCTGAACATGCCCGAAGTGGGCAAGCGCAAAGCGCAGATCGAGGAATTCGTAAAGGCCCTCTACAAGGTTTACGCCGAGGGACACTTTACTTATCTCGAAATTAATCCGTTCACCTTCTCCGGCGAGAACATTGTGCCGCTGGACCTGGTAGCCCGTGTTGATGACACCGCGGCGTTCGAATGCGCCAAGGTCTGGGGCGACCTGGAATTCCCCTCCTCCTTCGGCCAGAAGCACACCAAGGAAGAGGATTTCATCAGGAGCCTCGACGAGAAAACCGGCGCCAGCCTTAAGCTGACCATCCTTAATCCCAAGGGCCGCATCTGGAACATGGTGGCCGGCGGCGGCGCTTCCGTGATTTACGCGGACACCGTTTGCGACCTGGGCTTCTCCAAGGAACTGGCTAACTACGGCGAGTACTCCGGCGACCCCTCGGCCGAGGACACCTACCAGTACGCCAAAACCGTGCTGGACCTGATGACCCGCGAGAAGCACGCCAAGGGCAAGGTGCTCATTATAGGCGGCGGCATAGCCAACTTCACCGACGTTGCCAAGACTTTTAAGGGCATCATTAAGGCGCTTACCGAGTTTAAGGCCAAGCTGATCGCCAACAAGGTTAAGATCTACGTGCGGCGCGGCGGCCCCAACTACAAGGAAGGGCTTGAGAATATGCGCAAGCTCGGAACCACGCTCGGCGTGCCTATAGAAGTTTACGGCCCCGAGACCCACATGACTTCCGTAGTTTCCATGGCCCTGGAGGTAAAGAAATAATGAAACCGGAACTTTTCACCAAAGATACTACCGCTATTGTTTACGGTTACCAGACCAACGCTATTCAGCGCATGCTGGACTTCGACTACGCCTGCGGGCGCAAAGTCCCGTCCGTGGCGGCCATAGTTGACCCGGGCCGCGACGGCGTGCACAAGGTGTTCTACGGCAAGGGCGAAATTCTGCTGCCTATTTACCGCACGCTGGAAGCGGCGGCAAAGAAACACCCCAAGGCCGACGTGGTTATCAACTTCGCTTCGTTCAGGAGTTCCTTCACTTCCAGCATGGAAGCGCTGAACCACCCGAACATCCGCACCGTGGCCGTTATAGCGGAAGGCATTCCCGAGCGCCGCGCGCGCATTCTGGCGGCTACCGCCAAGAAACTGGACAAGATGGTAATAGGGCCGGCCACCGTGGGCGGCATTAAGGCGGGCTGCTTTAAAATAGCCAACACCGCCGGCACTTACGAGAATATAGTTGAATCGAAATTGCACCGGCCCGGCTCCGTGGGCTTTGTGTCCAAGTCGGGCGGGCTTTCGAACGAGTGCTACAACATCATAGCGCGCAACTCGGACGGGCTGTACGAGGGTATAGCGATAGGCGGCGACGCCTACCCCGGCTCGACGCTGCTGGAACACATCCTGCGCTACGAGGCTATTCCTACCGTTAAAATGATAGTGGCGCTGGGCGAGATTGGCGGCACGGAGGAGCTCCGCATTGTGGACGCGCTGAAGGCCAAAAAGATCACCAAGCCACTGGTTATCTGGGTGACGGGCACCTGCTCTTCTATGTTCCCGGCTGGCGTGCAGTTTGGCCACGCGGGCGCCAAGGCGGACTCCGCGCTGGAGACGGCCGAGGCCAAGAACAAGGCGCTGAAGGAAGCGGGCGCGCTGGTGCCGGCTTCTTTCGACGACTACGGCATTCTTATCAAGAAGACTTACGAAGCGCTTGTGAAGAAGGGGACCATTAAGCCGGCGGCGGAAGTTATTGCCCCCGCGCTGCCCATGGACTTTGCGCAGGCTCTTAAGGAAGGGAAGATCCGCAAGGCTACTACTTTCATCTCGACCATTTCGAACGAGAAGAAAGAGGAGCTGGAATACTGCAATATTCCAATCTCCAAGGTGCTGGACAGCGGCATGGGGATAGGCGGCGTGCTGGGCCTGCTCTGGTTCAAGCGCGACCTGCCGGACTACGGCCGCAAGTTTCTGGAGACGGCGGTTATGCTGGTGGCGGACCACGGGCCGGCGGTTAGCGGCGCGCACAACGCTATTGTGGCGGCGCGCGCGGGCAAGGATATTATCTCCTGCCTGGCTTCGGGTATTCTTACTATCGGGCCGCGCTTCGGCGGGGCTATCGACGGGGCGGCGCAGAACTTTAAGGCCGCGTTCGACGCGGGGCTTACGCCCGCGCAGTTCGTGAAAGAGATGAAGGCGAAGGGCAAGAATATCCCCGGCATCGGGCACAAGGTGAAGAGCATCACCAACCCCGACATGCGCGTTACGCAGCTTAAGGCGTTCTGCAAGAAGAACTTTAAGAATACCCAGCTCCTGGACTACGCGCTGGAGGTTGAGCAGATAACTTCTTCCAAGAAGGGCAACCTGATCCTGAACGTGGACGGCTGTATCGGCATCTGCTTTGTGGACATGCTGGCAAGCACTGGCGCTTTCTCTAAGGAAGAGATCGGCGACATTGTGGGCATGGGCTGCCTAAACGCGCTGTTCGTGGTGGGCCGCTCCATCGGCATCTTCGGCCACGTCTTCGACCAGAAGCGCCTGAAGCAGCCCCTGTACCGCACCCCCTACGACGAGATAGCCTACATGACGGACCTGTAAAGGCCCCTCGTCTCAACCAAAAGAACCCCGGGCCTCCCCGGGGTTCTTTATTTGTTATGTGGAATGCAGAACCTATTCATGCGGGACCGCAGGATAGCCAAGTCGGGGTCAGCCGCTGGGACCGGAACGCAAAACCGGCGTCTCGCACACCGTGCTCGCGCCTGCTTCACTCGGTCCTCGCTCTTACGTAAGCTCGGGCCTGCGCGAGGCTTTTGCTAACCCGGCCCCAGCGTCCTCCCCCTCCACTACGAGCTCCGAATCCGCCAGTCCACCATGTATTTAAATTAACAATTACCCCACCCATTCAAGATAAATCCGATTTGCCCACCCAATATTAAAAAACGAGGTGGTCACTGATTGTGACCACCTCTGCTTAAACCCGGACATATTCGTTTACTGTGCCGCTTTACGGTTAGTTATCCATTCAATGGTTTTCTGTATGACTACGCCCCTAATAAAACCGTCAAACACGATTGAGACTATCCCCATCCATGGAGTCTCTCGTAGCAATAATGCATTCTGCACACTCGGCATCTCAAAGAGACAGAGGAATGGCACACATAAAATTCCTCTAATGATTGAGAGAACACGGACAGGATATTGGGGACAGCGCCCTGTTATTGTTTTTTGCGCCTACCGTCGAAATCATTCGACATCACGGCATGGCAAATTCCAATCTCAAATGATAATAGGGCGTCCCCCGTTTCCTCTAAAGCTTTTGATTATTCAGGACAATGATAGACACTCCCGGAAAGGGTAATGCTCATTTCTTTGCCAAAAACGTTTGTCCCGCTTCTGTCTGTGAGAATTGTTACGGTGTTGCCGCCCATCTTTGCTGCTTTGTTTTTTAAATCTATATTGGGGACAGCGCCCTATAATTATTTTTCACATCCCCATGCAATCATTCGCCTTCACAGCACAGTAAATTGTGCTCTCAAATGATAATAGGGCGCTGTCCCTAGTATTCTCGCTGGTGGCGGAGGTGGCTTGTCAGGTGTGTGTGGGGGGCGGTGGCTATTTTGGCGAGGGTTTGGATGGTGAGGTTCTGGTTGGCGCGCTCTAGGCGGGAGATTACGGACTGGGTGGGGCTAATGTTTTAGCCTTAGACCCCGAGCATCATCTTCAGGAGCCGGTTTTGGGTGGGGACGGGGAAGAGGGCGAACTCGCGGCCGGTGGTTTCCATGCCAGTGTAGGTGCCGAACATCCGGTCCCAGAAGGTGAAGACAAAGCCCAGGTTCCGGTTCGTTAGGCCTTTCGCCCCGTGGTGGATGCGGTGAAAGTTGGGCGTGACGATAACCTTCCCCAACGGCCCGAAATCAACCCAGATGTTAGTGTGGATCCAGAGATTAACCACCACCCCGAAAGAGAAAGCCAGACCGGATTCAGTAACGCTCAGGCCCAGCAAGTAATACGCAATGAAGATCTGCGGTATCCCGAACAGGAAAAGATGCACCACGCTGGTACGCGAACCCGACAGCCACCAGATCTGCCCTATCGAATGGTGGAAGTTGTGCGTAAAAAAGAAGCGCGGCAGATGCATTAACCTGTGCACCCAATAGAGCGAAAAATCGGTTAGCAGGACAGCAAGCAACACCTTTGGCAAGGACGGCAGCCGCGTAAATGGATTCCCCTCCAGCACCCCCATCCCCAGCATGGTCAGCCCGCCCTTGGCCAGGTCCTTACAGCCCTCGCCCACAAAAATAACCGTCAGCATCGCCGCAATGTTCAGCGGCAGCTCGTAACGCCTCTCCACCTGAAACCCAGGTCTGCGCCTCTCCAGATAATCGAAGAAAAGCACCGCCGCGATAAACGTCGTCACCGAAAGCAACTGTTCTTGTAAGCTCATACCCGCATTATAATAATCCAGGACCAAAAAACCAATGACTATTTAAGAGGGGGACTGGGTCGGCGGGTCGGCCAACCCCTGACTTCGCATCTCGCGATTATTAGTTTGTAGAAAACCGGAAATTATTTGGCGCGGGTCCACACGGCGTAGTTGGGACCGTTGGCGGCCAGGGTCCAGCCGGGGCCGGCGGGGGACCAGGCCCAGCTTGAGCCCAGCTTTACGGCCACGTCCTGCTTGGCGCCGGTGGTTACGGCGGCGTAAAGGTCTTTGCCGGCGGCCAGCACGCTGACCGGGCTTACAGAGTTAAGACCGGCGCCCTTGCGGATGGCCACCAGCTTGGTGATCTGGTCGCGGTAGGTCTGGCCCCAGTCGAAGAAATGCGGCCAGAACACGCTGGGGATGCCCGGGTGCGTAAGGATGTAGGCGTAGGCCTGCATGCGCTGTTCTTTGTAGTCCTGGGTGAAATTGAAATTCGGGTCGCGCGGGGCGGTGTCGTGGTTCTCCACAAAGGTCACCGTCTTCATGGGCCACCAGCCTATAAGCCCCGACGGTTTGCCGTTGTCGTTCAGCCCGGTGTAATCCCCGCTCTGCGCCGCGTACTCCACGTTAAAATGCGTGGGATAGTCGAAAGTGGAAGAAGCGTTGGCCTTGCCCTGGGAAGTGTCGGTGCCGTCCATCCAGTCCGCCAGGATTTTCCGGTCGTGCTGCCAGTATTCGCCCACGCTGAAAGCCGGCTGCGAACCGTTGTTGAATTCCTGAATATGGTACGGCGCGTAGCCGTTCACAAAATCGTAGCGCCAGCCGTCGTAGCCTATGGTGTAGCGCAGCCAGCGCAGGAACACTATGGTATCCTTCATCACCAGCGGGTTCCGGTGGTCCAGGTTACGCGAGCCGGGATCCAGCATGCCTTCGGAATAGTTGGGGCTCTTGCCGTTGAACGGCGCGCCGGCCACGCCTGGCCAGGAATCGTTCTGCGCTATTACGTTTGTAGGCCAGTCGGGGTTGTAAAAATCAGCCCAGCCATCGCGCCCGCTGCGGTGGTTCAGCACCGCGTCCGCCAGCACCTTGATGCCGTTGGAATGCATGGCTTTAATGGCGCCCTGCAGTCCTTCGCGCGTGCCCCACTGCGAATGCAAATTGTACAGTTCCATCTGGTAATAGCTGCCCACGCCGGCGGGCGGAAACCACACCAGCGTAAAGCCGGCGTTTTTAAGGTCGGCAGCGTGCGAGGCTACTTCCCCCCACCAGCCTTTCTCCAAATGCAGCCAGTAATTGTCGGCGAACCAGTGGAAGCACTGGAACATCACGTCGGAGCTGGGCGCGGAATCTATACGGCTCTGCCTGGGCGGGGTAAAGACGCCGTCCGCATAAAGCTTGTTCGCCTTCTGCCATTCCGTATAGGCCGCAGCCGATTCGGCCACAGCCCCGGCACAGGGCGGCACCTGAGCGTGGTGGCAGGCGGAAAGATCGTAGCCGCGCTGGGGGGCGGGCACGGTGAACGCGGCCGAGCCGCCCGGGGCCTGGCGCAGTTGGGCCAGCGGGGCGCCTTCGTCCACGGCGGCGGACAAAGAAGAAGCCGCCAGCATTATTGAGAGTGCCTTTTTTAACATATACGTCTGCTGAATATTATAGCCTCCGGATCTCTCCCGCGCAAGGCACCAGGAACCTTGAAGAGGTTTAAGGCATAAATTTTGTATAAATATGTAAGGTAGGAAGGAGAACGATATGACGCCTGAACAATTTAACGAAGAACTCAAGAAGGCCTGCGGCGAGAACCTGCTGGCGGTGGTGCTTTACGGGTCTGCCGCGGCCGGGGACCAGCTCCCCGGAAAGTCCAGCTACAACACCCTGCTGGTGCTGAAAGATTGCCATGTTAACGGTCTTAAAGCCGTAACTACCGCCTGCAAAGACTGGCTGAAAAAAGACAACCCGCCGCCCCTGATCTTTACAAAAGAACAGCTGCTCTCCTCCGGCGACACTTTCCCGATAGAACTGGCTGACATGAAGGACTTCCACCGGACGCTGCACGGCGAAGACCTGCTGCCCGGGATAAAGATTGAACCCGCCGACCTGCGCCTGGCTGTGGAGCGCGAATTTAAAGGCAAGCTGTTGCTGCTGCGCCGCTCCTACCTGCTTGCCGAGGGCGAAAAGAAAGTGCTGGCCGCCTTAATGACGGATTCCATTTCAGAAGTATTGGTACTCTGCCGGGCCGCGCTCCGCCTGCATACAGCCACCGTCCCCGGTGCCAAGCTGGACTGTGTAACAGAACTTAAGAAACACACAGATTTCGACGCGGCCGTTTTTGCCGAAGTACACGGATTACGCGCCGCAGGCGGCAAGCATACCGGAGACACCGAACTGCTTTTTGAGCGCTACCTGAACGCTACAGGCACGCTCTGCGCGGCGGTAGACACTTGGAGCGGGAGCAAATGAAGACCTCCCGCAAACTGTTACTGATAGCCGCCGCGGCTGGCATGCTTACCCTGCTGCCGCCCGTGCCCAGGCCGGCCTCGGCCGCCATAACGCTCACCTCTTGGGACGACGAAAACCCAGAGATGGAGAGCGCCCCGCAGCGGTTCTTCGCCGCCTACGGCAAGTATTTATTCTTCGCGCTGCCGCTGGCGATGTTCCTGATTTATTTTTTAATAATGGGCCCGGCGGATATGCTGGAAGCCGGGCGCATTGCGCAGCGGCAAAGATGGGGAAGCGGCGGCTTCATCCACCGCGGTGGTTTCGGCGGCAACCTCTTCCGCTAGAGTTATAGCTGGAAGCAAGAGCTTTATAGTTTTGTTCGCACTTTATATATTCGGCAAAGGAGCCACCTAATGAAAGAACAACTGCTTAAAAAGATAGAGACCTACGAGGAGTACGCCATAGAGCTGCAGCGCGGCATGACCGCCATTCCCGCCCTGGCTCCCTCGAGCGGCGGCACCGGCGAGTACGACAAAGCCGTATTCCTGGAAAGCGAGCTCAAGAAACTTAAATTCGATTCCATCGAGTGGATCAACGCCCCCCAGAAAGAAGCCAAGAACGGCATCCGCCCCAACCTTATCGCCCGCTACAAGGGCAAGAGTTCCGCCAAGACCATCTGGTTCATGGCCCACATGGACGTAGTTCCCCCCGGCGAGGCCAAGCTGTGGAACTCCGACCCCTACCAGATGGTGGTTAAGGACGGCAAGCTTATAGGCCGCGGCGTGGAAGACAACCAGCAAGCCATCGCCTCCAGCATGGTGGTGGTAAGAGCCATGATGGACCTGAACTACCGCCCCGAATACGACATAGCGCTGCTGTTCTGCGCCGATGAAGAAACCGGCTCCGGCTTTGGCGCCGACTACGTTTCCGAAAAGCACCCCGAGATCTTCGGCAAGGACGACGTTTTCTTTGTGCCGGACTCCGGCTGCGAGGACGGCTCCGCCATAGAAGTAGCCGAAAAATCCATTATGTGGATGAAGGTCATAACCCACGGCAAACAGTGCCACGCCAGCCGCCCCTCGCTCGGCATCAACGCCTTTAAAGCCGCCAGCGAGCTGGTGGTGAAGTTCGGATCCCTTTACGAGAAGTTCCCCCACAAGGACGACCTGTACGAGCCGCCCATCAGCACCTTCGAGCCCACCAAAAAAGAGAACAACGTGCCCAACGTGAACACGCTGCCCGGTGAGGACGTGTTCTACATGGACTGCCGTGTAATGCCCAAATACCTGCTTACCGAGGTGAAGGCAGAAATGCGCCGCCTGGCCGACGAAGTGGAAAAGAAGCACGGCGTGAAGATCGCCTTCGAGCCGCAGCAGGAAGCGCAGGCCGCGCCCCCCACCGACCCTAACGCCCCGATTGTGGTGTATCTCAAGAAAGCCATAAAGGAAGTGCTGGGCGTGGAAGCCAAGGCCTACGGCATTGGCGGCGGCACGGTGGCCGCGTTCTTCAGGCGGCTTAATCTGCCCGTGGTGGTGTATTCCCGCCTCAATGAAACCTGCCACATGCCCAACGAGTACACCCTGGTAGAGAACATGATGGGCGACGCCAAAGTCTTCATGATAACCACGCTGCTGCTCTGCGAAAAGAAGTAAAACCAGCGATAAATAAGAAAGGCGCCTACGGGCGCCTTTCTTATTTATAGGTCTTTAGACCCTCTATTTTCACGGTCCTATGGCTCTTACATAACAGCCGCGTGAGGGCTACACTATATTAATGCGCAAATTTATTTTTCTTCTCCTGACCTTCACGCTATGCCCAGGCCTCTACGCTTTCGACTTACCCGGCATGAACGCCGCTCAGGTCGCTGAAAGGGCCGCAGACCTCCAGATTCCACTATCCGCCCCGGTTCAAGACCGGACCGAAACCGCCCGCGCTGAGGCCTCTTTCGCCGCTTACGTGGTCAACGGCGTTAATATAGTGGTGCCGAACATAGGCTGCGGCAGGGACCTGCTGGCCGTGCTGCCCGCCGGCGAAAAACCAGAAGCCATGGCCGTTAAACTGCGCGCCGCTTTCAATTCTTCCGCCTCCGCCAAGCCGGTAGTCCTGCAGCCCAAGGCCAAAGCCGAACTGGACCTGGCCGCGCAGAACCACGGTGCCGCCATAGTTTCCCTGAACCAGTTCCTGCCACAGGGCGCAGCGGCGCTGTTCAACCGCGAGCCTAACTTCGCCGGGCCCAACTGCTTCAACGCCGCTTTCACCGCCGCCGGCCTGATGACCGCCGACAAGCTCCGCCACGTGGGCAACCCCGAGGCCGACCAGCTGCTTTCCATGTACTTCAAGAGCGTGTCCCCGGCCAGCCTGCAACCCGGCGACGTGCTGGTGCTGAACGGCGGCGACCACGCGGTGTTCTACCTTGGCGGCGGCCTCATCTTCCACAAGAAGAGCTACCTCAAGCAGCACATCTACCGTATCGTGCAGCTGGAGAAGGCCTACGAGGCCGAGCCTTTCGAATGGAAGCCCGGCATCTTCGACGGCGGCAGCCCCTTCAACGATTCCGAGACCATACATAAGAAAGAAGCGTGGCGCCCCAACGGCGCGCAGTACCAATTCGGCCAGGCCAGCGCCGATGAGACCGCCAAGGTCAACGCGATAATTCTGATAACCGAGAACGCCGAGAAGCAGGCGCCCAACTGGGCCCTGGCCCGCGAGCTGGGCTACTTCTCCGAGCGGCTGCTGGAGAATTTGGTGGACGACTGGAGCCCCATGGCCAAAAGCCCCAACCCGGTGCTCCGCGCCTACTACCACAAACTGGAAAGCCTGCGCGACCAGGCCAACCAGAGCATAGAAGTGGAACTGCTTTCCTCTCCCAACGCCCAGTCCAACGCCAACGAAATCCTGAAACGCGTCTGGCTGCCCCGCAACGCTTATTCGCGCGGGCTGGTGACGCAGCTGCTTAAGATCTACGGCCGCGACGCCTCCGCCCTGGACAAGGTGCTGGACGCCATCGAAAAAGATTACGACAATAGCCCGCTAAAACATATCAAGACGGCCGGGCTCTAAACTGGCCTAAAAAACCTAACCACCGGGAACTCTCCCGGCGGTTCGTTTTTTATTTTTCGCAAATAGGTCTAAAGCCCCAACCCTCCCTTAAGTATTTAGTTATAATTAAATAGCTATATGCCTCAGGAAAAAATAACGGAAGACGGGAACTGGGCGGACAAAGATTACTCCGCGCACTACAACAGCCTCTACGCCACCCCGGCGGAGGAATTCCGCGCCTGCCTTGAAAAACTTAGCCCCGGCCCCTCCGACATGCTCCTGGACCTCGGCTGCGGCAACGGTGAGTTCCTTAAGCTGGCCCTGGCCAAAGTTTCCGGCGCCGTCGGCGTGGACCTGTCGGACAGCCAGCTGGGACAGGCGGCGCTGCGGTTTAAAGGCGACGCCCGCGTAAAGCTGGTTAAGTCCGCCTTCCTGGACTTCCGCCCCGAACCCGGTGCCTTCACCCGCGGTTTTTCCCGCAAGGCGCTGCACCACCTGGAAGACGCGGACAAGCCCGTCTTCTTCGAACGGCTCGGCCGCGGCTTCAAACCCGGCGCGCTGTTCCTGCTGGAGGACGGCATCTTCGATTTCGAGCGTTCGGAACTGGAACTGAACTGGGAGGCCCTGATGAAGGACTGCGCCGCTTACTACGGCGCCGGCTGGGAGAGTAAGAAGGCCGACGTTTCTTTCTGTTTTAGGCAGGAATTCCCCACCGGGATCAAAGCCTGGACGGCCGCGTTGGACGCCGGCGGGTTCAGAGTGGTAGAGCGGGAGCGCCGCAGCTCCTTTTACGGTTCGCTCCTTGCTAAAAAAATCTGAGCCACGGAGAGCTTCAATGGAAAAACTAGAACTTTTCGCTAAAGGCTGCCTGGGCACCTGTTGGTACGGCAAGTATCATTACCTGGAACCCTGGGCCGGCTGCGGCCATGATTGCCCCTACTGCTACGCCCGCTTCCGCAGCCCGGTAACGGACAAGCTCAAGGAGTTGAACACGGTCTTCACCAGCCCCAAGCCCCTCTACCCGGAACAGGAACTGCTGGAGCGGATAGCGGCTACGGCTAATTCAGGAGAGGTAAACATCCTGAAGCTCTGCCGCTACACGGATATTTTCACGCCTGAATTCGTTAAGAACGGCCTGTCCTTCAAGATCCTGGAAATACTTACCGCTTCCAAAGTAGGCCGGGTCATAATCACGACCAAAGGCCTGCCGGATAAAAAAATAATCGGCCTTATTTCCGCTAACCCGAAAAAATTCTCCTACAACGCCGCGGCCCGCCCGCCGAACCGGGTAGTTATGGAAAGAGGGCTGGAGCCTCTCGGCGCCAGGCTGGAAGCCGCGGCCGTCATTAGCGCCGCCGGGGTACGTACGACCATTCACATGGACCCTTTCGTGGCGGGTTTCGACGACGACGCGGAGGCGCTCGGGAAGTTCCTCGCCCGGCTTAAGGCTCTTGGCCTTAACCGCGTTATGTTCTCCTACCTGCTGCTGTGCGAGGACATGGTGAACAGCCTGGCCAAAGTTATGGAACCCGGTCTGCTGGAAGAGATAAAGGCCAAATACGACATACGCGCCGGCCGGCAGTATCTCCCGAACCAGGAAGAGACCGCATACTGGAGCATACGGCCTGATGTAAAAAAGGACTCCGTTGAAAAGACCGCCGCCATGCTAGACGAGATGGGCTTCGAATTCGTGCTCTGTTCGCTCAAGAACACGCCCGGCCTCGACACCACCAAGTTTAAAGGCACCAGGCTCTGCGACGGCAAATTCTATGCCTAAAAAACTCTGGCTTCCCAACGTAGAGGAGGTCCTGCCGGAAAACGACGTGAACTACGAAAAGGTCTTCGTCCCCAAGACCTTCGAGCTGTTTCCGCGTTTCCTGCATTGCCTGGCCCCGGGCGACGCCATCGTCAGCCCGCAGCCGCTCGACCGGGATTTTTGTTCCTACGTGGCCGGCCTGTCCGGGCTAGGCGAGACGAAGAAATGGCTGCTGGAGCTGGGCGCGCATAGCCGGCCCTATTCCCTGGTAGACTCGATCCTGGCGGACAAGGAGATAATGCTGCGGCTGGCCGGCAGGGCCGAGGGCGGCTCCTGGATCATAGAACCTTTCATAGAATCCCCGCGCATCATGCGCCTCTCGCGCGAGACCGGCATCCCCACCGACAAGACCAACCCGCAGCTAGTCCTGAACGGCGTGGTCACCAGGCTGAACGACAAAGGCAGTTTCAAAGAACTGGCAAAAAAACTTGGGATAAAAGCCACCGGCGGCTATCTGGCCGACTCTATGCCCGCGCTGGAAAAAGCCATAGACCTGGTCTCAAAAGAGAACGGGGACCGCGTAATGCTACGCAAAACTTTATACGGCGGCGGCCTGGGGAACCTGAGCGGGGGCAGGGAACGTCTGCTGTACGAGATCCGCTCCTGGTACAACGGCGGGCGCATCCTGATAGAACCTTTCCTGGACATCCGGCAGGTGGCCGGTTCGCTGGCCGTAATAGGCGAGGGCGGCGCGCGCTTCCTGGGCGTGGACGTGCAGACTTTCTGCGACGGCAAGTGGAGCGGTTTCGATTTCCCGCACCCCGAGGCCGGCCTGGCGGCCAGGATCAAGGACATGACGATGCTGGTGGGCGCGGAGGTCCACGCCATGGGCGCGCGCGGTTCGCTGAACTTGGACTGGGCGCTTACCGCGGCCGAGCCCGAGGAGCCGCTTACGCTGGAATGCAATTTCCGCAACAACGGTTTCGGTTTCGTGCTGGATTTCGCCGCGCGCTACTTCAGCGCCGCGCCCGAAGAACTTTTTATCCGCTACCGCGAAGGCCTTTCCTGCGGGCACGGGAACACCTCCGCGCTGGTCCGCCGCCTGGCCGCCGTTACGGCCGCCGGGAAGCCGCTGCTGATAACCGGGCCGGGGTGCGCCTCGGGGGCCGTGATGATGACCCCGCCGCTGAAAGGGAAGTGTTCCATAGCTATTTTCTCCCGGGACCAGGCTTACATTAAGGAAGCCACCGCGGCTTTATCGGGGGCCGGCTTATGAAGGAAAAACTTGCGGTCGCTTTTTCGTTCGCGCTGATCTTCGCTTTTTCCGCGGTAGATAACGCCGTCTCGCCGATGGTGAAGCAGATCGCCGCCACCTACGCGGTGAACATGGAGGCCGTGCTCTGGTTCATCTCGGTGTGCACGGCCGGCACGGTGCTCGGCGTCTTCCTCGGCCCCTGGCTGGTGGCCGTTCTTAAACCGCTCAGGCTGCTTACCGGCGCCACCCTCCTTCTCTTCGCGGCCCAGGCCGGCTTTCTGCTGGGCGGAAACCTCGCGGCTGGGCTGGCATTCAGATTTTTATCCGGATTCTGCACCGGGGCCATAGCCTCGGTGATGTGGTGGCTGACCTTCCACGGAGTGCAAAAAAAATATTACCCGGCCATGATAGCGGTGCTGATGTCGGCCCGGCCGCTGGCCACGGCCATAGGCGTGCCGCTGGCCGGGCTGCTGGCCTGGGAAAGTTCCTGGCAGTTCCCGTACTGGCTGCTGGCGGGACTGATGGCGGTTTCGGGGCTGGCGCTGGCGAAGGTTTTTCCACAGGGCGACGGACAGGCGCCGGCAGCGGGGCTGTTCGAAGGCTACCGGCGGGCGCTGGGCGTGCCCTACGCGCTGCCGTATTACGCGGGCTTCACCATAAACCGCATGTGCTACTTCGGCTTCTACGCGGTGGCTGGAATCTGGTTCATCACCCATTACGGGCTGAACCTCAAAGCGATGAGCCTGGCGCTGCTGGTGATCGGCCTGGCCGAAGCCTCGATAAATTTTACGGTGCCGCGCATCATAAAACGGTTCGGACACCGGCGCACACTGAACGCGAGTCTGGCCGGTTCGCTGGTCTCGCTGCTGCTTTTCATCTGGGGCGGCCTGGAGCTGAAGGCGGCGGTGGCGCTGATAACGGTTTTCATGCTGCTGGACCGGGTCTACTCCATGGCGCTGGTCATAACCATCCCGGAAATGTTCCCCTCCACCGGCGATAAAACGGCCTTCGGCAGCCTGAACACCCTGACCGCCTGGGCGGGACTTTCGCTGGTGTCCGCGCTGGCGGGCAAGCTTATCCCGCTGACCGGCCTCCGGGCCGTGGAACTGATCCTCGTAGCCGCCTTTATTATAGGCACCTCCCTGCTCTATTACGTGCAGGCCAAGACCGTACTTAATAAGAGTTAATCACCGGAAAAAACCGCTCCAATACCCCTGAAACTCCACAGCCATCCCCGCCTTTTTCACAGATATCAATTTAGTATAATAGCCCGGTGCCTATAACCCAGCCCCTACCCCCGGAGGATCTAATGAAACTTTCCCTTTTTCTCCCATGCCTTTTATTGTTTTGCCAGCCTTCTTTCGCGAAGGACTCCCCTGGCGCGGCCCTTCCGGCCGGCGCTACCGTAGAAACGGACCCCAAATACCCGCCGGTAGTGACCTACACGCTCAAAAACGGCCTTAAACTACTTATCCTGGAGAAGAAGTTCGTCCCCACGGTGTCGTTCGCCATGACCTTCCGGGTCGGCAACGTGGACTGCCCTTCCGGCAAGACCGGCCTGGCGCATGTTTTCGAACACATGGCTTTTAAAGGCACCAAGGTCATGAACACCTCTGACTATGAGAAAGAAAAAGTAGTCCTCGCCAAAATAGAAGCGGCCGCTAAAAAAATGATAGCGGAAGAATCTCTGGGCGACAGCGCGGACCCCAAAAAGATCAGCGAACTGAGAAAAGATCTGGCCGACCTGGAAAAAGCGGCCGACGCTTACGCGGTTAACGCGGAATTCACCAGCACTTTCGAGAAGATCGGGGCCAACGGCCTGAACGCCTACACCACGGTGGACGAAACCGTTTACCACATGTCCCTGCCCTCGGACAGGCTGGAAGCGTGGATGGTAATGGAATCCGACCGCTTTAAGAACCCCATCCTCCGGGAATTTTATAAAGAGCGCAGTGTTATCATGGAGGAAAGGCTCCGGGCGGAAGCCGATCCCGGCAGCGTGCTCTTCGAGAACATTGGCGCCGCCGCCTTCAAGGCGCACCCGTACAAGAACCCCACCCTGGGCTGGATGGACGACCTTAAAAAGCTCAGCCGGACCGACGCCGAGGCTTTTTACGCCAGGTACTACGTGCCCAACAACGCCACGCTGGCGGTAGTGGGCGACATTAAAACTGCCGAGGTTATACGCCTGGCGGAGAAATATTTCGCAGACTGGGCGGCGAAGGAACTGCCCAGCACAGCCTACACGGTGGAACCTGCGCAAAATGCGGAAAAACGTGTTAACATATTCTTCAACGCCAAACCCTCCTTCTACATGGGCTTCCACAACTCCGGGGAGAACCATCCCGACACGCCCGCGCTGATCATGCTCAGCGAAGTCCTTTCCAACGGCAAGACCGGCAGGTTCTACCACAACCTGGTGGAAGGCAAACAGCTGGCCCTGTACGCGGGGTCTTACCACGCCATCGCCAGCCGCTACCCCTCGCTATTCATGATAGCCGCGGCCCCCAAGGCCCCCCATACCAGCGCTGAACTTGAAGCTGCCGTCTGGGAGGAGCTAGAGGCCGTGAAGAAAACTCCACCTACGGCCTGGGAAATGGAGAAGATCCTGAATAATTACGAAGCCGACATGATACGCGGGATGGAAAGCAACATAGAGCTCGCGAAAACCTTCTCGAGGGACGACCGGATAACCGGTGACTGGAAATACAACTGGAAACTGCTCGAGCAGCTTAAGAAGATTACGCCCGAAGACGTTTCCAAGATTGCCGCCAAGTATCTTGTCCGCGCCAATTACACCATTGCAGCCATAACCCCTCCGCCGGCGGAAGCCGCCGCGGCCCCCGTGGAAGGAGCGAAAAAGAAATGAAGAACTCTCTCTCTAAAGCCATACTAACAGGACTTATAATGACCACAACCACCTTTGCCGGCGCTTCCCACCCGGAACTTGCCAAGCTCGGCCAGATAAAATTCAGCGTGCCCGAAGTGTCCCGGCGCGTGATGGCTAACGGGCTTACGGTCTATATCCTTAAGGATAATACCCTGCCCGTGGTGCATATGTCAGCATTCATAAAGACCGGCAGCTCCTACGACCCCGCCGACAAGGTCGGCCTGGCGCAAATGACAGGCGCGCTCCTAAGGGACGGCGGCTCGGCCAAATATAAGGCCGAGGATATAGACAAAACGCTCGAATACCTGGGCGCCTCGCTGGAAACGGCCGCCTATACGGAAGAGACCCACACGGACCTGACAGTGCTTAAGAAGGACCTGGAAAAGACCCTGGACATCTACGCCGACGTCCTCCGGAACCCGGCCTTCGAGGAAGACAAGGTAAAGATAGTCCGCGACGAAACGCTTGAAATGATCCGCCGGCGCAACGATAAATCCTCTTCCGCCGTAATGCGCGAAGCTAAAAGAATGTACTTCGGCGTGAACCACCCTTACGGGCGCCGTACCGAACTTGCCACCATCGGCGCCATTACCCGGGCGGACCTGGCGGCGTTCCACGCGGCCAACTTCAAACCCAACAACATCATTCTGGCGGTAAGCGGCGACTTCGCTTCCGAAGATGAAATGTTCGCGATACTCAAGCAGAAGTTCGGCGACTGGAAAAGCGGAGAAGTGGTAAAGCCGATAATCCCGGCGCCGGCCCACACCTCCGGGCGGCAGCTTTACCTGACCGACAAAGACGTGTCCCAGGCCTCTATAGCCATAATGCAGGAAGGCGTGAACCGCGTAAGCCCGGAGAACGATACGCTCTCCCTGCTGGCCGACATACTTGGCGGCGGGTTCCAGTCCCGACTGTTTACGGAAGTGCGCACCAAGCGGGGCCTGGCCTACACGGCGCAGTCCTACAGCGCCGGCCTGCGCGAGCTGGGCTTCTCCAACACCTACTGCGGCACCAAGCCGGAAACCTACTCCCAGGCCCTCACCGAGATCGTCCACCAGCTTACGCTGGTTGGTACCGAACCCGTCTCAAAAGAAGAACTTGAAAGAAGCAAGGGGGCCATAATTAACCCCTTCGTCTTCAAATTCTCAACCCCGCACAAGCTGGCCACGGAAAGGGCCCTTGAGGAGTTTTACGGTTACAAAAAAGGTTACCTGGACAACTACGTGGCGGACATCTCCAGGATAGACGCGGCGCAGGTACTCGCGGCGGGCAAGAAGTATTTTAATCCCTCCAATGCCGTGATCTACGTAATCGGCAACTCCAAGAAGTTCGACAAGCCGCTTACCGACTTCGGCCCTGTCACGGAAGTGAAGGAAGATTAAGCTGCCGTACGCGGCAAAAGAAGAGGCCCCGCAAGGGGCCTTCTCTTTTTACTACGGGCGCTCTATTTAGGTTCGGCGGCCAGCACCAGTTTAATCTCGTCGGGCAACTCCACCAGCTTTAGGTCCCGGCCCACGCAGACCAGGTCGGTTTCGGCCTTGGCCAACAGGCGCCCGGCCTGATTACTGATCTTGTAGGAAAACACTATGCGGTAAGGCGTGTGCTCCTTCACCGTCACCTCTATATCGAGAGTGTCATCGTAAAGGGCCGGGAACTTGTACTCAATCTCCTGCCGCCGCACCGCGAAGCCGACGCCCTTTTCTAACAGGCCTTTTACGGTCAGCCGCCGCTGCTCCAGGTATTCGGTGCGCGCCTCCTCCATGTACTTCAGATAGTTGGCGTGGTAAACCGCGCCGCTGCAGTCGGTGTCGTAGTAGTAAATGCGCCGTTTCATAACAGTTTTATTCTCCTATTATTTTGACAAGGAGCCGCTTGCGCCGCTGCCCGTCGAATTCTCCGTAAAAGACCCTTTCCCAGGGCCCAAAATCCAGTTTGCCGTTGGTCACGGCCACTACCACTTCCCGGCCCATGATAGTGCGCTTAAGATGAGCGTCGCCGTTATCCTCACCGGTAAGGTTATGCTTGTAGCCTTCCGGGGCGTAAGGCGCCAGTCTCTCCACCCAGGCAAGGAAATCCTCGTGCAGCCCGGGTTCATTGTCGTTTATAAAAACGCTGGAGGTAATGTGCATGGAATTCACCAGGCACAGCCCCTCCCTTATCCCGCTCTTCTCCAGCTCTTCCTCCACCTGGGAGGTGATGTTGACCATCGCGCACCGCTCCTCAGTGCTCATCGTCAAATACGCCGTATGAGATTTCATTCTTCCCCCTATACGAAACAATATTCCCGACCGGGATATTCTACAACTTTGGCCCGCGCCGGCTACAGCTCGCGGCCGTGCTGTTGCAAGCAAGTTAAAATGTCATGGTTTTAGTTTTTTAGAAATGTCATGATGCCTGGCTGCTTATTGCCGACTGTTGCGACGGTTTTTTCGCAGGAATGAACCTCCTCCACGGATGGTCTTTTCCCGGGATGCTCGTACCCGTGCCGTTTCCAACCCTGTTCAACTCACTGCGGTTGGTCGCATAGTACCCGCGATACGGCGGCTTGTTTATGTGCTTGTACCGCAGGTAAATCCCTTTAAACTTCAAATGCAGGCTGCCATCCAGCCATTCTTCGATGGTCACGATATTCCTGGGCCGTAGCCGGATGTCCTGATCTTTGGTGACCTGGAAAAACTTGTTATTGAAGCGTAGCGTGTAATCATTTGCCAGCGTCCGGTTTAACTTTACACACAAGATCTCATTCAGCCTGTGCGTTCTAAGCAACGGCCTGTGCGCGTTAAGCCTGCTCGCCGGGGCTACTGCGAATTTCCCGTTATGCCTGGCGATATAGTCGGTTTCAAGATACTTGTTGGCCGCCGCCATGTCCGATATCCCGGCCAGCCTCAGCTCTTTTACTAGCCGGTCCTGATGTGTACGGAAACCGCGCTCCACACGGCCTTTTGCCTGCGGGCTGTTGGCGAAGATCATCTCCACACCAAGCTCGCCCATCGCCCGCGTAAACTGCGACAGCGGCATAGCATCGCGCAGTTCTTCATCTATGCTCGCCTGACGGTTGATCTTATATATCGAGTCTTTATCGACGTAAATCGCAACAGGACGGCCATTCAGTCTAAGGTACTCTTTAGCGCACCGCATAAGATTCTCGGTGTCTTCCACAGTGATAAACCTGCCGTACAATATGCTGCTCGTGGCGTCATCGATAAATATAAGCAACGCGCACTTGGGGCCACGCCCCTCGAACCAGTCATGCTCTGAACCGTCCAACTGTACAAGCATCCCCACGCAGGACCGCCGCTCTCGCCAGTCGCGATGCTTCGGCTTATGGGTTTTAGGCTTGTACAGCTCGGCCATTATCATGGCTTTGCGCAGGGTGTTCGTCGATACCTGGATATCGTGGTCATCAAACAGATGCTCATTGGCCAAGGTGGGACCGAAATCGTAATAATGCCGCTTAACAAGGCCGACCGCTTCTTCGATAATGGCATCAGGTAGCTTGTTGTTGGACGGGAGGCCTTTCAGGCCGTGTATGACCCCGCCGTTGCCCTCTTCCCGCACGCGGGCGCAAAGCCGGCCTACCTGCCGCTCGGAAAGGGAAAGGATGTCCGCGGCCTGCGGCCAGGTTAATCTGCCGTCTATGGTGTTCTGTATCACTTTTAGTTTGTCTATTTCCCGGTTGCTCATGGTCAGTTGCTCCATTAAATCCCTCCCGGCTCGGTGCCTGAAGGGTTAGTTTACCGCAAACCATGACATTTCTACTTGCCGCTACCATGACATTTTAAAAAAATCGCTACACAGCTCGCGGCCGTGCTGTTGCTCCCGACCGGGGATTTGCTATAATAAATGCATGTCCTACAAATGCGAACTTTGCGGCAAAAAACCCGTTGCAGGAAACTCTTACAGCCATTCCAATAAGGCTTCCAAACGGATCTTCAAGCCCAACCTTAAGAAACAGAAAGTATCTCTGGACGGGAAGACCCAGTCCATTTACATCTGCACCGTCTGCATAAAGAGCGGCAAAGCAGTACGCCCGCTTAAGTAAACAGAAAGGTACTTTCTTTATTTCTGGTTAAGGCCTCCCCAAGTCCGGGGGGGCCGTACTTATTGCGGAACCGCGGCCCCGCGGCGGTCTTCCTCCCGCCAAAAGTCGCCCCGCCAGGACTTCCGGCCAAATACGTCAACAAGAATTTAATATTTTGTAAACAAGCCTTTTGTATAATTTCCCTATACAGTACTTATAATTAGCGAGGATTTTATAATCCTTACATTTTTATTTTTACCGAAGTTCAGCCGGAGGCCTTAAGATGGAGCAGGAACCAAAACTAGACCCGTCTACAATCACGGACGTGGAAACAGCAAAGCTGGCCCTTCGCTGGGCCGTGGAAAAGATTCACGGCCAGCAGGAAGAGGTCGGCCGCCTGCGCGAAGAAAACCGCAACAAAACCTCCATCAACCGCTCCCTGACCGAACAGGTGGAACAGAAAACCGAAATCCTCAAAAAATGGCAGGGCACGATAAAGACCTGGGAAGAGAACTGGAAGACCCAGACCGCCATGGAAGCGGACCTCAAGGCCAAGTTGCGCGAACAGATTCTTAATGAGGAAACCTCCAACTGGCGCGCCGCCCGGGTGCAGCTCGAAAAAGAAGTAATCGCCCTGAAGAACGAACTGGCCGCCCGCGAAACCGAGATAGGCCGCGTAAAACTCAACCTTATCGACGAGCTAAAGAAAGCTTCCGAAGTTAAAGAAGCAGAGCTCAACACCCTGCTTACCCGCCACCAGGACAACCTGGCAGGCCGCGAAACCGCGCTGCACGAAAAATACGAGAACCTGGAGCGCGAGCTTATCGCCAGCCATCGCCTGCGCGCCGAGCAGGAGGAGTTAGGCCTGCGCGAACGCCACGAGATAAAGGTTAAGGAGCTGACCAAGCTGCAGGAGCAGAAGGAAGCCCAACTGGAGAAGTTCCGCAAGCAGCTGGAGGACGAACGTTTTGAGAAAATTGAGCAGCTGAAGACCGAGGCGGCCAGGGATCTGGCTGCCCGCCGGCAGGAGCTGGAAGAGGCCCACGCACGCAAGCAGGCCGAAACCGAGGCGGCCGCCGCCACCAAGATGGAAGAAGCCAGGGCGGCGCGGGAAGAAATCAGGACGGCGCTTGAAAATGATTTCGCGGAACGCCTGGCGCGCGTCGAAGAGGAAAAGAAAACAGAAGTGGCGGCGCACAAAAACGCCGCCGGGCGGGAATTGGAAACGCTGCGCGTGCGCATGAAGGCTTACGTGGACAAGCGCGAGCAGGAATACGTGGACCTGCGCCTGGAGATGGAAGGCCAGCTGGTGGAGCTGGTCAAGAAGCGCGAGGAAGAAACCCGCGCCCGTTATGAAAAGGCCATGGAAGAAGCCCGCGTGCAGTGGGAACGCGCCGCGGCCGAAAGCCTTACTCAGGCGGATGGCGCCGCGCTAAGAAGGACCGCCGGGCTGGAAGAGGAGTTCAAACTCCGCGCCAAGGAGCTGGAAGCCGCCAAAGAAACCGAATTTAAAGCCTTCCGCGAAAAGCTGGAAGCCGAGATGCGCGCCCGCGAGGAAGCGCTGCGGGCCTCCATGCTGGACGAGCAGAACGCCTGGACCGTCAGGCAGCAGGCCGCGGTGGACGAAACCCGCGTAGCGCTCGAGAAAAGCCACTCCGAAAGGCTTGAGAGCCTTAAGGCCGGGCTGGAAGAAGCCTACCTTATGAAAGAGAAGGCCCTGGAGACCCGCGTCGGATCCGTGCAGCGCAAGCTAAAGGCCGAATGGCTGGCGCGCGAGGACGAATGGCGCCTGGAAAAGGAAGCCTCCCTGCATGAAGAAAAAAACAAGCTTAAGCTAGAATTCGAGAGTCACCGGGAGCTGCTGCACAAGAAGCTCTCCCAGTTCGAGGACGAACTCAAGCTGAAGTACGCCCAGAAAGAGGGAGAGCTCGAGGCCGCAGGTAAAGCGCAGCTGTCCGAAAGTACGGCCGAACTGAAAAAAGAAACCGAGCAGGAGAAGAACCGCCTGCGCGAAAAAGCCGCCGCCCTCCGGCGCGAACTGGAAGCTGGCGCCGCCGCGGCCAGGACCGAAGAGGAAGCCCGAGCCAGGACGCTGGAGGAAAAGTTCCTCAAGCGCGAAGAAGAATTTAAGGAAAAACAGCGCATCAGGCTGATCGAGGCCGAAATAGCCTTCAACGACAAACTGGACAAGGAACGCGCCCGCCTCACCGCCGAGTTCTCGGCCAGAATGACGGAAGCGGATAAGGATCGGCTCAGCGTACTGGAAGAGAAAGCCGCGCTTGAGAGCGTTCATGCCGCCAAGGTGCGCGAACTGGAAGCCCTGGCCGAAGAGCGCGCCAGGCAGGAAAGGCTGAAGGCCGAAGAGGCCTACCACACCCGCGAGAGCCACCTGCAGGGCCGCGAAGCCGACCTGGACAAGCTGAAGAATTCCATGGAACAGCAGCAGAACGAGCTCAAGCTGAAGCTCAACCGCGACGCCCAGGCCAAGGAGCACGAGCTCTTCGGCAAGCTCTCCGCCGCCAAGGAGGAGATGTTCCAGGCCCTGAACGCGCACCGCGAGGTGCTGGACCGCGAGCACGAGGACCGCCTGGCCCGCCTGATGGAGAAGGAAACGCAGATGCAGGCGCGCCACAACGAGAAGTTCAAGGTTGCCGAAGCCGCCCTGAAACAGAGCCTGCAGGACGAGGCCGACAAGCTGGCCATAGAGATGGAAGGCCGCAAGGCCGACCTGGAGAACAGGCTCAAGAACCGCGAGCTGGCGCTCTCCGCCTCGGTCTCCGACCGGCAGACCCGGCTGGAAGCCGAGTTCATGACCCGCGAAAAGAACGCCATTGCCGCGCAGGACAAGGGGCTGGAGAAACGCCGCCAGGAACTTGAAGCCGCGCTGGGCCGCCGGGAGAAGGAGCTGGACCGCAAGTACGGCGAGCTTTCCGAAAAACTTTACGCGCAGTACCAGTCCGAGCGGTCGGTCTGGGAATCCAAGAAACTGGAGCTGCTGAATACCGAGCGCCAGGCGCTGCGGGCCGACTTCGAAAAGAAAGAAGCCGCCCTGAACGAGAAGTTCGACGCCGAGCTGGCCAAACAGCGCGCGGACCGCGTGCGCCGCGAGGAAGAGTTCGCCGCCAAAAAGGACGAACTGGAAAAGAATTATTACGCCGAGCTGGAAAGAAGCCGCGCCTCGCTGGACAAGCTGCGCGCGGAGCTCGAGGCCAGGCTAACCGCCAAATTCCGTGAACTGGACGAGGAAAAGAACCGGCTGGCCGGTGAAAGAACGGACAAGGGAACAAACGCCTGATATGCCGCGCATGGACCACGACTTTGAGGACATCATGAAGGAGACCGAACTGGATTCGGCCAAGATGGTCCTGCGCCTTACTTCCGAGCTCCGGGAGAAGGAGATAGAGGTCGCCACCACGCGCTCGCGCAGTTTCGACGAGATCCAGCGCAATAATAAGGCCAAAGAGGCCGAGTTCGAGGCGCTGATGCGCGCCCAGGAAGAGCGCATAGCCAAGCGGGAACAGGACCTGGCCCGCCTGCTGGTAGAGAAAGAATCCGGCCTGTGGCAGAAATATCAGGCCATGCTCGACGACGCCATCGACCGCCAGCGCGGGGAGTTCGAAGTAGAGCGGGCGCTGCTTAAGGCCGACATCGAGAAGAAAGAAACCGAGCTGGCCGCGCAGAAAAAGAACCTGCGCGCCGAGATGGAAACACTTTTTAAAAAATGGGAGGCCGAGCGCGAGGCAGACTTCAAGACCGAGCGCGAGACCTTCATAGAGGAGCTGAAGCTGGGCCGCGGCACCGCGCAGAAAGAGGCGCTGGAGCGGGCCAAACAAATGGAAGAGCTGTGGGGCCAGAAGCTGGCCCAGCAGGAAGACGACTACAAGAACAGGGAAGCCATAACCGCCGAGGGCATCCGCAGCCAGATGCGCCGCGAGCGCGTAGAGGAGCTGAAGGTTCTCAACGAACGCCTGAACGCGGAGTTCTCCAAACGCGAGCAGGAACTGTACGCCCATTACGCAGCCTGGCTGGAAGAAAACAAGAAGCTGCTCGAGGAGAAAGCCTCGTTGCGCCTGCAGACCTCCGAAACCGAGTACCGGGAAAGGACCGCCCGACTGACGGACTCTCTTGAGAAACTCCGCGGGGAATTGACCGGCAGGGAAAAAGCCTGGGCGGACAAATACGCGGAATTTAAACAATTTTACGCCGAAAAAGAAGCGGGCCTGGACAACGAGGCCCGCGCGCTGGAAGCCCAGCACATGACCCGAGAACGGGAACTTTCCGAAAAGCAGGAATTACTGGCCCGCGACCTGCGCGAGGAAGCCGTGCGCCGCAAGGACGCCCTGGCGCGCAAAGAAAAGGACCTGGAGCAGCAGTTCGCCAACAACCTGGCCGAGTTCGCCGCCGAAAGCGAACGCCGGATCAAAGCCCTGGAGGCCCGGGAATCACGGACCGCCGCCGAGCGGCAGGAACTTTCCATGCTGCGCGAACAAATAGGCGCGCTGCTGGCCCAAAAACAGGTGGAACTTGAGAAAACTTTCGAAGAACGCAACTCCATCTTCCAACAAACACTGGAGGAGTCCTTTAAAATAAAGGAACTCGACCTGGCCAAAAAATACGAGAATATGGAACGCCAGTACTCCACCCTCACCGCCCAGAAGGACGCCGCCGTCGCCAAAACAGATTTGATGGTGGAAGAGAACGCCAAACTGAAGGACGCGCTGGTCTCGCGCGACTCGCATGCCCACGGGGTGCTGGAAGCAGAACGAGCGCGCCTGGACGAGCAGCGCCGGAAGATGGAAGAGGAGTTCCTGGCCAGGGATTCCAAGATCAAAGAAGAGCTGCAAAGCCACGAACAGGCCGCCCGCACCGCCTACTCAGAACGCCTGGCGGAGGAAACAGAAAGACTGCAGGCGCGGCTAAAGGTCAAGGAAGCGGCCCTGGAAAATGAGCGGGAAGCCCTGAACCAGCGCTCCGGAGAGATGGAAGCCGGCTTTCTGAACACACTGAGAGACAGGGAAGCGGAAGTCACCGAGAATTTCAGGCGCAACGCCGAAGCGCTCAAAGCACAGGCCGAAGCCGCGCGCCGCGGCTGGGAAGCGGAAAAAATCACCCTGCTGGCTGACGCCGAAAACCGGGAGAGCAGGGCGCGCGAAGCCGAAAGGCAGAAACTGGCCGGCCGCGAGGCCGAGTTGAACGCTTTCTACGAAACCCGCGAGGTGGAGCTCAGGCGGGCCGCCGACGACGGGGCCAGGGCCGCCGAGCGGCACCTTGCGGAAAACTTCTCTATCAAGGAGAGAGACCTGGCCGCCAGGGTTAAGGGGATGGAAGAGACCCTGGCCAAGGCCTCCGGCGAGAGCGAAGAAGCCGCGCGCGCCCTTGGCGCCGCCAAAGAGGATTTGGAGATCCTCACCCGCAGACTGGAGGAAAGCGAGCGCGAACGCCAGAAACTAATACAGGAGAACCTCACCAAGGCCCGCGACCTGCGCCAGACCCTGGAGAAAGAGTTTCTGGACAAACTCAAGGACATAGAGCAGAACTACCTCGGCCAGCTGACCGACCTCTCGAAGCGTTCCGACGAGGCCCGCAAGGCCGACCAGGACGAGTATTTCCGCAAGCTGCAGTTCGTGAAGGACGACTTCAGCGCCAGGCTTAACGACCAGTCCAAGGACATGGAAGTCTCGTACCTGGAGCGCGAGCGCAACCTTACCGCCGCGCTGAACGAAACTTTCAGGATAAAGGAAAAAGCGCTGGGCGCCAGGCAGGCCCAGCTGGAGAGCAGCTACCAGGCCATGCTTGCCGAAAAATCCTCCGTGATAGACAACGACCGCTCGCTGGCGGAGAACGTGGAACGCCTGAAGGAAGAGCTCGAACAGAAGAACAAGCAGCTCAGGGAAGCCATTAATTCTCAAGGCAGCCGGCTTGAAGACCAGGAGGCGAAACTGCGCGCCAGCTTCGAGACCCGCAGGAAAGAGCTGGAGGACGCGCAGCGCATGCGCGCCTCCCAGCTTGAGGCGGAGCGCGCGAAGCTGAAGGCCATGCTGGACCAGGAACAGGAGCTTGTGACCGGTCTGCAGAAGCGCGAGACCGCGCTGCAGGAGAGTTACGCGGAACGCGAAGCGGACATGACCCGCCGCTTCAAGGAAGCCCGCGAGCGCCTTGAAAAAGACTATCAGGACCGCATGAAGGACCACGGCTGAACGAACCGCGGTTCCCCCCCGTAAATCCCCCGAGGTGATTAGATATTTTTTGTTTTCTTTTTTTGTATTATAATTTAACTACGATTTTATCAGGCCCAGGCTTAAACTGCGGTCCGGGCACTTTAGGAGCGGTAATTAAAATAAACATCAAGTAAGAGGTGACAGGCATGAAAGAATTCAATAAGAAAATATTATTCATCGGTTTCGGCTCCGTGGCGCAGTGCGCTCTGCCTATGCTGTTCAAGCTGATCAAGGTCCCGGCCAAGAATATAACCGTTATGGATTTTGAGGATAAACGCGAGGCGCTCAAGCCGATGCTGGCCAAAGGCGTGAACTACGTGCGCGCTAAGATCGAGAAAAAAAACATGTCCGCGCTGCTCGGTAAATATCTTTCCGAAGGCGATTTGCTAATCGACCTGGCCTGGAACATCGACGCCTGCGAGATCCTGCAATGGTGCCACGACCGCGGCGTGCTCTATATCAACACCTCCACCGAACTGTGGGACCCCTACAAGAACGCCGTAGACAAACACCCCACGGAACGCACCCTTTACGTCCGCCACATGGCTATGCGGAAAATGATAGCCGGCTGGAAGAAAATAGGCCCGACGGCGGTGATTGAGCACGGCGCCAACCCCGGCCTGATCTCCCACTTCGCCAAGAAGGGCCTGATTGATATCGCCGAGAGTCTGCTAGCCGACAAGAAAGTTAAAGGCGCCAGGGCCGAAAAGCTCCGCCAGCTGGTTAAAGACCAGACCTTCAACGTTCTCTCCCAGGAAATTGGCGTAAAAGTGATTCACGTCAGCGAGCGCGACACGCAGATTTCAGACGCGCCCAAGCAGGTTAACGAATTCGTAAACACCTGGAGCGTAGAGGGTTTCCGAGAAGAAGGCGTGGCGCCGGCCGAGCTGGGCTGGGGCACGCACGAGAAGACCCTCCCCCCTATGGCCTGCCAGCATAAGACCGGCCCGAAGAACCAAATCTGCCTGGCCCGCATGGGCATGAACACCTGGATCTCCACCTGGGTGCCCGACTACTGCATCCACGGCATGCTGGTCCGCCACGGCGAGGCCTTTACGCTGTCGGACAAGCTGACGGTTTGGAAGAAAGGCAAAGCCGTGTACCGCCCCACCGTGCACTACGCCTACTGCCCTTCCGACGCGGCCATCGCCTCGCTAAACGAATTGCGCGGTTACGACTACGCGCTGCAGCCGAAGCTCCGCATCATGGGTGACGAGGTCACCAGTGGCTACGACACGCTCGGCGCCCTGCTGATGGGGCACGATTACAACGCCTGGTGGACCGGCACGATCCTGGACATTAAAGAATCCCGCGAGCTGATCCCGCACCAGAACGCCACCACTATCCAGGTGGCCATCGGCGTGCTCGCCGCGGCCATGTGGATGATGGACAACCCCGAAGAGGGCTTCAACGTGCCCGACGACCTGCCCCACGAGTACGTGTTGAAGATAGCCAAGCCCTGGCTGGGCAAGCTGCACTCGGCCAAGTCAGACTGGACCCCGCTGAAGCATTACACCAATGCCTTCAAGGGCTACAATAACCCGTACATCGACAAAAAAGACCCTTGGCAGTTCAAGAACTTCCTGATTACTGATTCGGATTAAAATTTCGGTAAAATTATAAAAACGGGAAACCGGAGGAGAGAGAAGACTAGAAATATGATCACAAAAACACAGATGCAGGACCTCGCCAAGAAGCACGGGACGCCGCTCTTCATCGTAGACCACGATGAGATCCGCAAGAATTACGCGCAGTTCAAGAAGTACCTCCCGCGCGTGCAGGCTTACTACGCGGTAAAGGCCGAGCCTATGCCGGAGATAGTAAAAACCCTCTACAAAGCGGGCGCCAGCTTCGACGTGGCCTCCATGCCCGAATTCATGATCGTGCACGAGTACATCAAGAACATGCCGGATAAGAAGCGGCTGGCCTGGATCTGGGACAAGATTATATACGCTAACCCTATTAAGCCGAACGAGACGCTGAAAGAGCTGGACCAGTACCGGCCCCTCGTCACGTTCGATAACCTGGAAGAGATCCACAAGATTAAGAAGTACGCGCCCCATGCCGGCCTGTGCCTGCGCATCCGCGTGGCCAACACCGGCGCCGTGGTGGAGCTCAGCTCCAAGTTCGGCGCGGCCCCCGGCGAAGCCGTGGACCTGATCCTCGAGGCCGTAAAACAGGGCCTGGGCGTAGAAGGCCTGAGCTTCCACGTGGGCAGCCAGACCACCAACTTCGAGAACTACGTACAGGCCATTAACCTGGCCGCCGACATCTTCAAAGAAGCCAAGCAGCGCGGCTATGACAAGATGAACCTGCTGGACATCGGCGGCGGCTTCCCGGCCCCATACGACGCTTCCGTGAAACCGTTCCAGGTGCTGGCCAAGAAGATCAACTCCGAACTGGAGCGCCTGTTCCCGGACCCGAAGATAGAGATCCTGGCCGAACCCGGCCGCTTCATGATAGCGACCGCCGGCACCTCGGTGGTACAGATCAACGGCAAAACGGTGCGCGACGGCAAGACCTGCTACTACGTAAACGACGGCGCCTATCACACCTACTCCGGCATTATCTTCGACCACCAGCATTGCAACATGTTCTCCTTCCGCAAAGGCAAGAAGGTTGAGAACTGCGCCGTGTTCGGCCCCACCTGCGACGCGCTGGACGTGATCTCCGCGGCGATGAGCCTGCCTACGGACCTGCAGTTGGGTGAGTTGATGTATAGCACCAACATGGGCGCGTACAGCCACGCCTCGTCCACCTGGTTCAACGGCTTCCCGCCCGCCAAGGTGATCCACATCAATCAGTAACGGCCGCCGCAGAGCAGCCAAAAGAGACCGCGGGCAAGCCCCCGCGGTCTTTCTTTTTACCCCCGGGAATTTATTATAATTAGGTATGTCCTCATTCCCCGTTCCTAAAGAAGTGTTCCTGACCAAAGGCCTCGGCCGCCACAAAGAAAAACTGGCGAGCTTCGAGGAAGCCCTCCGGGACGCCAAGATCGCCAAATACAATCTTGTGCACGTCTCCAGCATCTTCCCCCCTTACTGCAAGGTGATCCCGGCCAAGAAGGGCATAGAGAAGCTGCACGACGGGCAGATAGTACACTGCGTGCTGAGCCGCAACGCCATTAACGAGAACCACCGCCTGATAGCCACCTCGGTAGGCCTGGCGATTCCCAAGGACCGCGCGCACTACGGGTATATTTCAGAGCACCACACTTTCGGAGAGACCGACGAAAAGACCGGCGACTACGCCGAAGATCTGGCCGCGCTGATGTTATCAACCATCCAGGGCGTGGAATTCGGCGGCGAAACCACCTGGGACCAGAAAGAGGAAATTTGGAAACTAAGCGGCAAGATCGTACGCGCCGCCAACATAACCCAGTCCGCCATCGGCATGGAAGGCATTTGGACCACCACGGTGGCCGCCGCGGTCTTCCTGTTCTGACGCACTGATAAATTCCAGGCCGGCTCCGCCGGGGAGTCGGCCCTTAGTAAGAGGTAACCTATGTCATTCAAACCGGCCAAACAACAATTCGTTTTCCGCAAAGCTATTAACTTCAACGAAGCGGCCTTCGTTGTAGTGCCCGTTCCCTACGAGCGCACCACCTCCTACGGCCAGGGCACTAAATACGGCCCCGAAGCCGTCATAGACGCGTCCTGGCAGGTGGAACTGTGGGACGAGGAGACCAAGGGCGAGACCTGGCGCAAAGGCATCTTCACCACCGCGCCGGTTAACTGCGCCCTGCCCGAAAAGAAGTTCTTCCCCGCGCTGGAAAAGACGGTGGAGAAGCTGCTTTCCTCCACCAAGGCGCTGCCTTTCTTCATCGGCGGCGAGCACAGCATCACGCAGGCGCTGTTACCGCCTTTCATAAAACGCCACAAGAACCTTTCGATTCTGCATTTCGACGCGCACGCTGACCTGCGGCTGACCTTCGAGGGTTCCGAACATAGCCACGCCTGCGCGGTATACCCGGCCTCCCGCTGCAACAAGGTGGTGCAGATCGGCATCCGCAGCGTGGGCGTGGACGAACGGCAGTTCCACAACGCCGGCAACGTGAAGACGCACCTGATGCACGAGAATCTGGACTTCAAAAAGCTGGAGCGGGACGTGCTGCGCGAACTTACGGACACGGTTTACCTTACTATAGATGTGGACGGGTTCGACCCCTCGGTAATGCCCGGCACGGGCACGCCGCAGCCCGGCGGCTTCCAGTGGTACGACGCTCTGAGGCTGTTCAAGGCTGTGTGCAAGCACAAGAAGGTGGTGGGCGTGGACGTTATGGAAGTGGCCCCGGTAAAGGGCTCCAACATAACCGAACTTGCCGCCTCCAAACTTATCTACCGGCTGATGGGATACCTGGGCTGACCCGGATACAACAAAAATAAAAGAACCGCGGGCTGTCCCGCGGTTCTTTTTTTGGGGGCCCTTGCGCTTTACTTGTTTGGGGGCTACACTATATTTACGCGGCGGTTATGTGAGGCTTACTTATGAAAACCACGCTTGTCTCCAAAATAATTTTTCCGGTGCTGGCGCTTATGTATATAGCGCTGGCCGCGTTGCCTGCCGGCGCCGAATGCCTGCTGTATAAGGGCCAGTTCGGTTACGACGTGCTGGCCCACGTGCAGAACGGCGTGGTCCTTAAGGAGAGGTTCAGCTACACTTCCGTCTCCCGTATCCAGGATTCCCTCATCTACGACGGCGCGTACAGCTACAACGTGCTGGCGCACCTGGACGGCGAACTCATCTACAAAGAGCGCTACGGCTACACGGTAATCGGCCGCATAGACGACGGCAAAGTCTACGACAGCCAGTTCGGCGGCAAAATCATCGCCCACTCCGAAGGCTGCACCAAAGAAGAAACCGCCGCCGCCGGCGCTTCCCTCATCCTCAAACTTCTAAACTAATCTTCCCAACGGGACTGGGCGCCGTGGCAGAATCACAAAACTAAACCGCCGGAAACTCCGGCGGTTATTGTTTTTTTACTCGCTGATATTAAGTTTTCAACCCAGGACGGCGTCGACCCAGGGGAAGGTTTTGCGGGCGGCTTGCAGGGCTTCTTCGGCGGTGTTATAGCCCTCGCGGGGGGCGACTTTGTCCACCTGCCAGGCCATGTCCAGGATATGGTCGTTAAAGATCTCTTCCTGCCATATAAAGGTGTCGTTCTTGCGGTGGTAAATGCCCAGGCGCAGCTTGCCGCCGGGGTCGTGCACCGTGCGCACCACCGCGTCTATATCCAGATTCTCCACCTCCACCACGCCGAACAGCGCCAGGAAGAAGTTGACAGCCCGCAACCCAAAAGATTTTTTGGCCATCAGAAATTATCCAGACTGTCGAATTCAGAAACCTTCTTCTGCTCGAGAAGGTGGTTCATATCGCGGCTAAAGGCGAAAGGCCCCTTGGGCCAGCCGAAAGCCAGCTTCACCGCCGTTTCAATATCGTACTCCGAAGCCATAATCTCGGACGCCAGCAGCTTGGCCTCCTCGATTACCGGCCGCATGATTTCCGCAAAAACCTCTTCCTTCGAGATCTTTTTGAGCCCGAGGTACTTAACCAGGTTCGGCAGAATGGGGTTCTCCCCCACTATGCGCCCCTCCTCGTAAATATAAAGCCCGATAGTGGACCGGCGCCCCAGCTGCCCGTACTGCACCAGCCGCAGCTGCGTAGCCGAAGGCGTAAGCCGCTCGGGCTTGCCGAGCGCCGTGTAGATGGCCTCCGAAGCGTTGTAGTCGGAATCCAGCCCGGCCAGATCCGCGGCCTCAAAAGGCCCCATCGACGCGCCGGACACTTCCATAAAAGCCGCGTCGATCTCGTGCGGATAGCCCTTGCCGGCCTCCAGCAGCCTGAAGGCCGCCAGAATAAAGGGGCGCATAAGCCGCTCTACTATCTGCCCCGGGTTGTCCTTAACAATAATAGGCGTCTTGCCTATCTTCCGCATCAGGGCCGCCGCCGCCTCCAGATATTCGTCCTTGCCCGCGTCCGTGCGCACTATCTCCACCAGCGTATTGGACCGCACCGGCTTGATAAAATGGAAGCCCAGCGTGCGCTCCTTGGGAAGTTCCGTGTAGGCCACAATGTCGCTCAGCGGCAGCACCGCACAGCGGGCCGCCACCACGCAGTTTTCTTCCAGATGGTTTTTCAGTTTGGCAAAGTGGGCCTTGCGCTCGTCGAGGGATTTCATAGTGGTCTCTATGATGATATCCGCGCCTTTGAACTTGGCCATATCCTGAATGCCCTCGATATTGCCCAGCAGCTCGGCCCTGCCTTCCTTCTTCAGCGACCAGGCTATCTTCGCCAGCGCTACGTTCAGGCTGTCCTTGAAATCGTCGTAAAGCCGCACCTGGTAGCCATGCTTCAGGAAGATCTCCGCCGCGCCGGCCCCGGTGGTATTGGCGCCCATTATACCTATAGCCCGTATTTCCATGATTTACCTTTTGCCGTTTCCTATGCCACCCGCACTTCTTCGAGGCGGACGATACCATCCTTGTTCACCACAATGCGGATGCGTTCGTAATGGATGGTAACCTGCTCGTCCCGGTCGTAATAGGTGTACTTGATCACCAGGTTCAAATGGTAGACGCGCGCGCACTGCGCCACGCGCAGGTCGCCGGTGGCGAGGTCCACGTAAGGGTAGTCCACCGCCGCGTCGTCGGCCTGGCCTATCAGCTCGCGGATGTTGAAGCGCATGATGTCGTTCAGGTCGCGGCGCCGCTCGTGGCTCTTGATGATGATATCGGGAAAAAGGATGATTTCCTTCTTATACTTGAACACGCGCTCGGGTTTGCCCTCCTCGTCTACCGAGGTAATATTATCAAGACGGCGCAGGCGCGCTATGTCCGGCGGCAGGTCCCGATCCGTAAGAAAAGTGAAGGCTTCCTTCAGCAGGCCTATGCGCTTGCCGCCGCCAGCCGAATCGCGGATGTCGATCTTGCGGTCCGAGATCCAGCGCGTAAGGCTCTTGGAGAAAAGCAGCTTAAGCCAGTCCTTTATGCGGTCCTTAAAAATATAACTAACCACCACGGCCACCACGAACGGCATGCTGTTAACCGCGTAGCGCCGCCCGACGAAGAAAGTGACCATAACGGCGAAGAACATGGCCGCGCCGGCGGCCAGCCCGAAAAACACCTGCGTGAGCCCTTCCCATTCGGAGAACTCGGCCTTAAGGTACAGCACGCTGGAGATAAACTTCTTCAGCACGCCGCGGCGGTAGATAATAACCTCGTTAGAGGAGCCGGGCACCAGCACCGACGGGTACTTCATGGCCTGGCGGTAACGGCTCTGGGAAATTATTATGGAGGTGATCCCTTTTTCCACATCCTCGAAGCGCCCGCGGGCGCCCTGGTTGGCGCGCAGCGCCTCCAGCAGCGAGGTTAGGTACTCCTCCAGGATCAGGCTTACGTATTCGTCGAAGAAAGCGGCGGTCTCGCGGACCTTCAGCGGCACGGCCGGGTCGGAGATCTCGGCCTTAAGAGATGATAGCGCGGTCTCCAGGTTCTTAAGGTCCCCAAGGAAATTCTCCAGCCCTTCACCCACGAACAATTTACGCTGGGCGGAAGGCACTGCCGCGTCGTAGGTGGCCAAACCCTCCACAAAAATCTTAACGTAGTCACGGATCTCGCCGCGGATGATGCAGCCCAGCAGGCGCAGTTCGTCGCAGATAGTGGCGGTGAGAGCGTTGTCCTGCGCGCCCGAAAGCACCCTGGAGAGCTCCTCGCGCACGCGGTTAAGCGGCGAGGTCTTAAGCGCCGGATCACACACCTTCCCCAGGCTCATCTTGGGCGTACGGAAGCGGATGTAGCGCTGGCTGGAATTATAAAATTTTTCTTTGTTGTAGTTGTGCGGGCCCACGTTCAGCGCGCGCGGCACAAAGAAGTAGGTTTCCACCTCGTAGGAACTTTTGGCGGAGGCGTCCAGGTCGATGTCGAGTTTTATCTCGAAACGGTGCTTGTCGTGCAGTTTTATCCGGGAATCTAAAATGTCGTTCTGGTCTTCTATCATAAATAGTATGGCGCAGACCCGGCAGCTTTGCCCGCGGTCCCCTAATCGTAGTTACATTATAGAAATTGTAAGGAGCCTAAACGCGGTTATTGTACGTTCCGGGCCCGGGAATTATTTATCCGGGTGGAACTTGTCGTGCGCCCGTTTAACGTCGCCTTTGTCCACGTGGGCATAGATCTGCGTGGTGTTAAGGCTGGCGTGCCCGAGCATCTCCTGCACGGAGCGCAGGTCAGCCCCGCCCTGCACCAAATGGCTGGCGAAGGTGTGCCTGAACAAATGCGGATGCGGTTTTATCTCCACCCCCGCTTCCCTGCCGAAAGCCACAATATCCTTCCACATCTGCTGGCGGCTTATTTTTACCCCGGCACGGTTTACAAACAGCTCATCCGCCACGTCCTGCCCGCCAAACTTCTGCTGGCGGTTGGCCAGGTACTCCTTCAGCCGGGAAAGCGCCGCTTCGTTCACCGGCACCATGCGCTCTTTGGAGCCTTTGCCGAAAACGCGCAGCCAGCCCTGCTGAAAATTAACGGACTCCAGCCTTAAGCCCAGCAGTTCTGACACCCTCATGCCCGAAGCGTAAAGCAACTCTATGGCCGCGGCCGCCCGCACCTTGGCAAAGGCTTCTCCCGCCGGGTAGCCCAGCAGCTTTTCCATATCCCGCTTGTCCAGGAACCGCGGAATCTTGCGCGGCAGCTTGGGCGCACGGAAGTTGGCGGTGGGGTCCTTCTGCGCCTTACCCTCCAGGCGCAGGTAACGGTAAAAAGCCCGCAGCGCCTCCGCCTTGCGGAAGATGGAGGCCGGCCCCAGCTTCTTTTCCGTCTTTAAAGACCAGAGGTAAGCTTCAACAAAAGGCGCCTCGGCCTGCGCGGGGTCCGTTTTGCGGACCTCGCAGTAGGCCAGGAAAGCCTCCGTGTCACCGGCATAGGCAAGGCAGGTGTTCTTTGCCAGGCCCCGCTCCATGCCCAGGTGACGGGAGAAGTCTACGGCTAATGGTCTCATTTATTTCTTGGCGTACTTTTCCTTACGCTCGGCTTTCTCGGCCGCCTTGGCGGCTGCCGCCTCGGGCGTGACGGTCATCAGGCCGGGTTTAAGCCCGGGCATGGTGAAGCGGCTGCGCAGTTCGGCCTCTATCTCGGCGGCCACGGCCTTATTGGCCTTAAGGTAGGCCTTGGCGTTCTCGCGGCCCTGACCGATGCGCTCGGTCTTGTAGATGAACCAGCTGCCGGATTTTTCCAGCAGGCCGGTCTCCACGCCCATGTCCAGCAGGCAGCCCTCGGTGGAAATGCCTTCGCCGTTGACCATTTCGAACTCGGCCTGGCGGTAAGGGGGCGCAACCTTGTTCTTTACCACCTTAACGCGGATGCGGGCGCCGGTAACTACGTCGGCCTGCTTGATGGTCTCGATCTTGCGGATGTCCAGGCGCACGGAGGAGTAGAACTTAAGCGCCAGGCCGCCGGGCGTGGTTTCGGGGTTGCCGAACATTACACCGATCTTGTGACGGAGCTGGTTAATAAACATTACGGAGGTTTTGGTGGAGGCCACTATGGAAGTGAGCTTCCTGAGCGCCTGGCTCATGAGCCTCGCCTGCAAGCCGACGTGCAGGTCGCCCATCTCGCCTTCTATCTCGGCCTTGGGGACCAGCGCGGCCACGGAGTCGATCACGATAATGTCCAGCGCGCCGGAGCGCACCAGCTTTTCGGTAATCTCAAGCGCCTGCTCGCCGGAGTCCGGCTGAGAAATAAGGAGGTTGTCCACATCTACGCCCAGCTTCTGCGCGTAAACGGGGTCCAGCGCGTGCTCGGCGTCTATGAAAGCCGCCATGCCGCCCTTCTTCTGCGCTTCCGCTATCACGTGCAGCGTAAGGGTAGTTTTGCCGGAGGATTCGGGCCCGTAGATCTCGATCACGCGGCCGCGGGGCAGGCCGCCTACGCCGAGCGCCAGGTCCAACGACAGCGCGCCGGTGGGAATGGTCTCTATCTTCATGCGGGCGGCGCGGTCGCCCATCTTCATAATAGCCTCTTTGCCGTAGCTCTTCTCTATCTGTGAAAGGGCAGCTTCCAGCGCCCGGTTCTTTTCGTCAGTAGCCATAGTTTTAAACCTCCGTTAAATTTTCTTACCTCAATAGTCTACAACACCAACCCGACAAGGGCGTGTCGGGTTGCGGCCGGCACTTTTATTTTTTTATCGCCTTGTTTTCAAACATTATGTTAACATTTCCACCGCATTCAAAGAACAGCAAACAACTCTTCTTCCCAGTTAGTATAGATGATTAACGCCCATCTGTCAAGTATTAAGGAGGTATTGACTTTACCGGTTTAATATATTATCCTTAGTACATGCATCCTATACAAGAAAAGCTCCTGCACCTTTCCAAAGAGCAGAACCTGGCCCTGGTCAGCCTGCGCGACATGGCCCGGGCCATAGGTATGCCGGCGGAATCGCCTCAGAAAATTAAGCACCACCTGCAGCAGCTCGAAAAAAAAGGGTTTTTCAGCATAGACCGCGACAAGGGCCTTATGGAGAAGACCTCTTTATTCCCCGGCCTGGCCAGCGGCCTGCTTAATAGCGCCTCCGCCCTTTTCTCTATCCCTATAATAGGAACGGCCAGCTGCGGGCCGGCCACTATTTTTGCCGAAGAAAATTTCCAGGGCTTCCTGCGCGTCTCCGGGCGCTTGCTTGGCCGCTCCAGCCCGGCGGGCCTTTACGGCATAAAGACCAACGGCTCCTCCATGAACCGCGCCGAAATAGCTGGCAAGAAAATAGAGGACGGCGATTACGTAATAATCGACAGCGGCCGGAAGGAAGTGGCCAACAACGACATTGTGCTGGCCATCATAGACAACAAGGCCACCATCAAGCGCTTTATCGACGACCGCAAGAACGGCCAGGTGATCCTGAAGGCTGATTCTTCCTACGATTACGACCCCATCTACCTGCACCCCGACGACGACTTCCTGATAAACGGCAAAGCCGTGGCCGTGATCAAGCGCTAATACCCCGCGCCAAATAAAGATCCCCGGTTTGAAGCCGGGGATTTTTATTTAAGGCCACGTATACTGGCCGAGTAAAACTGGAGCACTTTTTAGGCCGACCTAAGGCGTATCTGTAGGAAACATAAGAGCAGATTATCGTAAGTTCCCACTCAAATCCCCCCCCTCCATTGGCGCGTTTTTTGCGGGAAATCGGTTGAGTCGCGCCTGATTTATCTATAATACCAAAAGGCGGGCGATTTTTTGATAATTTTGGTGGAGTTTTGCCGCCGGGCTTGTGTCCGGTGCTGAGCGGCGGTTTAATCTTCAGGCGAGGGCGGGTCTATGTTGTCGTATTGATGAGCCCTATGGGCCTGCCGCATCAGGAGCTATGCTCATCAAGCGGCCGTCAGGCGGGGCGCGGTTTGGCTGTTAGCTGGTTTGCCCATGGGAAGCAAAGCTATTCCCCGGCAGTTGGCGGCAAGGCCGTCAACTTCCACCCCGCTCACAAAGCAAATAATAAAAGGAACGGCAGAACAGTCTTTACAATCCGCCCAGCCCCGGTCCCTTTGTTTACTGCCACCTGGCAGCCGGTTGCGTCCACGGCTACCCCGCTGGAAGTTCCGGGGCAGTTATCCATATTATCTGCAATACCATCTCCGTCAGTGTCCACTGCCGCCAAAGGCGCAACAGGCACAACAACCGGAGCCGGTTCAGCGGCTACGGTTACAGGAACCGCCGGCGGCAGAGGGGCCTCGTAGGCGCTTTCTTTGGCGGCATACTTATTTCCGCCGAACCAGAAACCCATCTTTATGGACGCCACAAAAACCTGGAATTCATGCTTCATAGCGGCGTTCTTCTTTATCAGATAGTAGTCCGCTCCCATCCCGAAAGAAAACAGTTTTCCGTCAAACAGGTTAATCCCCAGTCCAGCGTTGGCCGCGAATGCGGAGCGGTGGGAAGTGTCCATAGGGTCCACAAAAGCTAGCCCGGCCCCTAGGTGCAAGTCGGGGTTAAGCGCAGCTTTGGGAGCGAACTGGTAAAAGGCGCTTACCAGCATAGGCTGCATCCGCACGTCGGTACGCTTGAAGAAGAACTGATCATACGAGAAACCCGCCATCAGGTGTTCGCTAACTCCTGTTTTTCCCCAAAAGCCCCAGGTATAGTCGGGGGCTGAGCCAGGATTATGGGAACGGGGCCCGGCTTCAGCGTTAAGACCGCCGGTCATGCCCAGCCCTGTCCGGCCGGTAAAGTCATCCGCTCTTGCCACTCCGGAAACCAGAATGGTCAGTACAGCTAATATTATTGCGCGCATCAGAACCACCTCCGTGGATTAAAATCAAGAACCGTTTACCAGCTGAAAGACATACCCGCGCTGGGGGTTATTACACTGCCAGCGCTGCCGTAGCCCATGCCGCCGGCGAACGTTATGTGATCCCCTGCCCTGCCTTTAAGGCCAAGGGCCATAGCGTTCTGGCCGCGGAAGTGACCGTAGCCTACGCCGGCGGAGAAAGTGTCCCCGGGAGCGGGAGCCGGCACCGAGGCCATTGCGGCCACGCTGGCTATACCAGAGTACACCTGTTTCATCTGCTTAAAGTTAACCGCGTCGTAATCCGTTTTGCCGTCCCGCACACCGGTAACCCGCACGGGTTCGCCATTGGTGCCGCGGTAAGTAGCGCCGCCGTCGTCCAGCGTCATGCTGGTAGAATGCGTACCGCCGCTAAGCACGGTTTTGGATTCGGCTATTGCTATACCGTGGGTGTTGCCTATACCGTTGGTCAGCGTCAGCGAGGCTGAGCCTTCGGTAGCCGCGGTGTTGGTAATACTTATTTTACCTATGGCGTCCGCGGTGGCGTGGTCGCTAACCTCGCCCTTATTGATAATAATAGTGGAACCGGTGGTGGCCTGGGCGGCCCCCGCCAGATTGCTGCCGCCGCCCACGACCGTGGTCTGGGCAGAAGTGGCCGCGGTATAGGTCAGCGTGCCGTTGATGTACATGTTGCCGTCCACCAGCGTGTCTCCCTGTATGCGGTTTACGTAGGTAACGCCGCGTACAAGGGCCTGGCTGGCTATGGTGCCGTTGTCGAGGCCGCCAGAGCCGGGAACGGTCTGGGCAGCGTTGTAAGTGGTAAGACCGTTGGAAACTCCGCTAACGGCATTTGCCGCGCCCGCGGTGATAGCCGCGGTGGTGGCGTTGGTCTGCACCCGCCCGGCTGCGGCCAGATCCACGCCCATATAGACACTGTTGTTGGCTACAGTAATTTTACCGTTGCCGGCGTACTCGTTAAGGGTGGTGGCGGAGTTGGTATTGCCGATATTGGTGATAGAGCCGTTTGTTGCCGTATTGATGTTGGTGGTTTTCGCCTCTATGTTGTTAATCCCAGTGGTGGCGTTGGCTGTTATATTATTTACACCATTGGCCCCGGTGGCAGTCATGCTGTTGGAACCGTTGTTCCCGTTAGCCTCTATGGTGTTTGACTGGCTGGCCGCGTTGGCGATCATGCTGTTGCTGCCGGCCGTAGCCGTTATGGTGTTATTGCCCGTGGTTGCAATAACCGTGTTGCCGGTACCGCCGGTAAGCTGGTTCTGGGCCGCGGCATTGAGCACATTGTTGGTGCCGGCGGTCAGGGTATTAGCTCCGGTGGTGGCCGTCATGCCGTTGCTGTTGGTCGCGGTAATCGTATTTGTGTTAGTGGCAGTTATCGCATTGGTGAGACCGGTAACAGTATTATTGGAAGTGCCCACGGTACCTATTCTATTGGTGGTGCCATTGGCAGTCAGATTACCGGTAAGGGTGGTAGTGTCATTTATATCATTGCCCAGGGTGGTATTACCGTTAACGTTAAGGGTCGTGGAGAGGGTGGTCGCCCCGGAAACGCCCAGTGTACCGCCGATGGTCTGACTGACTCCCACGGTTAAGTTGCCGGCTATGCTACCGCTGTTGGTGACGCTGAGTGACGCCAGCGTAGCCAACCCGTTCACATTTGCATTTCCGCTGATGGTGGTAACGTCTGCGGTGTCGTTGCCCAGGGTGGTGCTTCCCGTGGTGGCAAGGGTGGTAACCCCGGATACGGCCCCGGCATTAGAAATACCGCCATTGGTGTTATCCAGGCCGACTATAGTGGCCACACCGGAAGCGCTTATGGTGGTAACACCGGCCAAAGAACCGACGTTTAAAATACCGTTGCTGGCGTTATTATGGAGGACAACACTGCCCGACAGTGTGTCGATATTGGCCTGCAGCGCTGTATCGGCTGCGCTGCGCGTACCAGCCTCTGTGCTGATGTCGCCCGCTGTTGCAATAGCGCTTCCATTCAAGGTAGCCGCCCCTGAAGTTACTATTTTTACGCCGTAAGTGCCGCCGTTAATCATAATGCCATTGTTGTACAAATTACCATCCGTAGCATGAACGACCGTGGTGGCGTTCATCTGATTAATATCCCCGGCCAAGTCAATAGAGATGAAGGGAGCGGTATAGGGTGGGTCGACAAGGGCAAAAGCTGAGCCAGTTCCCGGGCCGAATATTAAGATAGAAATAAGCCCCAGGACCAGCCCTTTCTCATACTGCTCAAGCAAGATCTTGGTTGTTTTGTTTAGTTTCATCGCGTTCCTCCAGCTAGTTAAGAACTTCTTTTTTTATTATCACACAGCCGCTGCCTGCCGGCATAAAAAATATTTTAACGGCGCCGGCGTCCATTATGCTTATGTCTTTGCGCAGCGGCGCGGCAGACTTTACCGCCGGGAAAGCCGTTTTCTGCACCTCGGCGCAGGCCCGGGTGGAATATTCCACGGCGTCATAAACAGCGCCGCAGCCGCCTTCGGCATCCGGGGAAAAAGAAGCGCTGGCGTACATGGGCCCGCTTGCCGCGGCCGGCTGTAATTCAAAAGACGCTGAAAAAACGGTATGGTCCGGCCGCTGGGCCGGCAGAAAAAGATAGGCCCCGCTCTGGTTGCTGCCGGTAAGGTATTTAGAAACCTGTTCTATGCGGCGCGCGCAGGCCAACACCCCACCCCTGACCGCGGCCTCCGTAACACCGCTGACAGCCGAAGCGGCGCGCGGCGCGGCCTGCTGCGCTGCGGGAACGCTTGACTGGGCGGCAGGTTTGGCCGGGACAGCCGGAGGCGTTGCTGTAACGGATGCCGGTTCAGCGGCAACAAAAGAAGGTAAGGTTAACAGGAATAAGGCAATAAACAGGCTGAAAAATCCCAGGCAGAACCAGGTCTTACGGTGAAATGAGGTATTCATGCCCGTAGACTATATCAGAAAGCTTTTAGGTAAAAGTTCCGCGCTCAACAATTTTCATTATTGAGTAAGCAAAAAAATATTTTATTTTCACTCGGGAAAGGACGCGTAGGTAAAGTCGGCCTTAAATTTATCTTAAATATTCAAAAATCAGTCCGGCCGCGGTCAATCCAGAATATACCCTGCGCCAGACACGGTGCGCAACCTTGTGGAAAATTTTTTCCCGAGCTTGCGGCGCAGGCTGGAAACATGCACCTCCACGGTGCGCGTGTCGCTATAGAGGCTAAGATCGTAACCCCAGACGGATTCCAGCAGGCCGGCGGCGGCCAGCACCTTGCCACGGGCGCGCAGGAAAGAAGAGAGCAGGTCAAATTCTTTACGGGTCAAGCTTACTTCGCGCCGGCCGCGCCTTACCCTGCGGGACTGCATATCCAGCGCAAGGCCGTATTCCTCCAGCACCTGGGTGGAACTGTTAAGCACCGAAAACCGGCGTAGCACGGCCTCTATCTTGGCCAGCAAGAGGCGCGGCACCAGGGGCTTTATCAGGTAGTCATCAGCGCCGGATTTCAGGCCGTCGGCCTGGTCGCCCGTGCCGCGCTTGGTGGCGGAGATAAGGATTACCGGCAGCGCCTCGGTGGCCGGCCTGCCCCGCAGGGCCCGGCAGAAAGCCCGGCCATCACCGTCGGGCAGGACCACATCCAGCAGCAACAGGTCGGCGCCGCCGGCCGCCAGCAACTTTTCCAATCCAGCCAGACTGGTAGCCGTTTCCACAGCATAGCCGTGCCGCCGCAATTGGGCAGGCATGATCCGCAGCAGTACGGGGTCGTCGTCTACCAGCAGTATCTTAGGCAAATTTCATCTCCCCCTCCAGCTCATCGGCCAGCTTCAGGGCCGCCGGGCTGTCGCCGCGCAGAGCAGCGGCCTCCAGCCGCCCCGCGGCCGCCTGGATAGAAACAAATCCGGCCGTGGCGGCGGCGCTCTTGCACGCATGCGCCTGCAGGGCCAGGGCTTTCATATCGGTGGCGGCGGCAGCGGCCCGCACCCGCCCCGCAAGCCCGGCCGCTTCCTCCCGGAAAACGTTCAGGGTATCCTCGGCCAGGGCGGAGTCGCCGTCATAGCGCCCAAGCAATTCCGCTCTGGCTTTAATAACCCGCTCATCTTCCCCCAGGCAGAGCACCCCGGCGGCGCTTTCCACCGCGGCGTAAAGCTGGGCAACTGTAAAAGGCTTGGTAAGGTAGCCGCGCATGCCGGCGGCCAGGCAGCGCGCTCTCTCTTCCGGCATGGCGTGGGCAGTAAAAGCCACAACCGGCGGCAAAGCCGTCCCACGCAGGGCGGCCATAACTTCTATTCCGTCCATGTCCGGCAACTTCAGGTCCAACAGCGCAATGTCATACCCACCGCGGCGCAATAGCTCCAAACCGGTCCTGCCGTCTACCGCACAAGTAACGGCATGGCCGCGACGCTCCAGCAACTGCGTAGCCACCCTGCGATTGGTTTCCGTATCCTCAATTAGCAGCACCCGCAATTTTTTTGCAGCCGGCCCGGGCTTAAACTCAGCGCGAACAGGCAGGCCTTCCGGAGCCGCAGGCAGCGGCAGCTCAAACAGGAATGAGGCGCCTTCCCCCTCCCGGCTCTCCACCTTAAGCTCTCCGCCCATAAGCGAGACCAGCTCTCTGGAAATAGTCAGCCCCAGCCCGGCGCCGGCGCCAGGACCATACGCGGAAAACGGCGCAAAGATATCGCCGATTTTATCAGGAGAGATTCCGTGCCCCGTATCTACCACAAGGAACCGGACCAGCTCCCGGCCTGTGGTTGCCTCCGAGGCCCGCTCGGCGCGGATCTGCACCGCACCAGTCTCAGTAAATTTTATGGCGTTGGAGGCCAGATTGATCAGCACCTGCGTTATGCGCTCAGGGTCCCCCATCAGGACACCGGACGGAACCCCGGCAGTATCGCATTCCAGCACCAGGCCCTTCTCCGCGGCGGCTGGGCTCAGCAGGTCGGCGGCGGCTTCCACCACAGACTTAAGAGAGAAAGGTTTTTGGCTAATTGTAAGTTTCCCGGCCTCTACTTTTGCCATATCCAGCACATCGTTAAGCAGCACCAGCAGGGACTCGGAGGACCGCTTTATAGTTTCCAGGTGCGGCCGCTGCGCCGGGGCCGGAGCCGAGTCCAGCAGCAGATTGGAAAAGCCGATTATAGCGCTCATCGGCGTGCGGAACTCATGGCTCATGGTAGCCAGAAACCTGCTCTTGGCTTTATTGGCGGTTTCGGAGGCCTCCCCCTGCGCGCGCAACTCGCCCAGCAGTCGGCTGTTTACCAGCAGGAAGAAATAGTAAGTCAGCAGGATAAGCAGCATCTGGTAAATAAAGACCAGAATAACATCCACCGGGCGCGACTGAAGAAACTCAGAAACTGTATTACCAAAGATAAAGAGATAGAGCCGGAAGATGGTAACCACGGCATAAGCCCCAAATACTGCCGCCACACCGCTCGTCATGCGCCGCATCTCCGGGTCTGTCCGGCGCAAAAGCAGCCACAGGCACTGAATAAAGATAATGAGTAGCACTGCAGACAAATTCAGGCTACGCACCACAAGATTGGGCGTCACAAAACTGAAGTAGTATTGAACGCCAGTAAACAGCGTCAGAATTGCCAGATTGAAAGCCGGGTAGCTCTTTTTTCCAAGGAACTGTGACAGCCCGGTATAAAGAGCAATCATTCCGCCCACTATGCAGACATTGCCTACCACATAAGACAAGAAATCAGGAATCTGCCCCCGGAGAACGAGCAGACCCATGCCGATGACCTGCAGCACATAGTCCAGCAGCCAGAAGGAAAGACCCGCATAGCGCTTGCGGTTCTGGCGCCACAATTGGGCCATCACAATGGCACATATAATATTGTTAATTGCGCCGCCTAAAATGATAGTCCGCATATCAATTGAAAGCATTATTTATAATTATATTATATCCGTCTCACAATTTAATGTGCGGCTATAGCTATAAACCCGTCAGGGGATGACGGATTAATCGGGATAGGGGCGGCGGCAAGTGTGCCGCCGAACCCCTCCCACACCACCGGACATGCGGGTCCGCATCCGGCGGTTTGAAAAGTTGAGGTTACGCCGCAAGTCTTGGCACTTTCATCTGGTCGAAAAAACTTATGGGGAAAGCGGACTTAAGCGCGCCATGCACGGAGGTTCTCCACCAGTGTCTGACTTGGGCCGCCGCCACGCGGGCCGACTGTTCGGATAATCCCCGAACACGCAGTTTCCCTTAGGCCGTCGTCCCGCGTTTCCACTGTTTAAGTTGCACCGCGATAAGGCGTCGGCGTATCCAGCCGTCCAGTTCGCTGAATTTACCCGGCGTATCCGCCAGCCGGTAGTATTCCTTCCAGCCCAGCAGCTATTTCCGTAATTCCACGAACACCGACTTCATACCCTTCCCGCCTTTCCGGCGTGTAATCTGCCTGATTCGTAAATATGATAGGGGACGTACATGACTATATGACTAGTTATTAACAAGTCATTATAGGTGGAACGTCACCAATATTACCAGTTCAGGATCCCGGAGTACCAATTGTAGGAAACATAAGAGCGATTATCGCTTCTCTTCCTGGTAGAACCTTCCCTTTTCCTTGGTTGAAAAATTTGCGCGCGCGCTTCCCCTACCGCTTTAATACAATACCTGCGTACGTGGACTACACTTTCAATGTGACTACGGACACTATCTTGTGCCGTATCGAGCGCTATGCGTATCAGACGGCCCACCCGCGGGTCCAGTTGGCTGTCTTCTTCAGGCGGGGCACGTTTTGTTGCACATAAAGCCTGGCTGGACATCGGCCTAAATACCGGAAAGCCGGTCGGCTGCCCCAGGTGGGTTAAGAGCCGCACAAGTTCTTTGTCGTCAAAGATCGCGGCTACCGGCTTTAGTTCAAGCTTGCATTGGTTTGACTTTATTCCTACTCCTTTGTATTTCGCCTGAATGATTTAGCGCCGCCCGTACCATTCAAGGAGAGTCGTTACTACATTCCCCTGGGACTGGGTATTGATAAGGCCGGTTTGTATCGCCAGGTTGGAGGAGAGGCGCTTGCGCAGTTGTACGCCACTGCTCTCACCGCCGGAGCCAAGCTGCAGGGTGGCGCCTCCTGGCAGCCGGAGCTTTACCGTATAGGTTCTGGAGACGGGATCATAACCCACATAATCTACCGGAGTCGAGGCCAGCAGATATAACGAGGCCAGGCCGAAAGCGCTGTTGGCCACCGCCGTCTGGGCGCTGGCCGCGCTCGACTGCTGGTCCGAGTCCAGTTCTCCTGGCGATTTCCCGAAGAGCAGCATGGCCATGATGTCGGCCTGACTCCTGGGCGGGTTGCTCTCGAACTCGACCCGCGGTTTCTGAACGGTTCCCAACAGGCGGATGAGGATCTTGGCCTCCGCCGCTTTATAAATTATCAACCCGTCGAGATCCATGAGGTCGGACCCGGCGCGGCCGGTAAGCCGTATATGGTCGAAGGACGCGATCCGGCGGAAGATCACGGCCCGAAACGGCTTTACCGCCACCGTTCCCGCCATTGGGCCGGGCGGGAGGCTGAGCTTGATATCCACCTCTATGGGAACCGGATCTTTGGCCATATTGGAGTAGAGGCGCACAGGCTTGGCGGTCTTTATGAGTATCTGTCCGCGGATCGCCGAGTAAGGTTTTTTGCCTGGATGTTTCCGTTCCTCCTCCCGGGCCTGGTCCGCTTTGTCAAACTCCGCCCCGGTCTGAATGCGGCTGTCCGGAACGAAAGCGGCCATGCCCCTGAGGTCTAACCGGGGAAGCTGCAGCGCGATATCCTGCAGCAGAACGTCGGTTTCATTGCTGAAGGAACGCCCCGGCGCCCAGAGCCCGGCCGCTGCCAGCTTGCCGTTGATCCTGAATTTCAGGCTCTGCCGTCCCGCCGCCAGGCCGCTTACAACTTCGTAATCGAACTCCTGGACGTTGTTGCGCGAATCGCCAAGACCTTTTACCGAAATAGCAAGAGGCCCGCGCAGCACGTGGACCGGCGCCGGCACGGAATATGGACTACGGGCGAGATAATCTACCAGGTCCTTGAATCTGGCTACCTTAAGTCCGAAGTCCAGCTTATGGCTTATCTTGAGCCCCTGAACCTGGCTGGTGCGTCCGGAAACCGTGGCGTCGAGGACGCCAGAAAATTCGTACCAGTCCTTGGCGGGCTTTATGGTAGCCGACACCTCGGCGTTAAAATGGTCGGCCGCGAGCATTTCAGGAGTGGAACTAGCGCTGATAACCAGCCTGCTCTCGATAAGTTTGGCCAGGTTAAGGCTGGCCCTTTTCAGGCCGAAAGCCTCGGGTTCCAGTTCGAAGGCACCGTCAAACTTGAGCGTATCCCATTCGGCGGAATCGCTCTTAAGCCGGACCTTCAGCGCGAACTGCTTCAGCCGGACGCTCTTAACGGGGCTCTTGGACTCCCATACCCCCGCCGAGCCGGTCAGGGCGAGATCCTGCCCGTCCTTCGAACCTTTAAAATCCCCCTTCAGGCGCCGCCCCGGCATCCGGGCGGTGGCGCTGAGGCTGAAGGCCAGGGCGCCAGGACCGCTTTTTTCTACCCGGGACTGGAACCTGACGTTTACGTCTTCCGCCTTAAGGCTGCCCTTTGCGTCCAGGCAGGTAAACTCCTTGTTCCTCAAAAGCTTGGAGTCAACCGTGACCTCGCCGTTATAATGCCTGGTAACGGTACCGTAACTGGTTTCAAAGGCCGCCGTGAGCGTAAGCGGCCGGGACCGGGCAGGGTCCAGGTTCAACTTGAGCCCGCCCCGAAGTATTCCGCCGGCCCCGATGATTTTGTTAGCCGGCAGGTCCACCTTCAGCGCTTCCAGCGTGAAGCCGCGCAGGGCGGCCGGCAAGTTGGGCAGACCAGCGCTCCGCTTCGGCGGCGGCGCAGTCTTTCCGACGGTCTGGTCCAGCGTAAAGTGCTCCCCGGTAATAATGAACCGTGAGACTTTGGTCAGCTTTACTCCGAAAAAATAAAGGCGCACATTCACCTGTACGTCCAGGTCCTTCACGCAGCCCTCCATTGCCAGGGCCGCGTTCTCGAAGCAGAGGTCCCGGGCCCGGAGGCTAACCTGCTTTACCGGGAAGCTCAGGGAGCTGATATCAAAGTCCAGAGTCTTCCAGCGCGGGTGATAGGCGCCGCCGAAAACCTTAACTGCCCGGGTGACGGTGCCGGTAGTAAGGAACCATTGCGGCCTGGCTACAATAGCTATGGCCGTCAGCGCGCCCGCGGCCAGCAGAGCGCCGGCCGTAAGTAGAAGAACTAGCAGGAGCTTCTTGAATATGCGCATCAAAACTCCGTTCCCAGGCTCAGGAAGAACCGCCATTGCCGCCGCATCAGCATCTCGGCGGCGGGGTCGCGGCGCCATACCAGGCCGCGCGCCAGCGAGGCGCGGACCGAACCGACCGGCGAATTCCAGCGAATGCCCACGCCGGGCGACAGGTAAACGTTCGGATCCAGACAAAGAGATCTTCGTCCGGCCATAGCGGCATCCAAAAACACTAAAGGCTGCAGGCCGTGCGGCAGCACGTCGCCCATCCTTAGTTCTACGCCGTCGTATACCGCGGTCAGGAGGCCGACCGAGTCGGACGGCACGGCGCTGCGCCCGGCCCCGCGCAGGTCGGCGTCGCCGCCCATAAAATAGCGCATATCCAGGGGCAGGCCGCCGGCGGCCGCCACGCTGTTTTTAACCAGCGTAGTTTGTGCGCGGTAGCGCGTGGCCAGCACCAGCTGGGGCGGCGCGTAGCCGCCCAGATTCCACAGGTGTTCACCCTGAAGTCCCAGGCTTTGCGCCGTTATGCCGGAGTAAATCCCAGCCGTCCGCGACCGGGAATCAAAGGAGAGGCGCCAGCCGGTGCGCGGGTCGGCGGCATAGTACTCGAACAAGTGGCTGGTCAGCTGCAGCCGTGTTTCTAAGACGGCATAGGTGCTGACAGGCCCGAGGCCCCGGACAGTATTAACATACGCCAGCGCCGGCCCCGCTGAGAACTCGCCGCGAAGCTGCTTGTTGTCCCAGCTGAAGCCCGGCAGCAGGGCCAACTCCGAAGTTAAAGCTTCATACTGGGTCTCGTTCCGGCGTCCGAAGGTAAGTTTCGGCATCAGGTATAGCCGGGAGGCGGGCCCCGTGAAGTAGCGGAAATAGGCGGCGGCCGTCTGCTCGCGGAAAGAGGCATAGAACGAGGCCTGCGCTGAATGGCCCCGCGCGCCCAGGCGGGAATTCTGCCACTGCGCCCTGCCCAGGAACAGTCCCTCCGTGTCGAAGCCTATCCCCAGCTTGTACTGCTGCGGCTTGCCGGCCACAACGTGTTCGCTTACTACCAGACCATCGGTGGAGCAGCTGACGTCGAAGTAGGCGTTAAGCAGCAGCGAGTCGGACATGGTCCGCCGCGCGGTCAGCTCCAGAAGTCTGGAATCGAAACGCTGGCCGCGCTTGAAGGCCTCGTAACGGTAAAAGATACGTGGATCCACTTCGGCCGTTTTTACCGCGTTGATATGGCTGAAGCTGTAAACCTCGCCGGGGCGGACTTCAGCGGAGACCTCGCCGGTAGTTCCGTTGCCCCGTATTTCTATCTCCGGGCAGGCATAGCCCCGGTTCTGCAGGGCGCCCTGCAGGGCGGCCTTGGCCGCGTCGAGCAGGCCCGGAGTAAGGGTCTGGTTTTTTATCTTGCGCAATTTGCGCTGGTCAATCTCGGGCGGGAGCCCTTTAACGGTGAAGGCTTTAACCATGGTCTTCATGCCGGGGTCTACTTCAAGGGCCTCCAGGCCCGGGGTAAACTTTGGTTGCTGGTACCCCCTCTGCTGTAGAAAGACCTTAAGCATCCTCTCGGCCTGGTTGAAAGGGATCCTGCCCCAGCCCTCGGTGCCGGGATCGCCGCAGATCAGGCGGATCTCCATCGGGTTCAGGTCCAGCTCTTCCTTTCCTACGAACCGGATCTGGGGACAGGGCCCGGTATTTTTTCCGGCGGCGGCAGGCGCGGCGCACGCGGCCGCAATTACGCCCAGGCCCGCCAGCACGAGCAGTACAGAAAACATAGCGGGCTTAAATTTTGGGCTCATAAAACAGGCGGGCTCATTGCATTTTAATTTTGCAGTTCTTTTGCATTTCTTCTTTAACCAATTGCGACACTTTCGGGATCAGGATCGCATCTTTCCTCGCTTTAAGCGGCTCATCGCTGTAAAGCTTCCGGTAACGCTGCGTGAACTCCGCGCCAAAGAAAAGTATCAGCGATGAATAATTGAGCCACAATAACAGCACCAGCAATGAGCCCGCGGCGCCCAGGGTCGAACCATAAGAACTGCTGCCAAGATACAAGCCGATCAGACCTTTGCCGACACTAAACAGCAGCGCCGTGAAGATGGCGCCGTGCCATACATAGCGCCAGCCCAGAACGACATCCGGCATAAATTTAAATATCATCGCGAATATTAACGTAAAAGCCGTTAGGGAAACCACGATGTTAACTATTTCAATTACGGGGAGCACTACCGGGAAATAGGCGCCCAGGTATTTAGTGAGAAACACTATGAGAGCGCTGACAATTAAAGAAACAAGCAGGAGAAACCCCATGATCAGCACCATAGAGAACGCGCCTGCCCGTGTTTTAATAAGTTGGATGATAGGCTTGCCTGGGCGTTGCTCAACGCCCCATATAATATTGAGCGATTCTTTTAATTCCACAAACACGCCCATTGAGCCCAGCAGAATGAGTACAAAGCCGATGATCGTAGCGAACTTACCCGTTGAAGACGACGCAGTGCTCTGGATTAATGATTGTATAACCTCCGCGCCGCTTTCACCCACAAGTCCCTGGATCTGCAGCACCAGCTCGCCGCGCGCGGCTTTCTCACCAAAGATAAATCCCGCGACCGAAATAGCTATCAACATAAGAGGGGCAAGTGAGAATAGCGTGTAATACGACAGTGCCGCCGACATCTTAAAAACCTTATCATCCAGCATCTCGCTAAACGTTGCGCCTATGAAGGAGGCTCCTTCCTGGATCTTTGTGAGAAAGTTCGTTTTTGTTTTTGACATGCTTTCACCGTCTCTATCTGTAACCCCTGCTACTTCCCCAAGTTATTTGTATCAATACAACCCGGCAGGTTTTTCCCGATAAAAACAGGGGAACCTGCCGGTTTTTTGTACCTTTTGGATTGAGGCACAGACGGGGTTGAGAACTTTCAGGGTATTTTAAGCTGTTCCATATCAGGCGTATTTGGCCCAAAAACCTCTGTTTTCATGACAGGCCTTAATTGCCTGGAAAGTCCCGAGCTGGCGCCGAATAACTGCTGAGCGGATTTAGCCTGTCTGCTTAGCCGCCTTTCTTGCCGGCGAACTTATATGTGAGGCTCAGCCGGTTCGACGAGCCGAGATCCCCGGCGGAAACAAACGCGTAGTCTACCGCCAGCGAACGCGTGATAGTGTAGCCAAGGCCCAGGGACAGACCGCCCATGAACCCGAGTTCGGAACCCGGAAAGTCGAACTTGTAGCCGCCGCGCAGCGCTACGACATTGGCGACCTTATCGACATCGCCGAAAAGATATTCGGTTCCAAGCTGGATGCGGTCTACCCCATTGCTCTGAAGCTCGGTAGCCGCGGCCAGAAGCCAGCGCTGGTTAGCCTGCCAGCCGGCGCCAAGACGAAGCCCGCTGGTCAGCCCGGCGCCCGCGATGTCGCCGCCGAGCTTGAGGTTGGAGTAGCTGACGCCGAGGTCGAGCCCGGGCCTTACGGACCAGAGCAGCCCGAGGTCAGCCGAGTAGGTGCTGTATCTTTTGCCGGCTATAGTAGCGCGGTTTGCCCCGAGAGCCACGCCGCCCGAAATATTGGGAAGCAGCTCCTTGCCCCAGCCCAGGCTGCCGGACATCTCGCTGGCGTTATAGGAGCCGATCGCTTGGTTGATAGCATCGGTACGGTCGAAGCTTCCATAACCCACGTAGCTCAGCGA
>JBBRDG010000007.1:0-58115 GCA_038204165.1 Elusimicrobiales bacterium
ACTTCGCCCAGCTGGTCCAGCTTAAGGTGGAAAGGATCTATGGCGGCAGAAAGGTCCTGCTTGGTGGCGGCGCTCTTTGCCAGCGCTTCTATCTTCTGGTTCAGTGCATCCAGCGCGCCCTTATCGGGCTGGGCAAAGGAAGCGGCGGGCCTGGAGAAAGTTTCCAGCTCCGGTGCGGCGGAAGTGGTAAAGACCGGCGTTTCGGCGGCTGGCTTTAATTCCTGGACCTCGGGCGTGAAAGCGGATGTTTCCATGGCCGGTTTAGCGGCTTCGAAAAGCTCGCTGGAAAAAGCGGCGCGCGGTTCTTTGGCCAGGGGTTCGCCGGCGGCCGGCGCGGCCTCCTGCGGCTGCAAGTTCTCCGTCCTGCGGGATATCTGCGAAAGGCTTATCGGGTCGAAATTAGCCGAGGACTGGTGCGGGGAACTTACCGCCGGGGCGGACTCCTCGCTGTGGGCTTTCCCGAGGCTGTTCACGGAGATATTTATGTTATTCAGACCGTGGCCAGAGGGAGGAGTCTGTTCTACGGACGAGGAAACCATGGGCTTGAAAGCGGCGGCCGGTTTTTCAGCAGCCGCAGGCTGCTCGGCGGGCTGGGCTTCGCGAGCGGCGGCGGCCTTGGGGGCAGAAAGGGAAGCGCCTGAGCCCAGCAGGGCGGAGAGTTCCGGGTAGGTGGCGGCTTCTTTCCAGTCTTCGGTCTTTTCGCCTACGGGAGTCTGGGGGCAGACCAGTAAGGAAGGGGAAAAAGAAGGAAGCTCAAGTAATTTCTCTTTTTCGAAGGGGCCGAGGATCTCATTATTGACGTATGCCCAATATTTCATATCACCGTCTCCATTTTCCCGTACTGGCCGCAAAGACTAAAGGAATCTGCTTTATAACTATATAAATTCTACCCAAAGCCTGTTACAGAAATAATAACTAATAGTTAAATGGTTTGTCGCCCCGGGGTTTAACCGGCAGTTCGGGGATATTGTACAATTGTGCTATGGATAGCAAGGCGTTGCGCGCGCTTATAAATTTTTTCCTCGGAATCATAGTGCTTTTTGCGCTGCTGATGCTGATTAATTACGTGGGCAGCTGGACCAGTTCCATCTCCGAATCTACGGCCCGCGAGGAACTGAGCAAGAAGGCGCCCGAGGCCTCGTATGCCGCGCAGCAGGCGTTGGCGGCGGCCAAGCACAGCGGCGGCGCCAGGGGGTCTATGATCCCCGCAACCCGCCAGGATCTTTCCTCGGCCGCGGTCAACTCGGATGGGGCCATCATGCTTGTTAAGGAAAAAGAATTCGGCGGTGTGGCGGAAAAGCCCAAAGACATGATGGAACTGCTTAGCGACCTGGGCGGCGGGGGCAAGAAAAAAGCGGCCCCTATAGTTTTGAAGGACTCGGACCTGGGCAAGAAGATAACGGTGCAGGGCAACGAGGTTAAGGAACCGAAACTGTCCGGCGGCGTCATGCCCGAACTCGGGCGCAGCACGGGCCAGGAAGGCATTACCATGCTCAGCGCCCCGGTGGATTATAAGCTTTTTAAGAGTTCCGGCACCTGGAGTTCCTTCGAAACCTCCAGGGAAATTAAGCCGGTCGCCTATAACTTCGATTCCGGCAATCTGCTTATCCTGATATCCGTTTCAGATTTTCCCAACGGTATTTTCAGCATCGCTGAAGTAGAGAAAGGAAAAAAAGAAACTATCATTAAGTACCGGGTTAACCCTCTCGCGATGGCGGACGAAGCCCCTAAAGAGCAGCGCGAGGCCTATGTCAGAACGATGGTTCCCCGGGGCGTGCCGGTAAGGCTGCAACAGGTCCCCTAGATCTTCTTCCTGAAGAATCCTTTCTTTTCTTTGTCTTCCTCGAAACCCACGCGGACCAGGTAATCTGTGTGTTTTGGCGAGCCGCTTACGGCGGTGAAAGCCGAGAAGCCCTTGAAGGTTTCCGCGTTCTGCGGCCTGTTGAACAGGTAGCGCGCGCTCTTCAGGTCGCGGTAGTCCTCCGCCACGAAATCCAGGTGTACCAGGATTTCCGGAGCTTCTTCCGTATATACAAACAAGCCGACCGGGAGCAGGTTCCTGAGGATGAAGACGCAGCGGGGCGAGTTTAGCTTCGCCAGGTCGAAATCCGGGAAGAACTGCCCGATGCCGCGCCCGTAATAGGAAAGAAAATTTTTAATCAGCGGGTCGGACGTGCCTACCTCCATCAGTTTAAAAATATCCTTTTTGGACTTGAGGCTGATAATATACCACAGGTCTATGCCCGCTACGAACAGGTTGACCGCTAACACCGGCCACGCGCGGGTTATTGCCGCGTAGACGATGAAAACCAGCGCGCCGGCCAGGTTAAGCACCCTGAGGCGCAGCACGTTGCTGGTAAGCAGCGAGAACGCCACAAGGGCGGAAGCCAGGTAGCCTATAAGTTCTATCATCGGTGTGTTTTCCCTTTGGCCAGCCTGGCCGCGAAAATAATAGCTTCCACCATGCCGGCCGGGTCCGCCTGCGTCTTCCAGGCTATATCGAAAGCGGTGCCGTGCGCCGGCGAGGTCCTGTGGAACGAGAGGCCCCAGGTCCAGTGCACCGCGGGGGCGGTTCCCGGGGCCACCTTGAGCGGGGCCAGCGCCTGGTCGTGGTAAAGAGCCAGCAGGCCGTCGCTCTTGCCGGCCAGGTGGGCGGCCCAGGCGGCGTCGGAGGGCAGGGGCGCGGTTATCCTGATCCCCGCGGCCCGCAGTTCGGCCGCGGCGGGGGCCAGGCGGTCTATTTCTTCCCGGCCCAGCACGCCGCCGTCTCCCGCGTGGGGGTTAAGGGCGCAGAGCGTTATGGACGGGTGTTTAACACCGAGCGCTTTCAGGGCAGCGTTGAAGAGCCGGGCTTTCTGTTTTACCAAGTCTTTCGTGAGCTTCCCGGGCAGGTCCTTCATGGCTACGTGCTCGGTGACCAGCGCGGCGTTGAGCCGGCCGCGCGAAAAAAGCATCAGCGGCTCGCGTTTTTCCAGCAGGCGGAACAGGTCCGTATGCGCCGGGGCGGGCGCGCCGGCCAGGGCCCAGGCTTCCTTGGAAACAGGGGCGGTGACCAGGGCGTCAAAGAGCCCCGCCTTTACAAGTTTGTACGCGGACAGCACCGCCCCGAGAGATGCCAGCCCCCCGGCCTCTGTCGGGCCGGGGCGGGAGAATTTGAGGCCGCGCGCGTCCGCCGGCAGCAGCGGGCACAGCGCGGGAGTCCAGCCGGCTTTTCTGAGCGCGGCGGTGTCCCCGGTGACGAAAGGGCGACAGGCCCGGAGCACGGCGGCGCTTTTCAGCGCTTTCACCGTTATCTCCGGTCCTATGCCCAGCGGGTCGCCGGCTGTAATTAAGATGGCGGGTTTCACTTGTAAGGTCTGCTAAAAAAACGACCAGGCTGCTTTGGCCCGTAGGCTTGAGACGGCCTGGTCGTTGTAGCGCTGCTAGTTGCTCTTCGCCTCGGCTTTATCGCCGAGGAAAATCTGGATCTTGGCGTCCTTGCGGAGGTCTTTCAGGTAGTTGCCGAGTTCCGCCGCAAAAGCGTTCTGGGACAGCACCTGTTCCAGGTCATCCTTTACGGTTTCGAAGCGCAGTTTCTGGGCCGCGCGCTTCTCTTCCAGGCGCAGGATATGCCAGCCGAACTTGCTGTCAATGGGCTGGGAGTTCTCGCCTACCTGCAGTTTGAAGGCTGCTGCTTCCACTTCGGGCGGGAGCATGCCCTTCACTACGTAGCCCAGGTCGCCGCCGCGGCGGGCGCTTTCCTGGTCGTCGGAATTCTTGCCGGCGGCTTCGTCGAAGTCCAGCCCGCCGTCCAGCTGCTTGCGCACGCTCTGGGCCCTGGCCAGCGCGGCTTTCTTTTCTTCTGCGGTAGCGCCTTCCTTGACCTTGATCAGGATATGGCGCAGGCGCAGGCGCTCCGCGGTGGCTTCCTTGAAGCGCGCGGCTACCGCCTGGAGGTCCTGCATGGCTTCTTCATTGAGGCCTTTTATGGCGGCTTCCTGGCCGTTGAGCACCAGGTTGATGTTGTCGAAATAGGCTTTCACTTCCGCGTCGCCGGGCATTTTGGCGCGGCTTTTGATGGTGTCCTGCACCAGCTTCTGCACCATCAGCTGCTTGCGGATGCGCTCGCGGAACTCTTCCATGGTGACGTTCTCTTTCTTGAGTTCGTCGCGGAAGGCCGCTTCGGCCTTTTCGGTGGGGAGCGCTTCGCCTTCGGGAGTGCGCGCGAAGCGCTTGCGGATCTCGGCCACGCCGTTCTCAAGCTCACGTTCGTAGACCTTTATCTTCATTGCTTCGGCTTTCTGCCGGAGCAGGGTTTCGTCCACGAGCTTATCGATGGCGGCTTTCTCGATCTGGGCGGCGGCGTCCTTCTGTTTGAAGAAGTCTGGCATTGCGGCGCCGTATTGTTCGGTCAGGGCCTCTTTGGCTCGCTGGTACTCGGAAACGGTGATAGCCTCGTTATTGACCTTGGCCGCCAGGTCCTCTACCACTTTGGCGGGGGCGGGCGCGGCGCAGGCAAGGAGCGCCGTCGCGAGCAGGAACTTATTTATAGTTTTCATCGGTAACCTCCACTTTTATTTTGTCCTGGAATTTGGCCAGGTAAGCGTCGAATTTTTTCTTCTCAAGTATCTTGCGCACCCGGTCCATGGCGGAAGCCGGGTCGGTTTTGTCCTGCGCCAGTTTCCTTATTATATGGTAGCCGAGCGCGGTCTTAACTATGCCCTGCGTCTCGCCCACGCGCATTTTGAAGGCCATATCCTCGAGTTCCGGCATGAATTCCCCGTACATCACGGGGGGCAGGCGTACGGCCTCCCTGTCAAGCGAATATTCCCTGGCTGTCTTTTCAAAATCAGCGCCGGCTTTTATTTTCTTCATTACTTTTTCAGCCTGTTCCGAGTCGGACAGCAGGATGTGCGCCAACGTCACTTTGTAGGGGTATTTCTCGTAATAGGCGCGGGCTTCTTCGTCCGTAACCTTGAGCTCGTTGGAACGCATGTCCTCCACCCACATGCGGGTAAGCATGAAATCTTTATAATCCTGCAGGGTCTGCTTCATTTCCGCCTCTTTCTGACGGACGCGGCCCTTGTAGTCCTCACCTGAGGCCACCCGGCTCTTGCGCGCGGCCATCAGCATCAGGCGTTCATGTATCAGAACGTCGAGGAACTGCTTGCGCCCGGGCTTGGTGGCCAGATAGGCCTGCGCCGCGGGGCTTATTTCCGAGAATTTTTCCTGCAGGTAGGTTTCCGTAATCTTTTCGGACCCTAGCCGGGCTACCACTTTACCGTCCTGCTTTGAACAGGCCGCCAGCGCCAGAACCGCTCCGAGGAGCGTTAGAAGTCTTTTCATATGCCTTAAATTTAACATTTTACTGGCGGGCCGGGCAATCGGCCACCTTTGTCCCCGTACGCCCTGCGCCTTTTGATATAATTAAAGCATGAATTTTATTCGAAAATTCCTTGATTACCTGGACAGGCTTTCGCCCAGGGAACTTGTGCTGAAAGCGGTATATATTTTAGGTGTGCTCTCTGCCGCGGTTATAATTACGGCCTCGGTGCTGATGCACAATATTCTGTCTGACATCCCCTCAGTGGACAAACTCGATGAATACACCCCGTCCCTGACTACTTACGTCTACGACGTTAACAACCAGATCATAGCCGAGTTCTCCGTGGAGAAGCGCGCGATCCTGCCGCTTTCCAAGATTCCGGTGGATATGCAGAATGCCGTGATAGCGATGGAAGACCAGAATTTCTTCCGGCACTGGGGTATCTCGCCCCGCGGTATCATGCGCGCGCTGCTGCGCGATATTCTGCACCGCCGCAGCGCCCAGGGCGGCTCCACTATAACGCAGCAGCTCTCCCGCGGCATCTTCCTTAAGTCGGAAAAGACCATCACCCGCAAGATCAAAGAAATGGTGCTGGCGCTGCAGATCGAGCGCAACTTTTCCAAGCAGGAGATCCTGGCGCTGTACCTGAACCAGATCTACTTCGGCAACGGCGTGTACGGCGTGCAGTCCGCCTCCAAGCTTTACTTCGGCAAGGACGTCTCCGAGATGACGCTGGGAGAATGCGCCATGCTTACCGGCCTGATTCCTTCTCCCGAGCGCTACTCCCCTTTCAACAGCATGGAAAAGGCCACACAGCGGCGCCGCCTGGTGCTGCGTCGCATGCTGGCCGAGCGCTATGCTACCGCCCAGGAGGTAGCGGCCGCCGAGACCGAGGTTATCCCTACGGAGAAGTCCACCATGTTCTCCAGTCACGCGGCCTATTTCGTTGAATACGTGCGCCAGCAGCTCGAGCCGAAGTACGGCGTGGCCCAGCTGTGGAAGGGCGGCATGAAGATCTATACCACGCTCGACCTGACCATGCAGGTGCCCGCCGAAGATATTATGGAGAAGTACCTGGCCAAGTACGATCAGGATTCGGATAAGCTCCGCGCTCCCGCCGCCTACAAGGACAAGCCCGACGAGGTCCTTCCTTCTTCCGCCGCGCTTCAGGGCGCTTTCGTGATCCTGGATAACAAGACCGGCGCGATAAGGGCCATGATCGGCGGGCGCAATTACCGCGACAGCAAGTTTAACCGCGTAACGCAGTCCGCGCGCCAGGCAGGTTCCACCTTTAAGCCCTTTGTCTGGATGGCGGCGCTGATGAGCGGCTATACCCCGGCCAGCATGGTGGACGATTCCCCGATGGCTTATTACTACGACGGCAAGGACTGGCGCCTGCTGGAGGGCGCCACCGACCAGTACGCCATCGACCTGGCTATCCAGCCCTTCGTGGGCAACAAGGATTTCAAGATCTGGGTTCCGAATGACTTCGACGGCAAGACGCTCGGCCGCATCACGCTGCGCCGCGGCCTGGAGCAGTCGCGCAACCTCGCCTCTATCAGCCTGGTCACCCACGTGGGCCCCACGCTGGTGGCGGACGTGGGCCGCCGCGCCGGCATCAAGCATAACCTGGAAGCCGTGCCCTCTATCGGCCTCGGCACTTCACTGGTGAGCCCGCTCGAGATGGCCAACTCTTTCTCCACTTTCGCCAACGGCGGCATACATGTGGCGCCTTTCGGAGTGCTGAAGGTTGCCGACAACAAGGGCCGCGTGCTCGAGGAGTCCGTGCCCGAAGAGAGCGAAAGCTTCTCGCCGCAGCTTTCCTACGTGCTGGTGAACATGATGAAGGGCGTAATACAGCGCGGTACCGGGATTTACGCCTCCAGGCTGAAGCGCCCGCTGGCGGGTAAGACCGGGACCAGCCAGGATTCGAAGGATATGTGGTTTATCGGTATGACCCCGGATCTCACCGCGGCTTCCTGGATGGGCTACGACGACATGGCCTCCCTTCCTATCAAGGACTGGAGCAGCTCCCTCACCGTGGCCTGGTGGACCGAAATAATGGAAACGGTGCTGAAGGACCAGCCGGTGCGCGACTTCTCCGTGCCCGACGGTATAGTTTTTGTGACGGTTGACCAGGAGACCGGCAAGCTGGCCCTGCCTACCTGCAAGAAAAAGATCCTGGAGGCCTTCATAAAAGGCACCGAGCCCAAAGAGTTCTGCGACGCGCAGCACTGAGGAGCGCCGCCGCCTTGAAAGAAATGACGCCCGGAACAACCGGGCGTTATTCTTTTTCAGGGTCCCCGGCAATCCCCGCGGGGCATTCGCCTGGCCTGAACCATGTTTCCCGCCGCACTTCAAATTTTTATATCATATTGAACAAGTTGGGTTAAACATCATTTTGTTTCGGGAGGGCCATTAATGCGTGTTTTTTTATTTTGCCTCGTTTCTTTCTTTTTTTCCTTGTTCACTCTTCCCCAGGACGCCTTTTCCGAAACCGACAGCTCCGACCCTTTTATTAAATTTAAAACGCGCGTTAAAGCGGTAAAGAACGTCTCCGACGGCGCCGCACAGTGGTCATCCCTGGCCAAAGCCATGTCCGCGGACCCGCTCTTCTCGTCTCTCGGACTCGACAAGCTGAAGTACTCCGGCGGCAACCAGCTTTCTTACCAGGGCGAACTGACTCTGGGAGACGCCGTCCTGGACCTGCAGGGCACCCTGACTTTCGACCCGAAACCGGAAGACGGGGCGCCTGTGGCCAGTCTGGTCTCCAAAACCCAGTCCAGGGTCTCGGGCGACCTTATTGATATCGGGGCGCTCCATTCCACGTCGGCCAGTCTCGAAGCAGTCATTTACAAGGAAGAAGGCTCCTACCGGATCTACGCGCGCGTCATTCCCGACTTCACCCATTATAACCGGGATCCCCTGCCCTGCCTGATGCTCTCCAAGGGCAAGGGCGGTCTGGATTATACGCTGCTCGCCGGGGACCTGGCGCTCAGGGACCTTGTTCCTTTCGCCGGGCAGGTGCCGTTTTACAAGCAGTTCTCTTTTGAAAGCCTTTCTAAAACCGGACAGGTGTACAATATAAAAGGAAAGGTAAACGGCAGGTCCATAGCCGTTACGGCCGATAACGGCCAAAAGACCCTCCTGGTCACGGGGAAGGATCTGACGGCGGCGGATTTCTTCCCCGAAGCCTCCGGCGCGCCTGTCCTGAACGGCTTCGCTTTCGCGAGCTTCTCCCAGGCCGGCAGCAGTCTGGCCGTCTCCGGTACGCTGAACGGCAGGAAGCTCTCTGTAGCCGGCGGAACGGAGAAAGGCTCTTTCGTCCTTACCGGGGAAGCTCTGCGGCTGGCGGACCTGGTGCCGGGAACGGAGAACCTGCCTTTTCTTTCCAAGTTTGCCCTGGACAGCCTCACCTGGTCGCCCTCCGCCATAACCGCGGCCGGCAGGATTAATGGGCGGAGCGCCGCTGTCCTCTACGACAGCAACGGCCATGCCCTGACCGTCACCGGCGATTCCCTCGCCCTGCGCGATTTCGTCCCGGAGGCCGCGCTGGCGCCGGTGCTTAATGCTTTCGCTTTGAGCAAGCTTGCTAAGACCCAGGACGGGTTCGCCGTCTACGGGACCGTCAACTCTGTGCCGGTTACCGTTACGCGCGGGCCCCCGGCTAAGACCTTCTCCGTAACCAGCTCCGGCCTCAAGCTTTCCGATTTCCTCCCGGCCGCCGCCGCAGTACAGCCACTCGACAAGTTTAAGTTCTACAGCGCTGTCCTCTCTTCCTCTTCCACCCGGGTCCTGGGTCAGGTAAACAACAAGAACGTCTCGGTCGAAGGTAATTCCGCCGCCGGCACCTTCTCTGTAAACGGCGAGGGGCTTGTCCTTACCGACTTCTTCCCTGACGCGGCGGGACTGCCGTTCCTTAAGCAGTTCGCTTTCGACAGCTTCACTTACACTCCCGCCGCCGCTACCGCCTCCGGCAAGGTGAATTACAAGGCCTTGTTCGTAAAGAGGAACTCCGGCGGAGCCGCGCTGGCGATAACCGGCGAAGACCTGAAGCTCGAGGATTTCGTTCCCGAAACGGCCCAACTTCCTTTCTTCAGCGCTTTCTCGCTCGACGGGGTCCGGAGTTCGCCCGCCGAATTCGTGGTGACCGGGAAGGTCGGCTCCAAAGCGGTTACTGTAGACGATCATATCACCAGTAACATCTTTACGGTGACCGGGACCGGGCTGGTCCTGTCGGATTTTGTGCCGACTGCCGGTCAGATGGCCTATCTGAACACCTTCGCCTTCGACAGGCTTACCCACACCGCAGACGGCATAGACGTAGCGGGCCTGGTGAACGGGAAGGCCGTGCGCGTTACGCGCGAACTTTCCGGGAACGATTTTACCGTGACCGGGGCCGGCCTTAAGCTGTCCGATTTTATCCCTGACGCGGCCAAGGTCTCCTACCTGAACAGGTTCGCCTTCGAAAGTCTCAAATATTCCGACGCCGTTACCGAGGTTGCCGGGACCATCAACGGCAAGAATATTTCCGTGCAGCAGGATAACGCGGCCAAGACCTTCACGGTCTCCGGCTCGGCGATCCAGCTTGCAGACTTTGTGCCCGAAGCGGCCAAGGTGGCGTATCTTCAGAGGTTCGATTTCAAACGCGTCCAGAAAAGAACCGGCGGCGTACTGGTAGAGGGGGACGTGGATGGCAAGGCGCTTGCGGTAGACTACAATACTGCCGCGGCCTCTTTCACCGTGACCGGCGCTGACCTGCTGCTGAAGGATTTCGTGCCTCAAGCGGCCGGGATGGCCTACCTCGACAACTTCAAGTTCGACAGGCTGGGCTATGCGGCCGGCGCGCTAGAAGTTGCGGGCAAGGTGAACAACAAGGTCGTCTCCGTCAGGAAAACGCCCGGCGCTCCCGACTTTTCCGTGGCAGGGGACGATCTTAAACTTGTGGATTTCATTCCCCAGACGGCCCAGGTCCCCTGCGTCAACGCTTTCGCCCTGGACAGCGTTCAGCGTTCAGACCTGGATCTCGGTATAACGGGTAAAGTCAACGGCAGACCGGTTTCCATCTCCGATTCTTTCGCGGACAAGACGCTCCAGATGAGCGGTCCCGGCTTGAGCCTGCCGGCCTGTATCCCGCTCTCGCTGAATATCCCTTTCCTGCGCCTTTTCACCTTCGGCAGCCTGTTCCATTGGCCGGACAGGCTGGAAGTTGACGGGACGGTGAACGGCAAGGACGTTAAAGTGGTCTGGATCTTCGCCCCGAATATCGTGACCGTAAAAGGAGACAGCATAAGACTTGGCGACCTGATCCCTTCGGCGGCCAAAGTCTCTTTCCTTAATAATTTCGCTTTTCTGGACCTGAAATATACCCAAGCCGAAACTACGGTTAACGGCACTGTGAACGCCAAGGGCGTCTCCGTAGTGCAGGATAACGCGGCCAAGACTTTCACAGTCTCCGGCGGCGGTCTGAAACTCGGCGATTTCGTGCCCGAAACCGCCGGGATAGCCTACCTGCAGAGGTTCGCCTTGAACCGCGTGCAGGAAAGGCCCGACGGCGTACAGGTGGCCGGCGACGTGAACGGCAAGACCGTCACGGTGGAAACCAGCCGCACCGCGGCCAGCTTCAAGGTTGCGGGAGATTCGCTGCTGCTCGCGGATTTCATCCCCGAGGCCTCCGGCGTTGCGTATCTTAATAATTTCGCCTTCCGCTCCCTTACCGGCGCGGCCGGGAAATGGACGCTGGAAGGAACGGTCAACGCGAAGCGCGTCACCATTCAGAAAGACCCCGCCGTTTCCGGTTTCACTGCTGCCGGTGATGACCTCAGGCTGGCCGACCTGGTGCCGGACGCCTCCGCCGTGCCTTACCTGAACAACTTCGCTTTCGACAGCCTGGCTTACGTGCCCGGCGCGCTTACGGTCCGCGGGAAGGTGGGCGCCAAGGCGGTTTCCGTAGTTAAGAATAATTCCGAGGAGTCCTTTATCCTGACCGGCGACGGGATAATCCTGGCCGACCTGGTGCCGGCGGCGGCCCAGGTGCCGTTCCTCGGGGCCTTCGCTTTCGACCGGCTAAAGCACACACCGGGCCAGTTGGAAGTGCAGGGCCGCGTCGGCAAAGCCGCCGTTACGGTAAAGAAAGACGAGTCGCAGGACTCCTTTTCCGTAATTGGTGAAGACCTTACCCTCGCGAATTTCGTACCCGACGCCTCGAAAATTCCTTTCCTTAACAAGTTCGCTTTCGATTCCCTGGTCTACACGCCCCGTGGCCTGACCGTCTCCGGCAAGATCGGAGACAAAGCCGTCTCCGTAGTCCGCTCCTCCGCGGACAAGACCGTAAAGGTCACCGGTGACGACCTCCTGGTGACCGATTTCGTCCCCGAAGCGGCCGGCGTCCCCTTCATGAAGACCTTCGCCTTCGACTATCTGGTCTATTCCCAGACCGAAGTGGAAGTAGGCGGCCGGATAAATTCCAGGAAAGTTTCCGTCTCCAAGGTTTTCGGCCAGGCCGGAGCCTTCACCGCCACAGGGGAAGGCCTCACCCTCGGCGACATCGTCCCGGAAGCCGCGGGCCTCAAAGCTTTCGATGCGCTGGCGCTGAACAAGGTGGCTGTTTCCCCGGAGGCCGTCCAGGTGGACGGGACGCTGCAGGGCAAGGCCGTAACGTTCGTCCGGACCAGGGGCGCCAAGCCTGTTTCCACTATTACGGCCGACGGCCTGGTGCTGGCCGACATCTTCCAGCCGCTGGCCGGCGTTCCGGCAATCAACGCGGTGGCCGTGGACAAGATCAGCCTGGACGGAGAGTCCGTAGAAGTGGAAGCCAGGCTCAACGGGAGCAAAGTCGACGTCGTGGCTCATGCCGCCCGGGACGCCGGCGGCTATGTCTCCATCTTCTTCAACACCCTGTCCGCGGCTACGTTCATCCCCGCGGCGCAGGGCAGCGTGGCTAACGATCTCTCGCTAGAACGGGCGCTCTTCGTTATCCAGCCGGCCGGTTCGCCTTCGCGCACCGTTACGGCTAACGACCTGCCCGGCGACCTGCCGAAGCTGGTCGGCTGGTCCGGGACCGATTCAATGACGCTTTCCGAAGGCGTGAACGTGGCCGCCTGGGTCAACGTGGCCAAGTCGGGAAGCCTGGCCGCCGCGTTCAGGGCCATCGGCGTCCCCGCCGGCAGCCTGCTGATAAAGGGCACGGTGCCGCCCGCGGCTTTCAAGGGCCTGACCGGCCCGGCGCCGGCGGCTTCGCTGGCGGACGCTGACAAACAGGCCATGCTGGCCGGCCTGCAGCTTTCGGTGCAGCTCCCGCTCCCTTCGCTTCCCGCCGTAGCCGGCCTGGTAACGGTGAAGGGCCCGGTGATACTTTCCCTAGGCGGGGACGCCAGGAGCAAGAGCAGCCTCTGGGCGCAGGTCCCGGCCGCCATCTCCTCGTCCAAGCCTGCCGGCGACCTGGACGTCTCCGCCCAGTTCGGGCTGGAGATAGTGGGCGCCGGCATAAACGAGAAACTGGACGCCCTCGTCAACCTGGATAAGGGTTCGCGCAAGGGCCTGACCCTGCTGGCGGTCTACGAAGGCGCCTGGAAGCAGCCTTTCGGCATCCAGGGCCTGACGCTGACCGACGGCGGTTTCGAATTCTCGCTCGAAGGTGCGGGCGCCGAGGCCAAGAGCGGCCTGGCCTTCTTCGCCACGGCCGAAATCGGCTCCAGGAACGTAGCCGTCACCGCCGACCTGAAGCGCGCCGACGGGAAGATCTCGCTGGATTACTTCGAACTGGACGGCCAGTTCCACCCCGGGGACTTTCCGGGCGGCAAGAACATCCCCAACGGCGACAAGTTCGAGCTGGACCAGCTCAAGCTGTCCCAGAACGGCGTCTCGGCCAAGACCGTAGTAGCCGGCAAGCCGACGGACGCCTACCTGTTCAACGCCGGGACTGCGGGCGCCCCCAACTGGATCTTCGCCGTGAAGCAGGATAACTTTAACGTAACGGAACTGCTCCCCGCCGCCAAGGCCGTAAAGCCCCTGGCCGCGATGACCATTCCTAAAGCCGCGCTGATTATTTCCGAAAAAGGGCTGAAGTCCGCGGACCGGAATTCCTTTGGCGTAATCGCGAAAGACCTTTTTAATTCCGTTTTGGGCCAGTCGAACGCGCCGGTGACGGTGCCGGACGGAATCGGCGTAATCGCGTCTTTCAATCCCAGCGCCATGGGCCTGGTCGGCAAGGGCCTGAGCGGGCTTGGCGTACCGGATAATTCCGTCATCACCGGCGCCGTAACCGGCGTCTTCGATGGCGGCGCGCCCGGAGTGATGCTGGCGCTGACTCCGGACAAAGGGGGGGAGGCGCGCGGCATCCCCAGGAAGATATTGAACTTCAAGGGCGGCGTGCCTCCGTCTTACTTCGTACAGTGGTCCGGGCAGGAGATCGACGTAGGCCTGCGCATTCCGATAGAAGTTAAAGCCGGCAAGGACCTGCTGGTCTTCTCCGGCGACCTGGAGCTGCAGTTCGGAGAGAAAGGAGTAGGCACCAAGGTGCTGGGCACTATGGACGGGATCTGGCGCCAGCCCTTCGGTATACGGGGTCTTATCCTCAGGAACGTCAAGCTGGACGTGGCCATAGACGAAGCCGGGCAAGTCCAGTTCGGGCTGGCGGGCGACCAGCAATTCGGGAATTGCGCGGACCCCAAGTCCTCCGAATGCACCGACGCTGACCTGGCCATGAGCACCAAGATCCTGCTGGAAGATGGTCTGCCCGACGGCGTGGCGTTCGCCGGCAAGGTTAACCAGCTGGGCATTAAGGCCCTGGCTGAAATAGCAGAGACGCTGCTGGGCACGCCCGGCCAGATCTCAAAGCTCCCCGCGCCGTTCTTCCAGATTAATAACGCAAAACTCGCTTTCGCCACGCCCGGCGCTTCCGACCCCCAGCTGGGCCTGGTGAGCCAGGGTTTCGCGTTCGCCGGCAACTTCTTCTTTATGAACCAGGAACTGGGCCCGGTCCAGGGGGCCGGCGGCCCTGGCACCGGCATTACTATTAAAGGCGCTATTGCCGATATCGACCTGGAAGTGATCAAGTTCAAGAATAACAATGTAGACATCGCCATAAATCTGAACCCCAGATACGCCATCAACTCAAACGTGGACTTGCTGGGGGCCGTGCAGGCGGTTAAGCTGGACATCAAACCGCCGTATTTCGACTTCGACCTGACCGAGAAGCTCGGCGCGTTCGGGTACGCCGACATGACCGTCCGCCTGGACGGCTTCGACCTGGCCAAAGGGACCTTCGACAAGAGCGCCGGCATAAGCATGACCGGCGAGTTCAAATCCACGCTGGTCCCGTGGATGAAGGGCGAGGTCAAGAAGGGCATAGAGGAGCTGAGGGATTCCGCCAAGGCGAAGTTCACCGCCGACCTGCAGGCCCTGAACGACGCGCAGAAGAAAGTGGACGACCTCAACGTCAAGATCCAGAAATTAAAGGCCGAGGACCAGAAAGCGAAAGACCGTGCGGACGACGCGCTGAATTCGGCCGAGAGACGGGTCAATTCCCTGCGCGACAAGCACGACCACGAGGACCACGAGGCGCACCACTGCGGCTCGAAATGGACCCACTGGGCCTGCTCGCCTGGCTGGCGTGTGGCCGCCGCCGCCACCTGGGCGGTCTACGAAGTAGCCGACGGCGCCCTCGCGGCCGCCAAGAAGGCCGTGGCCGCCGCCACCAACCTGGACCCGCGCGTGGCGGCCCTGATCGCGGAGCGGGACATTGAGCACGCGGGGCTCTCCGTGGCCCAGGCGGTTATGAAGGTAACCGAGGACATGGAGGACTTCGTAATGAAGGAACTCGAAGTAATCCTGGAAAAGGCCGTCTCGGACATGCCCCTGGAGATAGACCGGGCCATAATGGTGGGCGACCTTAAGGATATGATTAACCGCAACGACCCGCTGGTGCTGGACATGCAGTTCAAGATCGCCGGCGACCCGATGCACGAGTTCTTCGCGGTAAAGGTGCCGGACCGGTCGGAGAACGTAGCATTCAACGCGGTGTCCTTCGCGCTGCTGCCGGCCCTTGGCCTGGATAAACTTACCGAGGACGCACTTAAGAAGCTGTCCCCGCAAGCGGCCAGGTGGATCCATTCCCATATAGCCTCGGAACTGGCCTCCGCCGAAGAGAAAGTGCAGCAGGAAGTGGAGGGCCAGGAGCAGAAGTACAAGGCCGTGCTGGCGACTTTCGACAGCGGTACCGCCAAGTACAAGAAAGCCTTTGAGGACCAGTCTGACGAACACCTGAAGCTGGTGGAAGCCATGGACGTGAGCGACCTGATGCCCGACAGCCTGGAGTATTCCAACATCTACCTGGCCATAGGGCACAGCAGCCTTTGCCTGGCCGTTTCCAAGGACGGCGTCAGCGTGGTTCAGCTGGACTGCCATGATACGGACGTGGAACAATGGAGCACCGTCAAACTAAAAGACGACAACGCCGGCTATGTGGAGCTGAAGAACAAGGGGCTGTGCCTGAAAGCCCGCAACGGCGACCAGAAGGATAACTTCGAGCCGCTGATCCTGGCGCCTTGCGACGCGTCGGACAGGCATGAACAGTGGAAGATCGTCTCTTCTGACGGGTTCTACGACGAGATAGTGAACCGCTTCTCCCAGAAGTGCCTGCACTTCAACAAGGAGAACGCCAACCCTGACACGGCTTACGCTGTTTGGAGCTCCTGCCTGGGGGAGGACAGCCAGACCTTCAGGGATATCTTAGACGCGGAAAAGCCCATACTGCACCCGGTCCAGGCTATGGTAAAGGCGGCCAATGGCCTGTGCCTGGACGTGGCGGAAGAGGTGGAGAATTCGCTGAAATTCACTCCTGAAAAGAAAACGGAGAAACTCTACGCGCACAAATGCGGGGACGGGAGCGAACGCTTCAACTACATAGAGGAGATAAACGGCGATATCAGGCTGGTTCATACCGAGACCGGCGCCTGCGTCTACCCGCTGGAACATTCCGAGACTCTGGCTCTGCGCCCTTGCGACCGCGGCTCCGATATGTTCTGGCGGCTCAACAGCAAATCCGCTTCCACGGACCTGTTCTTAAGTCCGGCCAGGGACGCCTGTATGATCCTGCCCGCGCCCGTCAACGGCTCTACCCGTGACGTGGAAGCGGGGATAGCGAACTGCAACATTCCTAACGACGGTATACTACTGGAACTAATAAAATGAAAAAACTAACTACCTCATTGCTCAGCCTCCTTCTCGTGCTTCCGGCCTTCACCGGCTGCGCGTCCGCGCCCCGCGCGGCGCGGATCCCTATGAACCCGGCGGTGGATCAGATGCTTAAGGAAATGGCCCAGAGCCCTTCTAATAACAAGGTGACGGCCTCCATCCGGGAAGGGATCAAGGACATCCGCGGCGGCCGTTATGCCGAAGCGGGGAAGCGCTTAGAGGCCAGTCTGAGGGTGGACCCGGAGAACGGGAATCTGCATTTCCTGAATGCCCTGACCTACCACCTGCGCTCGCTAGCCGGAGACCAGGCCATGCTGGAAATGGCCGAGGCCGGCTACGCGCTGGCGCTCCGCTTCGATCCGGACAACTACTGGGCGTCCTTCTTCCTGGGCCACGTTTATTTCGCGCAGAAGCGCTACACCGACGCGCAGAACCAGTTTTCGTACGCTCTGCTCTATGCGCCCGACCAGGGGGAATTTCTTAGAGCTTTGGCGGTGGCCTCCTACTACGGGCAGGGCCTTGAAGTCGGGAATTGGGCCGCCGAGAAAGCCGTCCGCCTGGAGCCGGAAAACGCTTCCGCCTGGCGCATAGCCTCCCTGATAAGGGCCGCCAAGGGCGACAGCAAAGGGGCGGAAGAGGGCCTGAGGAAATACCAGGCTCTAGCGGCCGGCGCCGAAAAAGACGCCCGCGGAGGAAAGGAAGGCGGAGCGGAATGGTCCTCCCGGCACCTGAGGAGCAGGCTGGAGGACTGGAAGGCCTTCCACCAACAGCATCCCGACATCGTCCGGACGGGGTCCGATAAGGTTTTTAACGGCGGCATCCAGGCGGAGGGCCAGCCGCTGGAAATGCAGGACGATTACGACGACACCGGGGTTTCCGCCACTACGGACGAGAACGAAAACACACCGCCTGCTTACTCCACCGACACGGTTAAGGCGGGAGCCAAAGGCCCCAGGATGGCCCTGGTGGACGTCGTCATCATGAGCACGGAAGAGAGCCGGAGCCAGTCTAAAGGCGTCAACATCCTGGCCGGACTGAAGGCTACGCTTACCGGCACCGTGTACGCGTACAAGTATGTTTCGGCGCGCGGCTCAGCCGGTTCTTCCGGCCGGTCCACCACGGTGGCGCCGACCGTCACACTGTCAAGCCTGGAGTATAATCTGAATATTTGGAACGACGGGGTGAATAAGGCCGAGGTGCTGGCCAGGCCGTCGCTGTTGGCCTTGGATAACCAGACCTCCCAGTTCTATTCCGGGGCGGTCCTGCATGTGCAGCTTAACAGCAACAACTCCGACGGGTCCCTCGTGGATGTGCCGGTGGGAATAAACCTTTCGATAACGCCTTCTTTTGTCGACGAGGAAACGGTCCGCATAAAGGTACACGCGGACCGGAGCTCCATAGAATCTCAGAGCAAGAAGCTGGGGTTCACCGCCTTCTCCCAGACCTCCAAGACCTCCGTGGACGCCACTGCCGTGATGCGTTTCGACGAGACGCTGATTCTGAGCGGCCTTACCGAGAACGAAACGGTCAAGTCCAAGAGCGGCGTGCCGTTCCTGCAGAGCATCCCGCTCGTGCAGTACCTGTTCTCGCAGAAGAACGAGGAAGAGACTAAAAAATCTGTCTTGATCCTGCTCTCACCGCATAAGGCCCGCCGCGGCAGCGAGCACATGACCCCCTCCGAGATCAAGGAAATGAAGGCCGCCCTGAAAAAAGGCCAGCCGGCGGTGGCGCACCTCAAGGCTTTGAGAAAAAAGGAAGGGATAGCCGGCAAGGACAACATTGACGCGGTCTTCGAGGTTATGGATAAGGGCAAGTTCTACCGCGAGTTCCAGACCGGCGACCTGCGCCTGGACCAATGGCATAACTCCGACACTATCGTCGGCTCGCTCAAGCGGTCGCTCGGCTTCCTGCTTTACTGATGAGGATCCTGACTGTCTTTTCTGCGGCTGCGTTGCTGCTCCTGCGGGCAGCGGCTTCGGCGGCCGATGCCACGCCGCCGCCCGCGGCGCTGTATGTGGCGCCGGAAGTAATGAGCCAGCAGAAGGCCTTCAACAGGGCGATCGACGCAGTCAGGCCCGCGGTGGTGACGGTAAGGGCGGGGAAGGCCCGGGCCGGCTCTCCGGGGGAACTCCTGCAGGACGTAGAAGATATCTTCGGCCAGTTCTTCTACCAGCCCGCGCCCGCGGGGAATAATAAGGCGGAGGCAAAAGCGACGGAGAGGAAAGTCCCCACTACGGGCTCGGGAGTTGTTATAACAGCGGACGGCTATATCCTTACCAACGAGCACGTGGTGCGGGGAGAGGATAAGGTGACCGTGACCTTCTTCGGCCGCGAGGGGAAGCCCCTGGAAGGTACCGTGATAGGGCGCGACGGGAGCTCCGATATTGCTCTTGTAAAGGTTTCGACCGGGGGGACGCTGCCTTACGCGCTGCTGGGTGATTCTTCCCGGATTAGCGCCGGAGACTGGGCCATAGCCGTCGGCAGTCCTTTCGGGCTGGAACAGTCCGCTACGGTCGGGATCATTTCCGCCGTGCGCCAGAAACTTCCCATGGGGAAGGACGCTTTTATCTACGTCATCCAGACGGACGCCAGGATTAACCCCGGCAATTCAGGCGGCCCGCTGCTGAACATCCGCGGCGAAGTTATAGGGATAAATATGGCTAGTTACAGCCCTTCCGGTGAATTTTCCGGTATAGGTTTCGCCATTCCCATCAACCGCGCCAAAGAGATAGCCGCGGAACTTCGCAAAAAAGAATCGCCGCCCGCCCCTGCGCCTAAGCCGGCGTCTTAACTTTTTATATGAACAGACAACAGAAACAAATCGTCCTCAAGACCGCCAAATACGCCGAGAAGACCCTCGGTACCGAGGCTACGGGACATGACTGGCTCCACGTAGAGCGCGTCTGGCTGAATGCCAGGACCATAGGGAAAGGCTCAAAGGCCGACATGTTCGTGGTGGAATTGGCCGCCCTGCTGCACGACATCGCCGACTGGAAATTTCACGGCGGCGACCACACCGCCGGCCCGAAGAAAGCCGGGGCTTGGCTGGAAAGTCTGAAAGTCGACCGGGAAGTCGTAGCGCACGTGACTTCTATAGTAGCCAACATCTCGTTCAAGGGCGCGAAAGTTAAGAATAAAATAAACACTTTAGAGGGGAAGATAGTTCAGGACGCGGATCGGCTGGACGCGATGGGCGCTATCGGCATAGCGCGGGCCTTCGCCTACGGCGGAGCCAGGGGGCGCGAGATCTACAACCCGGAAGTAAAGCCGGTGCTGCACGACTCGCCGGAAAGCTATACCAGCAATACCAGCCCCACTATAAGCCATTTTTACGAGAAACTCCTGCTGCTGAAGAGCCTTATGAACACCGCGAATGGCCGCCGGCTGGCGCATAACCGGCACGTCTTCATGAAAAACTACCTGCGGCAGTTCCACTCCGAGGTGGCAGGGCGCAGGTAACCGCTTCAGGCTGGCTGCGGCTAGTTGTATATACGGGGTATTTTTGCGTTGGCGGCGGTGCGGCGCACGTGCAGCGCCACCGGCGTGCCGGGCGCGGCTTCGGGGATGTTGGTGACGTCCAGCATGGCGTGGACAATGCCGGTCTTGCCGGTAAAATAGGCTTTCTTGCCGTTGATCAGGCCCCAGTAGTTGAAGCCCGCCGTAATGCGGATGCGGTTCTCGGTGGGCTCCATGGTGAGCCCGTCGGAGTAGCCGGCCGGGATGGTGGCCAGGCGCATAGCCCGCGGCGCGGTGAATTCTGCGTCGTAGCCCAGGGATTCTCCCTTTTTCACGTTCCTCACCGAAATTATCCTGGCGTAGAACTGCCACGGGCGGCCCAGCCCCGGCAGCGGCGGGCCCTGTTTTTTCTTTTTATAAACGTCGGTCGGGAAGATCCCGTACATCAGGTTGCCTATCCGCACCATGTCCAGTTGCCAGTGGGGGAAATCGGAAAGAATGGCGCTGTTGGCCGCGTGGGCCCTGAACCCGAATGCGATTTTGCGCAGTCCAAAAGTGAGCGATCTAAAGAACGACAACTTTTCTTCGGCTTCTATCATGTTCTGGGCGGGACGGTAGGCCAGGTGGGCTGATACGCCGTAAAGCCAGATGCTTTTAAGTCTCGCCGCTCTCTGCAGCAGGCCGGCGGCACCTTCGGGCTTAACGCCCCAGCGCCCGAGGCCCAGGTCTATGTCCAGGTGATAGGGATGCGGTTTGTTCGCCGCCCGGTCCAGCGCTTTTAAGAAAGCGAGCGAATCGGCGGTAGGGACCAGGCGGTTCCGGATTATCAGGCCGGCCTCTTCCGGCAGGGAAGGCGCCAGCAGATGTATGTCCGCTCCGGGACAGTTTTCGCGCAACGCGGCGCCTTCGTCGGCGGTGAGTACTCCCAGGCAGTCCGCGCCGTTGGCCAGCGCGGTCCGCGCTACGGCGGCCGCGCCGTGGCCGTACGCGTCCGCTTTTACCACGGCCATATAATGCGTGCGGGGGCGCAGCGCCTTTTTTATGGCCCGCACATTGCCGGCCAGCACCTTTAAATCTATTTCAACCCATTTGAGCATATAATCGCGCCGCTGTTCCGCGGCTAGTGTTGCGACAAAGAAATTACACAATATTTGGCCTGTCGATTTTGAGCCGAGCCGAAGCGCTGTAAGGCGAGCAGGCCTTCAGGCCTGTAAGCCGAACAACGCGAAGGCGCAGGCCAAAAGCGGCTGGCCCTTCGGGGAGGCCCACTCCCGGCCAATTTCGTCGTTGCTCCTCATTCACACTGCTTAAGCAGTGCTCAATCGTCGCGCCTAGAACTTGGCTCGGACCTGGGCCTCCAAATGTTGCGTAATTTCTTTATCGCAACACTTTGACAAAATTATATCATTAACCTGATGGACGTAAAGGTTATCAAGGGGACACCCAATATAAGCGCCAGGGCCTGGTACGCGCTCAGGGCCTATGCCGCCTCCCCTTCCAATATCCTGGTGGCCGCCGCCGGAGAAGAGACCCTGCCCGCCTGGCTCCACGCTTTTAATTCCCTTTCCGGTCTGATAAAGGGCCTGCCGCCTTTCGAAGTGTGCCTCTGGGGCGCCGACCGTTCCGAGCGGGCCAGGGCCATGCGCGCCCTCTATTCCCCCGAACCGGGAAAAAAATATCTGCACGTGGCCTCGCCCGAAGCGCTGGCCGAGCCGCTGATGGCGGGGGAAGCCTATTCCTCCCTTCGCTTCTATTTCAGGCAGGGCCATTCCTATGAAAGGGGAGTTTCACTTGACCTCTTCATCAAGGCCGGCTACGAGCGCACGTCTTTCGTCGAGGAGAAAGGGCAGTTCGCCGCGCGCGGTTCAGTGGTGGATTTTTACGCGCCCGGCTTCGACAAGCCCGTGCGCCTGTTCTATACCGATAAGAAACTGGAGAGTATCCGCTACTTCGAGATAGACACCCAGCACACCGCCGGCTTCCTCGAGAGCGTGGACGTGCCGCCCAATATTTTCGGCGGCACGGGGCGTCCGCTGGCCACCTGCGCCGGGCCGGGCTGGAAGGCCTTCCTGGACGCCGAACTGCCTGAAGGAGTAGCGATGGAGGCGGACGAGGTCTACCGTTTCGGCGCGCTGGAAGACGGGGCCGACTTCGGCGCAACCTCCAATCTGAATTTCAACTCGGACATAGGGCTGCTGGCGGGCGAGCTTAAACGCCTGAAAAAGGCCGGGCTGGAAACTAAAATTTTCTGCATCAACCGCGGCGAGGCCGAGCGCCTGGCCGAGTCGCTGGCCGACGCCGGGGCCGGCGGGCAGGTCTCCATCTCCACCGGCTATATCGAGGAAGGCTTCGTGCACCCGCCGTCTAAGACCGCGGTGATCACCTCCTCCGAGCTTTTCCGCCGCCGCTACCGCTTTGACCCGGCCTCCATCAAGCCCAGAAACAAGTTCTTCAAGTGGACCGACCTCAAGACCGGCGACTTCATTGTGCACGAGGACTACGGCGTGGGCCGCTACCTCGGGATAAAAAAAGCTTTTTTTCGCAACGCCCGCGGCGAGCAGGTTGAGGATTCGGACTGCCTGTACCTGGAATACGCGCGCAATGATAAACTGCTGGTGCCGCTGCACGACTTCAGCCGCGTGCAGAAATACATAAGCTCCGAGGGTAAGGTGCCCCGCCTGTCCCACATGGACACCAAGACCTGGACCGAAATGAAGGGCCGGGTTAAGAAAGAGGTGGAGGCGCTGGCGCTGGATATCCTGAAGCTCGAGGCCGAGCGCGCGGCGGTGAAGACCGCGGCGCTGCCGCACGGCGGGCACCTGGAGGACGAGTTCGCCGCCTCGTTCCCTTTCGACGAGACCCCGGACCAGGCGCGGGCCATAGCCGAGGTGCTGGCCGACATGTCCGGCGAACTGCCGATGAACCGGCTGGTGGCCGGCGACGTGGGCTTCGGCAAGACCGAGGTGGCCATGCGCGCCGCTATGCGCGCGGTGGCCAACGGCAAACAGGCGGCCGTCCTGGTGCCGACCACCATCCTGGCCGACCAGCATTGCCGCAATTTTACCAAGCGCTTCGCCGGCTTCCCGGTTAACATTGGAGTGATCTCGCGGTTCGTGCCGCCTGCCGACAGAAAAAAGATACTGAAAGACCTTGCCGCGGGCAAAATCGACATTGTAGTGGGCACGCACCGTCTGATCCAGAAGGACGTGAAGTTCGCCGACCTCGGCCTGATGGCCGTGGACGAGGAGCACCGCTTCGGCGTTAAGGACAAGGACCGCATAAAAGAGGCGTCCAAGGGCGTACACTGCCTGCTGATGAGCGCCACGCCCATCCCGCGCACGCTTTACCAGTCCCTTTCTTCGCTCAAGTCCATGTCGGTTATAGAAAGCGCACCAGTCGGGCGGCAGGCTATCTCCACCTTCGTGCGTCCTTTCACCGAGAAGAGCGCGGCCGAGGCCATCACTTACGAGCTGGCCCGCGGCGGGCAGGTGTACTACGTGCACAACCGTGTGCAGACCATAGAAAGCCGCAAAGCTTATTTAAAGAAACTGATGCCGGAACTGCGCATAGCTGTGATTCATGGGCAGATGCGCGCCGACGCGGTGGAAAAGCACATGTGGGAGTTCCTCAACCGTAAGTACGACGTGCTGATGGCCACCACCATCATTGAATCCGGCCTGGACATCCCCAGCGTGAACACCCTGCTGGTGGAGAACGCGCACGAGATGGGGCTGGCCCAGCTTTACCAATTGCGCGGGCGCATCGGCCGTGAAAAGCAGAAAGCTTATTGTTATCTTTTCTATCCCGGCTGGATGAAGACCGGCGCCGAGCGGTTAAAGCAAAAGGCCCAGCTTTTAAAGTCCAGGGCGGAGGGCAACGACGAGCCGGCGCCTATCAGCGAAGACGCGGTGCGCCGCCTCTCCGCTCTTGAGGAATTCACCGAGCTCGGTTCCGGCTTCCGCCTGGCCATGCGCGACCTGGAAATCCGCGGCGCCGGCGAACTGCTGGGCCTGCGGCAGCACGGCTTCATAAATTCTATAGGCCTCGAGATGTACATCAAACTGCTCAACGGCGAGATAGACCGCATAAAGGGCCGGGCCGGCGCCGCCGAACTGCCGGAGCCCAAGATGGATGTGCTGGTGCCCGCGTTCATCCCTGAGGATTACGTGGGCGACGACATGGAGCGTCTTAATTTTTACAAGAAGCTGCTGAACGCGAAAGCGCAGGAGCTGCCGGGCCTGCTGAAGGATTTTGAGGATATTTCCGGCCCGGCCCCCGAGCCGCTTAAAAACCTGGTGGAGCTGATCCGCCTGAAAAAAGTGCTGGCCAAGAAGCTGGTGCGCGCGGTGACCCAGCGCGGGGAAGACGTGGAGATCTTCTTCCTGCAGGGCGCCCAGGTGCCGCCCGCCGCCATTGCCGGCTGGCGCAAGGCTTTTGGCGACCGGCTTTCCTTCCTGCCTTCCCGGTCGGGCGACGGCATAAGAATAACCGCGGTGGCGGATACGCTTGTTGATGTGGCGCTGGCCGCCTCCCTGCTTGGGAGCTGACGATAATTGGAAAGAGAAAAGCCGCCGGAAGTCCGGCGGCTTTTCTTTTTGTGCGGAGTACTGTTACAGCAGGCCCGAGAACTGGTGTACTAAATGGTCCAGAAGGGCGGGAGAGAAGCTGTTTACCAGGTCGCAGTTCGGGAGGTCGGCGTCGAACAGGCGCGATTCTATTTCCTGCGCCACGCGGTAGTCGGTTACAACCAGGTTAAGCTCGTCGTTGTTCCTGAGGCTGCGTTCGTCCAGGTTGGAGGAGCCGAAGGTGGCCCAGCGGCCGTCGAACACGGCTACTTTCTCGTGCGCCATGCGGCCCTTGTATTCGTAGATCTGCACGCCGGCCTTGATCAGCTTGGGGTAGCTGGCGCGGGAGGCGCGCTGCACCAGGGCCTGGTCGTTTTCTTTGGGGAGAACCACCTGCACTTTAACTCCGCGGCGGGCCGCGGCGCGCAGCCCGGCTATAATGTCTTTGTCGGTAAAGTAGGGATTGGCGATCCTTATGGATTTCTGCGCCGTTCCGATGGCGCGCAGGTACATGGCCTTAATGTTCTGGTCGCGTTTGCCGATATGCTGCACTACCTGGGTCTCTGAGCCGCCCTGGTATTCTTCTATAGCGGGGAACAGTTCCTCATTCTCGCCGATGCTGCCGCCGGCGGTTTTCCAGCGCTCCACAAAAGCTTCCTGCAGCTTGCCCACGGCGGGGCCTTTGATCAGGGTCTGCTGGTCGTGCCAGTCCACCTGGTACCAGCGGCCTATATTCATACCGCCGGTAAAGCCTGTTTTGCCGTCTATCACTACCACTTTGCGGTGATCGAGGTGGGATTTAAGAAAGGGGGGTTTCTTGATTATGATGGCTACGCCGCTGGCGCGCATGCCGTCCAGCATTTTTATCAGGGCGGTATCGTCGTCAGCCTTGGAGCCGTGCTCGTCTATCATCAGGCGCACCTTAAGCCCGGCCTTGGCCTTGGCGGAGAGCAGGTCGGCCAGGCCTTGGCCAATATTGTCGGCCTGCAGCTGGAACACTTCTATGTGAATGGACTTCTGCGCGGCGCGCAGTTCTTCGCTCGCTACGGGAATCACGTCTTTGCCGTCTATCAGAAATTTAATCAGGTTGCGGCCGGTATAGGCGGAATTAGCCACGCTGTTGACGTAGTTGCCCAGGCCTTCCCAGTCGCCGGCAATCACAGTGGAATGGTACTTCTTCACCAGGTCTTGTACGTCGCCGTACCAGCTGACGGAGTAGTTCAGGCCGTTGTGTTCCAGGCGGTAGTAGACATAGTCGAAAGAGGCGGCATCCGGGGCGGAGCCCAGCACGCGGAGGATGGCTTCTTCCAGGTTATCCTGGTCCTGGTTAGAGTTATCGGAATTATTCTGGTTGGGGGTGGAGCCCTTTATCAGGGTTTTCAGCATTTGCAGGCGCTGGTCGGGGGTGACGGCCGCCAGGGCTGCGGGGGACAGGCGCATAATGCGTTCTGCTTCGCGGCTAATGAAAGTTTTTGAATCGTCCTGGGCGGCTACCAGGGAGGCCAGTGAGGCTTCCGGTACCGGCGCTGTATTTTCAATACGGGATGAAAGCTGCTGGAGGGCTGCGCCCTGGGCGTAAGCGCCGGGGATTGAAATTGTAGAGAGTATTAGCGAGATAAAGACTGCGGCTGAGCGGACCTGGGTGTGTGTCTGGCTGTTTGCGGTTTTTATCATACTCATAGGATAATGTACGGACGCGTGTTTACTAAGGGTCGAATGGCTCAGACCGGCCTTGTCTTTAGGCCCATTGGGCCCAGTGAAAGGGCCCACACTCACTTGGGCCTAAAGTCTGCAATTTATAAACCTGCTTATTCGGAAAATACCTGCTATAATATAATAGTAGTATCGCTCTTTGAGAACCCTTTTGTCATCCGTTCTTAACCTCGCGTAAGCGAGCTGGACGGTGTACGCAATTTTTCATAAGTAACGTTCCTCATCGGGTGGTTCAGCGCAGCGACCAAGCGAAGCGCAGGGAGCAAGCGATGACGGAACGGAGGGCAGAGCCCTCCTTATGGAACACCGGCCCGTTTCCTCTAAAGGGCCGGCGATAATCGCCCTGAGCATAACCATGCGAAGGGTGTGACGAGGGGGGTGAATAGGTTCGACGTATACTTGTTCTGTCAGATCAGCAGGCCATGGTTGACCAGGCCATGTAAAACAGGGTCAAAAAAACAAAAGCCAACTCCAACGAGATGGCCTGGGCGCACGCTTAAGTGTGCCTCGCTTATAGCCTACCCGCCTGAGCGGGCTGTATTGCGTTAAATTCAGGCTGCTGTCGTCATGGGCGCACTTCGTCCCGTGCCGGCTTAAGACAAGACGAAGCATGGCCGGGAATTGTCGTCCTGAACTAATCCCGGTCGAGACACACTCAGGGCTAAGCCTGTAGCGGTTCTGACAAGCGGTTTACGGACCCGGGTGCGAATCCCGGCACCTCCACCAATCTAAATGGCCGGTCTTCGAAAGAAGGCCGGCTATTTAATTTTATGTAAACGGTGAGTAGGTCTAAGGGCCTATTTGTTTCTGGGCCCAAATGCCCGTGCAGAATTTGTTGTAACCTTGAATAATATGTACAGGAACATAAACTAAAGCCAAGAGAAAAGGAATAAGCGTCCGGCGGCGCTTACATAACAAATGAATAAAATAAAAACAAATCTGCTCCTAGCTGCCGCGGTAATGTTCGGCGGCCTTTCTTCTGTTTACGCGGCTCCCGCCGTTACAGTTAAAGAGCAAGGATCCAGGCCGGCTTTTGAAAACCTTGTTCAGCTTCCCGCGGCTCAAATCGAATTGGACCTGCCCGCGCCGCTTATGATCGCCGCTTTTCCGGACCTGACCACGGAGCGCGGCACCCCCGCCTGCGTCGCCAGCCAGGCTTTGGTTCCGGGCTCCGCCATCACTCCTAAGGTCGAAGACACTGTCCGCCTTAAAGCTATAACGGAACTGCTTGCCAAGATAGCGGTCTGCAAGCCTCTGCCTTATTCGCAGGACGGCGTAATTAACAGCAACAGAGAAGGCCAGATGCCCCAGGCCCCTGCCGGCTTTTATAAAGAATATACGCTAATCGTCCCCGGCCGCAAGACCGGCGACGCCCCCGAGCCCATCGTTATCGGCGGCAAGACTTATATGACCGGCGCGATGCTCAGCACCCGCGGTCCCGAGCGGATCATCATCGGCGGCGGCAAGGAAATATACTACACGATGGACCACTACAAAACCTCTGTTCACCTGATAATAGTGAAGTAAGCCTGTAGTTTGCTAATATAAAAATCACGGCTAAGGCCGTGATTTTTATTTATGGATAATAACTTTCTTAACACTCCTCTTCCTCCCGATCTGGCCGACCTGGCCGTAGAGCAGGCCGCGGTGCTTGCCTCCGCCGCGCGCGCGGCCGGGTTCGCGGTGTTCGAGCTAGACGGCGCGCTGATGACCGCCAAACCGGACCTGATGGCGCATATTGAACTTGTTCTCGGTTTCCCTGGTGATTTTGGCAGAAACTGGGACGCCCTGATAGATTATTTGGGTGACATGGCCAACATCCACAAGAACGAGAGAATCCTGGTTCTTGTCAGGAACCCCGGGGACATTTTCAAGGCGGACCCAGACTTATATACTAATCTCCGCGAGACGGCGGGACTTGCCTGTCAGAATGCCCGCGAATGGAGCCGAAATAGCGTACTGCTTAAATTCGCTTTTATTTCAAAATAAGTGAGTCAGTCACGTAAGCGGTTCGCTTCCCCTTTATATACCCGTTTATATTGTAAAATTTTATACATATGTTAAGGCCCAACGCTTTCGCTAAAGTTGCCGGCCCGGCCGCCATTGTGGGCGCGGTGGGCTGGACCTTTTGGCTGTGGCCGGCGCATTTCCTCTGGGTTTATCCCGCCAGCGGTTCCCTGTTCCTCTGGTTCGCCTGGTCCGGGGAGCGCGAGGTAAAGTATATTTTTTTATTTCTGGCCACGGCGGTCGGCTTCATCCTGCCCGGGCTATCCCCGGCGGAATCCCCGTACCTGATCGTGGGGGCAATTGCCGAAGTGCTCTGCTTATGGCTGCTCTTCTATGCTCTGTCCAGCGCTGAAAGTTCCGGTAAAGCCGCGCGGGAGCAACTGGCCGCCGACGAGGCCGCAGCGGCCCAGAAGACCCGGGATCTAGGGGACGAACTGGCGCGCTACCGGCTGCACCTGGACAGCACGCTGGCCAGGATAAGGGATAAGGGAGCTCTTTCCGCGGCTATGCAGGAGATGGGGGCTGCCGCTACGCCCGACCAGGTCCGTGAAAGGCTGGGCGTGCTGCTCGAAAAATATTTTCCCGGCGCCTCCGTGGAGCTGCGCACCGGCGCGCCCAGGGACTTTGCCGACCATTGGGTGGCTGAGCGTAAAATCCCGCTGCTGGTCCGCAATTCCGAAGCCGACAGCCGTTTCGCCAGGGGCCTGTTCGGCCCAGACGTGCGCTCGTTTATGGCCCTGCCGCTTTACCTTTTTGGCCAGTTGGTAGGTTTCGTCCGGGCTTCCGCCCCCGAGCCTGATCGTTTCAAGGCTGAGGATCTGCGCGGCGCCGAACTGGCCAGTACGCTGGCCGGGGTCAGCATGGAGAACATCTACTTGTTCGAGAAGGTCAATGAGCTGGCCATCAGGGACGGGCTGACAGGGCTGTACACTCACCGCGCTTTTCAGACCAGAGTGGCGGAGGAGATCCTGCGTTCGGCCCGCGGCAAGGTGCCTTTCGCCGTGATCATGGCGGACATTGACCATTTTAAATCCTATAACGATATGTTCGGCCACCAGGCCGGGGATACCGTGTTAAAGGCCGTGGCGGGAACGTTGGCGGCCGGTATGCGCGACATCGACTTCTGCGCCCGTTACGGGGGGGAGGAGTTCGCGCTGATAGTGACCGGGGCGGGCAAGGCGCAGGCCGCCGCCGTGGCCGAAAAGATACGGCTGGAGCTTGAGGCGCGTTCTTTTAATTTCGGAGGCAAGCCCTCCAGGGTTACCGCCAGTTTCGGCGTAGCCGAATTCCCGGCGGAAGGCGCCACCGCCAGCCAGTTGGTGCGCGCTTCGGACGAGAGGCTGTACCGGGCGAAAGAAGGCGGGCGCAACAGGGTGGTGTATGAATAGGCCCGAACTCTGGACCGCGGCCGCGGCCGCTTCTCCGCTGCTTTCCTACTTCCTGGGGAGGCTTAACCGCTGGGCAGGCCTGCTTGCCGGCGCCGCGCTTTTTATCTTCTCTTCGCTGATGCTCTCCGCGGAAATTTCCGCCGGGGCGCCTTACGCCCTGCTGGCGCTATGGACGGCGGCCGCGCTGGCGCATTCTGTTTACTTGAACGGCCGCTGCGGCTCCGCGCCGGACCGGTCGCGGTTGGAGGCTGCCCTCGTTAGGGCGGCCGTCCTGGAAAAGGAGCTTTCCGGGATCAAGGCCGAGGCCAGGCAGAACGCCGCCGGGGAGAAAAAATCCCTGGCCGTGTATTCCGCGGTCAAGCTGCTTTCCGAAACCGTGGAGCTGCAGTCCGCGGCCAAACAGCTGGGCCGGTATCTGGCCGACTATTTTGAAACTGACGAAGCCGCCCTTTATATGGCCGGCGGCACTTCCGGAGAGATGGAACTTTTTGCCCAGGCCCCGAAGGGCCACGCCCTGCCGGGTTTTCCGGAGCTGCTCGCTAAAGCTGGCGGCTTCCCCGGACAGGCCGTGGAAATTTCAGGGCTGGTGCTGGCCCCTGTGTCCGCCGGCGGCGAGCCGCTGGGCCTGCTCGTCCTGCGGGGTGGGGCCGGCGGCACGGAAAGCGCCGCGCGGTTCGCCTCGGAGATCGCCTACGCGTTGAAGCGCGTGATGCTGTTCCGGCAGGTGGAATGGCTTTCCCTTACCGATGGTCTGACCGGCCTTTGGCGGCGCGGGGCGCTGGACGAGAAGGTCCGCGAGGAGATCCGCCGCGCCGCGGCTTTCAAGACCACGATGGGTTTCATGATAGCCGATATCGACCATTTCAAGCGCCTGAATGACACCTACGGCCACCAGTTCGGGGACGCGGTGCTCAGGCGGGTGGCGCAGCTGCTGAAAGCCGGCGTGTACGAGACGGACTTCGTCGGCCGCTACGGCGGCGAGGAGTTCGGCATAGTGCTGCCGCGCGCCGACTCGGCCGGCCTGCTGCGCAAGGCCGAAACCATGCGCGCGCGTATCGAGGCGGAGATTTTTTCTCAGGGTCTTGAAAAAGTGCGGCTCACTATTTCCATAGGCATCGCCCATTTTCCCCGGGACGGGCGCACTCCGGAAGAGTTGATTGCCGGGGCGGACAAGGCGCTGTACGCGGCCAAGGAAAGCGGCCGCAACAGGGTAGTAGATTTTGGAGAGATTTAAAAAATTGCGAAAGGCCGGCGCTTTAAGCGACAGGCCAGGATATCGGCTGGAGGATCAATGGACGAACAAAATAACGGCGTGGCGGTAAATCCGGGAGAGCAACCCAAACCGGCGGAGCAACCCGCACCCCGCGGCACGAGCCGCTGGCTCAAGGTTATAGCCGTACTATACGCGCTTTCGCTGGTGGCGGCTTTCGTCCTGATCTCCAAGGGTGACGCTATCAGGAAAACGCGGCCCAAGGATATGGACCTTTCCAAACTGGCGGGCCTGTCTCAGTCTAAAAAGAACGCCGTGGCCGTGGTAGAGATCTTCGGCGCCATCTCCCAGGGCAACTCTTCCCGCTCCTGGGACCGCGGCAGCCAGCAGATCGCAAAGCGAATCAAGGATATGGCCGCCAGGAAAGAGGTAAAGGCCATCCTCCTCGATATCAACACCCCCGGCGGCTCAGTCGGGTCCGTGCAGGAGATCTATTCCGTCATTAAACGCGCTAAGGCGGAGACCAAGAAACCCTTCATCGCCCGCTTCGGCGAGGTCTCGGCAAGCGGCGGCTACTACGTGGCTTCCGCCTGCGATTTGATCGTGGCCCAGCCCGGCACCATCACCGGTTCCATCGGCGTGATCTTCAGCGTGAGCAACTTCGAGGGGCTGATGAAGAAAGTCGGCTTCAAGAACGAAGCTATAAAGTCCGGCAAGTTCAAGGATATCGGCTCGCCTACCCGTGAAATGACCCCGGAAGAACATAAGTTGCTGCAGGCCATGATCGACGACTCCTACGAGCAGTTCGTGGCGGCGGTTTCCGAGGGCCGCAAAATGTCCGTGGAAGAGGTTAAGAAGCTGGCCGATGGGCGTATCTACACCGGCCGGCAGGCAAAAGAGAACGGCCTGGTGGACCGGCTGGGAGACCTGCAGGACGCGCTGGACGCCGCGGGCGAGCTGGGCGGTATCGGTAAGAACCCCCGCGTAATGAGGGAATCCGATCCCTTCGAACAGTTCATGTCGCTGGTGGACAGCAAGATGCAGCCGTTCGGCGCCAAGGCCATGTCCGAGGCTATGCAGACTTCGCCGAGCCTGGAATACCGCTGGTACGGACATTGATATGAACCTGTTTAAAACACTTGAGCTTATTATAGACAAGCCCGAAACACTGGGCGCCCCGGAAAGACCCGCGGGCCTGGGCCGCGCCGGCTTGCTGGGTTATTTCTGCGGCACGCTCGGCCTGTTCCTGTTCCTGCGCATGCAGTCGGCCATCCCGCCGAGCGCGGCGTCTTTCCTGTTCGTGCTGCTGTTCGTGCTGGCGGCCAACTTCCTGTTCGCCGGCATAATGCACCTGTTCATGGACCTTACCGGGGTTCACGGCAGCGCCTCCAGGCTGTTTCTGGCCTTCGGCTGTTCGGACTACCTGCTTACGCTGCTGGTGCCGGCGGGGTTTCTCTCAGGGGTTAACGTGTTGGGCGGTTTTGCCTGGCTGTGTATATGTTTTCTGGCCGTCATTTACGCGCGGGTCCGGCTGGTGCGGCGACTTTATCCCGTGTCCGTCAATAAGGCCCTGCTTTCCGTCTGGCTGCCGTATGCCGGGCTTTCCCTGTTGTTCTTTTCGGCTTCCATCTACGGCCTGGTCTGGATGATCTGGCTGCTGGTTTAGCGCGGTAACGGTATTTATGTCCAAGATCCCCCAGGTTAAAGAATTCGACGGTCTGCCGGTGGTTACCGCCGAGAAAATGAAGTATCTGGATAAGAAAGCTTCCCAGGAACACGGCATCCCCTGCCACGGCCTGATGGAGAACGCGGGGCGCGTGGTGGCCGGGGAAACTGTAAAATTCGCCGCCGAAGAACTGGGCAAGCCGGCCGTGGGCCTGAAGGCCGTGGTCTGCTGCGGCAAGGGCAATAACGGCGGGGACGGCCTGGTGGCGGCCCGGTATCTGAAGCAGGCCGGCGCCGAAGTAAAAGTCTTTATCCTGCCGCCCAAGGAAAGCGGCTACGGCGAACTGGTGGTGAAGAACCTGGAGGCGGCCAAGGCCGCCGGGCTGCAGGTGACTATGACTTCCAAGGACGGCATGGACGCGCTGGCGGAGGACTTCGCCGCAGCGGATCTGCTGCTGGACGCCCTGCTGGGCGTCAGCGCGGTCGGCAAGCCCACCGGCCCGGTGCACCGCCTGATCCAGCTGATGAACAAGAGCGGCCGCCCGATAATAGCGGTGGACATCCCTTCCGGGTTAAGTCCCGACACCGGGCATCACAGCGGCGTGTTCATAATTGCGCGCCTTACGCTTACACTGGGGTTCGCCAAGACGGGCCTGATGGCCGCGCACGCGCAGAAGAATACCGGCAGGATAAAGGTCCTGCCGATCGGCTACCCGCAGGAGCTGATAAACGAGGCCGCCCGATGAACATAGCTATAGCCGACGACGATCAGAACCTGCTGGCCATGCTGGTGCCGCACCTGGAACATTCCGGGCACACGGTCATGCTCGCGTACAGCGGGGCGGAATTGCTGAAGAAGATCAAGGAGGCCCGCGCGGACCTGATCATTTCGGATATAAACATGCCCGGCCTCGACGGGGTCGCTGTTTACCGTCAGGCGCGGGCCCTCAACGATTATGCCGCCATCCCCTTTATCCTGTGCAGCGGGCTGGAGATAGAGCAGGGCAAAGCCCTGGCGGCCGAGGACGGCAAGCTGCGCTTCCTTAAGAAACCTTTCAGTCTGGCCGCCCTGCACCGGGCTATCGACGAGGTAACGGACCTTCCGCTCTTTGGGGATTACGAAACCCCCGGCGGATTGAGGCCATAGGAAAATTATGCGCCCATTCAACGATAGCGTCATTTATTTCGCGGTAGTAGACAGGTTTAGGAACGGCAACCCCTCCAACGACCGGGGCCGCAATCCTGAGGCTTACGACGCCGCGCATTCCGACTGGTTCAAGTACTGGGGCGGTGACCTGAACGGCGTGGTGGAGAAGCTTGATTACATAAAGGAACTGGGCTGCTCGGCCGTGTGGCTCACCCCGCTGTTTGACCAGATAGACGGTCTGGTGGACGTGGAAGGGCGCGGGATGTCCGGCTACCACGGGTATTGGGCCAAGGATTTTAAGCGGCTGGACGAGCACCTGACCGACTCGCCTTCCGACGTCAGGGTTTTCGCTTCGGACGATACTGTCTTCGACCGGATGATAAAGGGCATGCACGACCGGGGCCTCCGGATGGTGCTGGATATAGTCTGTAATCATTCCAGCCCGCCGCAAAGGCCTGATATGGGCGGCTGCCCGGGCAAGGGCGAGATTTACGACGACGGCAAGCTGCTTACGTCCTACGACGATGATAAGCTGGGCTGGTATCACCGCAACGGCTGCGTGAACGACTGGAACAATAAGGCTCAGGTGGAGGGCAGCGAACTTTGCGGGCTCGCAGATTTCAATGAAACGCGGATCGGCTACCGGAATTATATAAAGGACGCGATAAAATTGTGGCTGGGTAAGGGCGTGGACGCGCTGCGCGTGGATACAGTTAAGCATATGCCGTTCTGGTTTTGGCAGGAGTTCGTTTCAGACATGCGCTTTATAAACCCCGAACTCTTTATTTTCGGGGAGTGGTTCATGGGAGGTTGTTACGACGACCTGTCCGTGAATTTCGCCAACAGGAGCGGCATGGGTATGCTCGACTTCGCCCTGCAGCGGGGGCTTGAGGATTGCCTGGCCCGCGGGGCGGGGCAGGGTTTCGAACTGGTGGACAATGTGTTCAGCCGCGACTCGTTGTTCGACGACTGCCGCCACCTGGTGACCTTTATAGATAATCACGATATGCCCCGCTTTATGTCCGCGGGGGCCACGCCGGCGCGGGTGGACATGGCTCTGGCGCTGATCCTTACCTGCCGCGGCACGCCCTGCATCTATTACGGCACTGAGCAGTATCTGCACAACGATACCAACGGCGGGGCCGACCCCTATAACAGGCCGATGATGGAGAAGTGGGATACTGATACTTCAGCTTTCAGGCTGGTGAAAAAACTGGCCGAAGTGCGGCGAGAGAACCCCGCGGTGCAGAGCGGCAGCCACCGTAAGAAGTATCTTACGTCCGACGTGTACGTCTATACGCGCGTTTACCGCGGCAGCTGTTGCCTGGCGGCTTTCAACCGCGGCGCGGATGTCTCGCTGAACCTGGAGGGGATAGAGCTGCCGGACGGCGTTTACAAAGACGCGCTCTCGGACCGGGCGGTCACGGTGAAAGACGGGCGTATCGAGAAGCTGCAGCTGCCGCGCGACTCCTCCTTAGTGATCTCCTACTGCGCCCCGGCCCGCCCCAGCGCGGACCTCGAACTTTCGTTCATCCTTAATGGCTATCGCACCGCCTACGGGCAGCGCGTGAAAGTTACCGGTAACTGCCCGGAACTCGGCAACTGGGACCTGGATAAGGCTTTCCCGCTGGAGTACATAAACGACAATCTCTGGCTGGGCCACCTGCCGGTTAAAGGCTCCGCAGGCAAGGCGATAGCCTACAAGTTCATCGTCGAGCGGGATGGCGACGGAGTATCTTATGAAAACCGCCCCGCCCATTTCCGGCACCTGCCGAAGACAGGGCTTCTGGAGCTGCAACATACCTGGAGTTAAGGACTTACAATTATGAAACTTAAAGAGCTTATGAGAGTGCTGGTAAATAACGAGAAAGACGCCATCTCCATCTACGAGGAAGAGGCGGAACTTTTCGCCCCGCTGCCCAAGCGCGGCGCGGAAGCCGCGGCGCTGTTCGCGCTTCTCGCGGAAGAGAAGCGCGGCCGCATCGAGGAACTCGGCCGTATCCTGAAGCATTCAAGCGGCTTCAGGCGGCGCAACACCGAGCCCTCGCGCTCCGTGGAATCGGCGCTGCGCATGCACATAACCGACGAGATGACCGCCGTGACCAACTTTGTGGATTTGATAAAGCAGATAACGAACCAGGAGTTCAAAGAAAGGCTGAACCTCATGCTGATCGGGACGCGCAGGCAGTTAAAAGCCCTGCAGGCCCTGCAGGCGGAGATCCGGGGGGACCTGAAGAGTTAACGCTGCTACAGGACCTGTAAAAGTTTGCGGGAAAGTTCGGCGAGGTGCTCGCGGATGCGCGGTTGCTTCTTCTCAAGAAGGGGGAGCAGGGTTTTTCGGATCCAGTTGCGGCGGTAGTGTTCGTCCTCGTTGGTATGGTCCCTGCGCGAAGGCAGGGCGTTGGCCTTAAGATAGGCTTCTATCTCCTTGCGGGAGACCGCGAGCATCGGCCTGATCAGGTCCACCCTGGTACGGCCTTTCCGGCATAATTCGCGCCTTACAGGAATCCCCAGCAGGCCTTTAGGTTCTGTCCCCCGCATTAAATTTAAAAGAATAGTTTCTGCGTGGTCGTCGGAGTGGTGCGCGGTGGCCACCAGTGAACACTTTTCCCTGAGCGCTGTTTCGGCCAGCAGCCCGTAGCGGGCGTTTCTGGCGGCGTGTTCTATGCCGGTTCCGGCCTTTTTCGCCAGTTTTTTAACGTCTGCCGAAAGAATAAATGTTTCCAGCTCATACTCGGCGCCCAGCCCGCGCACGAAGGCCGCGTCTGCGTCGGCCGCTTTGCCGCGGAGCTTATGGTTGACGTGGCACACGCAAAGGCGCAGCTTCATGGCGCGCGCCTGGCCCGCGAAAAAATCAAGCATGACTACCGAGTCGGGCCCTCCCGATACCGCCAGCAGGATGGAGTCCCCGGCGGAGAAAAGGCGCAGCCGGCGCGCTTCCGCGGTGACGCGGTTCCACAGGCTGAGCGTAATGGCTTTTCTTGTGAGCATCTCAAAATTATAGCAAAGCGGCGCAAACTTAGACTTTGTATAATTTCAAAAGATGAACGAAAAGATAATGGTGGTAGAGGACGAGAAAGATATCGCCAGGATGATAGACTATAACCTTAAGAAAGAAGGTTACAGGACCGTCGTTTTGCATGACGGCTCTTTCGCGGCCCTGACCGCCGCTAAAGAGCGCCCCGACCTTATGCTGCTTGACCTGATGCTGCCCGGCCTGGACGGGCTCGAGGTCTGCCGCCGCCTTAAAATGGACGCCAAAACCTCGGCTATCCCTATAATCATGCTGACCGCCAAGGGCGAAGAGGCCGATAAGGTGCTCGGCCTGGGCCTGGGCGCGGATGATTATGTGACCAAGCCGTTCGGCCTTAAGGAATTGCTGGCCCGGATAAAAGCCGTGCTGCGCCGGACGGCGCGCGCCGAAAAGGGACCGTCTCCGGAAAAACTCAAGTGTGGCGCGCTGGAACTGGACGCGGCTAAAGTGGAAGTGCGCCTTAAGGGCGCGCCCCTGGAGCTTACCGCGAAGGAATTTGAACTGCTCAAGGCGTTGATGGCCGCGGGGGACCGGGTGCTTTCCCGCGAAGAGTTGCTGGAAAAAGCCTGGGACATGAACGTTTCCATGGAGATAGAGACCCGCACGGTAGACGTTCATATAGGAACGCTGCGCAGGAAGCTCGGGCCGGAAGGTAAGCGTATTGTGACCGTGAAAAACTACGGCTACAGGTTTAAGGCCTGATGAAATACCTTTCCCCGTCTAAATTGCTCGTTCTCGCCTCTTACGCGCTGGTGGCCGCGGCCGCCTGCCTGCTCACCGCCGCCACGCTGGGCGTGGAATCCGTTCTGCGCAAGGAAAATATATTATTGGCGGTGGGGGGCTCGGCTTTCTTCGTGTTCGCTTCGGCCTGGCTCGTTACGCGGCTTTTGTCCGGCTCGCTGGGCGAGATCACCGGAGTGGCCAGGCGCTTTGCCGCCGGAGATCTTTCCAGCCGCATCCCGGTGCGCTCTTCCGGAGAGATAGGCGAACTCGCGCGTACGCTGAACGCGATGGCGGACGAGCTCGGCCGGCGCGTGCGCGACGCGGAACTGCGCAGACTGGAGCTGGAGGCCGCCTTTAGTAATATGGCGGAGGCGGTGGTTGTTACCGACGGGGCGGGTGTAATAGCGCGCATGAACCCGCGCGCGCGGACTCTGCTGCAGGCGCCTGGCGGGGGTCAGGGCAAACGGCTTATGGATATGCCGGGCGGGCCGGAACTTTCCGAAGCAGCGCTGAAAGCTCTTGCCGGAGGCCTTCCTGTTTCGAGCGAAACCAAAAGTGGTTTAGAGCCGGGCATAGTGCTGAGCGTCACCGCTTCTCCCATTCGCGAGCAGGGCAGTATAGGCGGCTGCGTGGTGGTGGCGCGGGATATTACCGCCGAGCGCAGGCTGGAGGCTATGCGGCGGGATTTCGTGGCCAACGTGTCCCACGAACTTAGAACCCCGCTGACCGCAATAACAGGCTACGTGGAAACTCTGCTGGGCGGCGCCCTGGAAGATAAAGAGCATGCGCGGGAATTCCTGGGCGTTATTGGGGAGCACGCGAAGCGCCTGGATAACATAGTTTCCGACCTCCTCAAACTTTCGCGCCTTGAATCTGGCGCTTCGCTGCTCGAAAAAAGCGAAGTAGAACTTAAAGCCCTGGCCGACGGCCTCCTGGCCGGTTTTCCGGCCCGGTTCTTAGACGGCCCGGTAAAAGTCACCAATCTTCTGGCCCCCGGCCTTATGGTTCGCGCCGACCGCGCCCGGCTGGACCAGGTCTTTATAAATCTGCTCGATAACGCGGTCAAGTTTACGCCGGCCGGCGGCAGCGTGCAGGTCTCCGCGCAGGAGCTGCACGACGCGGTCAAAGTCCTGGTGCAGGACGACGGCCCCGGCATCCCGGTCGAGCACCTCCCCCGGCTGTTCGAGCGTTTCTACCGCGTGGATAAAGCCCGGTCGCGCGAACTGGGCGGCACGGGCCTGGGCCTTTCCATCGTCCGGCATATCGTGGAGATGCACGGCGGCTCCGTGGGAGTGGAAAGCGCCGAGGGCAAAGGCTCCACTTTCTGGTTTACCATCCCTAAATAAGAGCGCAGCAACTCTCTTTTTCCGTTAATTTACCCGCATTTTACACGGGCTTTATACGCCTTTAACACGCTTTTTCTAAAGTATGTGTAAGTCAACAGCATAAAAGGAGAAAGTATGGGCATTAATTTTCTACCGAAAGAAGTGAAGTTCTTCGATTACCTTAACCTCCAGGGCGAGAACCTGGTTAAGGCTTCGGGCTATTTTAAATCAATTCTTAAGAACGGCGTAATGGACGAGGCTTCCGCCAGGAAGATCCACGACCTGGAGCATGAGGGCGATACGCTCAACCACGAGATCACCGACATGCTTAACCGTACGTTCATTACTCCTATCGACCGCGAGGACATCTACGCGCTGGCCAATCAGCTCGACGACGTGATGGACATGCTGAACGCGATGGCCGGCCGCATGAAGCTTTATAAGCTGGACCCGGGCGACGAATATTTTTCCCAGTTCATGGACCTGATCGACCAGTCGGCGGTAGCTCTTTCCAACGCCGTAAAGCACATGCACGATACCAAGCGCGCCCGCCGCGTGCTCGACCACTGCATAGAGGTAAACCGCCTGGAGAACGTGGGCGACCAGGTGCGGGAGAAGGCCATCAGCAACCTGTTCGAGACCGAGAAGGACCCGATCATGGTGATCAAGTGGAAAGAGATCTATGAAGTGGCCGAAGGGACCATGGATAAATGCGAACACGTGGCCAAGGTGATCGAGTCCATCCTGGTGAAACATGGATAGCACCCTCCTGGGGATTATCCTGCTTACAGGGCTGGCGCTGTTCTTCGACTTTCTGAACGGCTTCCACGACGCCGCCAACTCCATAGCCACCATAGTGGCCACCCGCGTGCTTTCTCCGAAGTACGCTGTTATGTGGGCGGCCTTCTTTAACTTCATAGCCTTCTTGTTCTTCGGCCTGCATGTGGCCGGCACTATAGGTAAAGGCATCGTCGACATTGCCCAGGTGGACAGCTACATTATCTTCGGCGCGTTGATGGGGGCGTCTTCCTGGAATATCATAACCTGGTATTTTGGCATCCCGTCCAGCTCCTCGCACGCCCTGGTGGGCGGGCTTATAGGGGCCGCGCTGGTAAAGGCGGGGCCTTCCTCGCTGGTAGTGAGCGGCATCGTCAAAACGCTGGCCTTTATCGTAATCTCGCCGGTGGTGGGCATGCTGCTGGGGATGGGGCTGGGCGTGGTAGTCTACCGCCTGTTCTCGCGCTCCACGCCGGCCAAGGTGGATAATCTGTTCCGCAAGGGGCAGCTCCTCTCCGCGGCGGCTTACAGTCTGGGCCACGGCGGCAACGACGCGCAGAAGACCATGGGAATAATAGCCGGCCTGCTGTTCAGCGCCGGCTACCTGGGCACGGAGTTCCATATCCCGTTCTGGGTTGTGATCTCCTGCAACGGCGCCATTGCCCTGGGGACCATGTCCGGCGGCTGGCGCATTGTGAAGACCATGGGCAACAAGCTCTCCAAACTGCGCCCGGTGGACGGCTTCTGCGCCGAGTTCGGCGCCTCCATAGTGCTGTTCGGCGCTTCGGCCATGGGCGTACCGATAAGCACCACGCATACCATAACCGGTTCCATCGTAGGCGTGGGTACGCTGAAGGGAATCCGCGCGGTGAAGTGGGGCGTGGCCGGCAATATAGTCTGGGCCTGGATCATCACCATCCCCGCCGCCGCGCTGATCTCCGCCGCCTGCTACAAACTGGCCGTTATAGTGTTCTAAACCTGAAATATAAAGGCCCGGGAGATTAAACTCTTCCGGGCCTTTTTTTATTTACCGGCCGAACCAGCTCCCGGCGAATAGAGTCCCGTGAGCGGGGACATCCCGGCACATGTCTTTGCAATAATGCGCGTCTGGCGGGCTCTTGGTCGTCCGCGATTTATATAATAATATATAGAGAACAGGAAAGAAAAATGAAAAAACTTACAGCCCGCCTTACAGATCCTTACGAACTGAACCTCTTCGCCGACTCGTTGCTTGAACGGTGCTCCAGGCGGAAACTCGGCCTTAAAGCCACCCTGGATGTTTTCCTGCCTGAAATAGCGGGGAAGCTTGGCGCTTCGGCCGCCGCGCTGGAAACCAGTAACGAAGAGCTGAAGCGAGAAGTCTTCAAATGGAAGGTCGCCCCGGGTTTCGCCCTGGGCAAGACTCCCGGCAGGCTGACTGTGAAGGTGGCTGGCGGTCTGAACTGGCTGACCCAGCCGCTGGACCTCTACGGCCGGCGCGTAGGCACTCTGGCTTTCGGCTACCGCGGCGAGGTAAGCGCGGACGAGGCTTGCCGCGCGCGGATGGACGCGGTGTGTGAGGAGCTGGACGGTACGCTTTGGGCCATACAGAGCGCGGCCGTGAAACAAAAACTGATGGAGCGCGTGACGCGCTGTCTCACGCGCAGCGTGCTCCGGGAAGCCCTGGACGAGGCCGTGGGCGCCTTGCACGCCGAGATACCTTTCCTGCACCTGGGGCTGGTCTACCGCAACGAGGACGCTGCCGAAGGCGAGCGCATCCAGTACCGCATCTACCGCGGCAAGCGCTGCGTTAATGATTCCGAGCAGCGGCCCCACAAGGCCCTGAGCCGCGCCATCAGCACGCACGGCATCCACCTGCTGGACCCGGAGCGCCACATGGTGCGCCGCCTGCTGGGGCTTAATGAAGGGATGGGGTTTGCGCTCAGCGGCATGGCCGCCGGCGCGGGACAGCTGGGGAAGGTGGTGGCCGACGTGGAAGGCGGCCTGTCGACTTTCGGCCGGGACCTGATGAATATTTTCGCTAATTCCATAAGCCAGCGGCTTATCGATTACAACCGCGAGCGGCGCCATATGGCCAAGTTCTTCCCGCCCGCCGCGGTGTCGGAGCTGCTCAGCGACCCCGACTACCTGCGCAAGCACCTTTCTCCGCGCGTTAAGGAGATCGCGCTGCTTTACGCAGACATAAATTCTTTCACCAAGCTGTGCGAAAAGGGCCTGCGCCGCCCGGACCTGATAGGCGAGTTTGTGGACTTCTGGAGTGAAGGAGCCGTGCGCATAGCCTGGGAGCACGGCGGGGTCTTCGACAAGATGGTCGGCGACTGCGTGATAGTTCACTTCGGCCCGCCTTTCTACCGCAGCTCTCCGGCGCAGTGCGCCCGGGCCGCGGCGCTGACCGCGCTGGAAATACAGGCTTTTACCGCCCGGCTCGGCTCGCTGCCGCGTTATCGGGGACTGGCGGCTAAGATCAAGGCTAAAGGATTGGGCGTGGCCGTCGGGATAAATCTCTGCCCGGCTGCTGTTGGGCTTTTTGGTCCCAACCATGATTTTACGGCTTTCTCCAGCGGCATGAACCAGACGGCCAGGTTGCAATCCAAGGCGGGCTTCCGCGAAAGTCTTATCATGGTAAAAGCAAAGGAAGCGCTGCAAAAAGCCGGCTTGGCCCGGGGACTGCGTTTTGAAGGTCCGTTCGAAGCAGCGGCCAAGAACGTGGCCGAGCCGATGAAGTATTTCAGGCTTAAGAAAGCTTGAGCCTGGGAGAGGTCCGGCGCGAAACTTGCCGGCGGTCCCCGCAAGGCCCGGCACGATGCTAACTAAATCGTCCATGAAAGTCCGGCGGTCAAAATTGTATAATTCTGATAATTTCAAAGCTAGGGAAAGGAATTTTCAACCGCCATGCAAAGCCACGAAATACGCAAAAGTTTTCTTGATTTCTTCGCGAAGAACGGCCACCCGGTAGTTAAGTCCAGCCCGCTGATCCCCGAGGGCGACCCCACGCTGCTGTTCACCTCGGCCGGCATGGTGCAGTTCAAGCCGTATTACCTGGGCCTTAAGACCGACCTGAAGCGCGCCGCTTCCTGCCAGAAATCCTTCCGTACCACTGACATTGACAACGTGGGCAAGACCATCCGCCACCTGACCTTCTTCGAGATGCTGGGAAATTTCTCCTTCGGCGACTATTTTAAAACGGAGTCCATAGCCTGGGGCTGGGAATTCCTGACCAAAGATATGGCGCTGGATCCCAAGCGCCTGTATCCGTCTATTTACAAGGGCGGCGTGGCGCCGCGCGACGCGGAAGCCCGCGGTATTTGGGAGAAGATTCTGCCCACCGAACTGCATTCCCACATCATCGAACTGGGCGACAAGGATAACTTTTGGGCGATGGGCGACACCGGCCCTTCCGGCCCCTGCTCCGAGATCTACTGGGACCGCGGCGCGATGTACGACCACCCCGGCTGCGAAGGCCCCGGCGCCTGCTCTTGCGACCGTTATATAGAAATCTGGAACCATGTGTTCACGCAGTTCGACAAGCAGCCCGGCGGCGTCTACAACCCGCTGCCGAAGAAGAACATCGACACCGGCATGGGCCTGGAGCGCCTGACCTTCATCGTCGAGGGTAAGGAATCGCCTTTCGAGACCTCCCTGTTCAGCCCCATTATCGAGGCGGCTTCCAGCCTGCTGAAGACCGACTACCGCGCTTCCGAAGAATCCTTGTCCGCTTTCCGCATCATCGCCGAGCACCTGCGCGCCTCTTCTTTCCTTATCTCGGAAGGCGTCATCCCTTCCAACGAGGGCCGCGGCTACGTGCTGCGCCGCCTGATCCGCCGCGCCAGCCGTTACGGGCGCATTATGGGCGCCAGGGACCCGTTCCTGCACAAGCTCACCCCCGCCGTGTTCGGCATCTTCAAGGGCGTGTACCCCGAGGTAGAGGCCGCGTCCAAGCAGATAGGCGAAACGCTGCGCTTCGAGGAGCAGGGCTTTATAGAAACGCTGGAGACCGGCGAGAAGTTCCTGGCTGACCTGCAGGAAAAATATCCCGGCGGCATTCCCGGCAAAGAAGCTTTTAGCCTTTACGAGACCTACGGCTTTCCTTTTGAGCTCACCCGCGAGCTGGCCGCCAAGAAGGGCGTGGAAGTGGACGAGAAAGGCTTTGACGAGGCCCGTAAGGCAGCGCAGGGCGTGGCCAAGGCCGGTTGGAAGGACTCCGGCGAAAAGAACGCCTTTATCTTCCAGACCGCCGAGGAAAAACTCCCCGCTACCGTTTTTAAGGGCTACGAAGTTACCGAGAACGAGGCCACTGTCATAGCGCTGCTGGACCCCAAGGGCGCAATGGTTGAGAAACTGGCCGAAGGTTCGGAAGGCTACGCAGTGCTCGACGCCACGCCCTTCTACGCCCAGTCCGGCGGACAAGCGGGGGATACCGGCTCACTGATATTTGAGGGCAAGGACATTGCCGCGGTGACTGATACGCAGAAGCCGGTGGCCAAAGTTTATTTTCACGCCGTAAAGGCGCAGGGCCAGCTTAAAATCGGTCTGAAGGTTACTGCGCGGGTTTCCGGAGACCGCTACCGCACCGCCTGCAACCATACCGCCACCCACGTGATCAACGCGGCGCTGAAGCAGGTCTTCGGCGACACAACGCGCCAGGCCGGCTCCGAGGTGGACCCGGTCAGGTTCCGCTTCGACTACACTATAAATAAAGCCCCAACCAAGGAAGATATGGCGCGCGTGGAGGAGATCTCCAACGCCGCCGTGCGCGAGGATTACCGCGTTTCCAAGGCAGAGCGGCCGCTGGCGGACGCCGAAAAGTTCGGCGCCACCACGCTGCTGGGCGAGCACTATAAAGACCCGGCCCGCTTCATCCTGATCAACCGCGGCGGTTTTGACGCGGCCCGGGACCGCTATAGCCTGGAGCTTTGCGGCGGCACGCATATAGACCGTACCGGCGAGCTCATCATCATAAAGATCCTCAAGGATTCCTCGGTTTCCCGCGGCGTGCGCCGCATAGAGGGCGTGGCCGGCCCGGCGGCGGTGCTGTACCTTTCCGGCCTGGCCAGGGTGGCCGAAACCCTTTCCGCCAAGCTTTCCGTACCGGCCCAGGACCTGCCGCTGCGGATTGACCAGATGCTGGAGAGCATCAAGGAACTTAAGTCCGGCAAGGCGAAAACCTCCCAGGTTTCCGCCTCAGCCTCCGCCGGCCGCAGGCTGCTGACGGAGGGCATTGACGGCTCCGGCTCCAGCTTCCTGGTGTACGACGCCGGCGCGCTGGAGATGAAAGCCCTGCGCGGGCTTTCCGACGAGATCAAGAAGGACCTCAAATCCACGCTGCTCTTTATTTACTCCCGGACGGGAGACAAATTCTCCTTTATCATAACGCATACCGGCGACGTGAAGGCCGATGCCTCCGCCATCGCCAAGTGCGTGGCCGACGTAGTGAACGGTTCCGGCGGCGGTCGCAAGGACTTCGCCCAGGGCGGTGGGGAAGTGCCCGCCGACATGAAGGCTTTTGAGCAGCAGCTGGTGGAACTGGCGAAAAAGCATATATAGCGGGTACCCGCTATTTGGCTATAATGTAAATGTAATAGGTTAAGTTGTACAGTTCTCAGATCTTTTTAAGCGCCCGTGGTGAAATGGATATCACAGGAGCCTCCGAAGCTTCTAGTGCAGGTTCGATTCCTGCCGGGCGCACCATATTCCGTTATCAGAAACCCGGAGCGAGCCAACAATTTGGCTCGCGTCAGGAATCGAAAGGCGGACCTGCGAGGCCAGCAGGCCGCAGCAGGGAGCCGGGGCCGCGACTTCGCCTGAGCGACGGCGAAGGCGAAAGTTGTGGCCGTCTGCCGGGCGCAACTTCAGATCGGGACTCCCTAATCGGCGGATGGAGCAAAGCGACATATCCGCCGTGCACATTAATCGGTGGATGGAGCAAAGCGACATATCCGCCGTGCACATTCCACGTTCGTCTTCCCTTAAATGAATTTCGAAGAAGAAATCTCCCTCCTTATCAAATCCCGCTACCCGCTGGTGCTGGTGGATACCATCGACGAAGACTACGTGATGGACCAACTTTTTCGCGCGTCCCAGGCCCTCGGTTTCACCTTCTATTCCTGGTCCCTCACCAAGGGCCTGCGCATTGGCAAGAACGAAAATTCCTTCTATAAAACCACCGACGCCGTGGCCATGCTGCGCATAGTGAACGACCTGGTGGTAGAGGCGAACGGCGCCGTAAAGGACCTGGCGCACCCCGCGCCCGGAGCTTTGTTCGCTTTCTGCGACTTCGACCGTTTCCTCGGCGACGCTTCCGCTTCCCGGTTCTTCAAGGATATCCTGAACCGCATAAAAGGCACCCCCAATACCGTGGTGCTGCTCGGCGCGGAGGGGAAACTGCCGTCCGACATAGCCCCGCTGTCCGCCCGCATTTCAGGCGGCTACCCGGACGAGATGCAGATCCTGGCCGAGGTGAACCGCGCCGTGGCCGAGTTCAAGGTAACCGCCGCCAGGCTGGAGGTGGACATGCCGCCCGAGGCCCTGCGCCGCGTGGTTAAAACCCTCAGGGGCCTTTCCCTGCAGCAGGTCAGGAACGCCCTGAACATGTGTATGCTCAAGGACGGCCGATTTGACGTGAACGATATCGTGGAGATAGAGAAGTTCAAGAAAGAGGCCTTCGACAAGGACGGCATCCTTGAGTATTTCGGCTCGGAGAGCAAGAGCGGCATAGCCGGCTTCGACAACATGAAACGCTGGATCGCCGACAGGAAGAATTCTTTCTTTACCGACGGCCCGCTGCCGCCGCCTAAGGGCCTGCTGTTGCTGGGCGTGCAGGGCTGCGGTAAATCCCTGGCGGCCAAGGTTATAGCCGGCGAGCTGGGCATCCCGCTTTACCGCCTGGACCTGAACCGGCTTTACTCCAAGTATATCGGCGAAACCGAGGAAAACCTGCGCAAGGCGCTGGCCACCGTGGAGCGCCTTGCCCCGGTCTGCCTGTGGATAGACGAAATAGAAAAAATTTTCGCGTCCTCTTCCGGCGAGGTGGACGGCGGCGTTTCCAAGCGCGTGCTCGGCACCATGCTGACCTGGATGCAGGAGCGCAAGGACCGCTCCTTTATAGCGGCCACCTCCAACGACATCAACGGCCTCCCGCCCGAACTGCTGCGCAAGGGCCGTTTTGATGAAATATTTTTTTCCGACCTCCCCGACGCCGCCGCCCGCGAGGGGATTTTCAGGATCCACCTCGAAAAGCGCGGCCTGGACCCCGCGGCGTTCGACGCGGCCAGCCTGGCGGCCAGTTCCGCTGGTTTCAGCGGCGCCGAAATAGAGCAGGCCGTGATTTCGGCTCTTTACAGCGCCTCCGGCGCCAACGAGAAGATCACTTCTAAGCACATCCTGGAACAGATCCGGCTTACCCGGCCGCTTTCCGTGATAAAAGCGGAATCCGTGGATTTCCTGCGCAACTGGGCGAAAGAGCGGAACATCCTGACCGTATAAGAGCGCCAAAATATTTCCCATGAAAACAATTTTAGTTACCGGCTCCACTGGGTATATAGGCGGGCGCCTTATCCCGCGCCTGCTCGCCCGCGGCTATAGGGTAAGGGCCTTTACCCGGCACCCGGAAAACCTGGAAGGCCGCCCCTGGTCCGGCAGTGTTGATGTTTTTAAAGGCGACATGTTCTGCGGGTCAGGGCTTAAAGAGGCCCTGGCCGGCGCGGATGCCGCTTATTACCTTGTTCATTCCATGGCGGAGGCGGACAATTTTGAGGCTGTAGAAGAAATTTCCGCCAGGAATTTCTCGGCGGCCGCTAAAGAGGCCGGAGTGAAAAAAGTTATCTACCTGGGAGGCCTTGGCGGCGAGGGGGCTAAACTTTCGCCCCACCTTAATTCCCGCCATCATATGGGCCAGGTTATGCGCGAAGCTGGCCTTAACGTTACAGAGTTCCGCGCGGCTATAATAGTGGGCTCCGGCAGCGTTTCTTTTGAAATTATCCGCTATCTGGTGGAGCGTTTGCCGTTCATCCCCTGTTTTAGCTACCTGCGCGCTACTCGCTGCCAGCCTGTGGCGATCCGGGACGTACTGGCCTACCTGGCCGCGGCGCTGGATAACCCGCTTTCCGACGGTAAGATTATAGAGATAGGCGGCATAGGCGTGCATACCTACCGCGAACTAATGACTATTTACGCCGAAACCCGCGGCCTGAAGCGAAACTTTTTTAGCTGCTTCCTCTTGTCGCCGGAGCTGTCCGCCAGGTTCGTGGGCTTTCTGACGCCTGTGCCGGCCGTAATGGCCAAGCCGTTGCTGGAGAGCCTTTCTAATGACGTGGTCTGTTCTTCTGACGAGGCGCTGCGGATTTTTCCCGATATTATTCCGCTGGATTACCGCACCGCCGTTCAGTACGCCCTGGCGCGCACTTCGGATAATGCCGTGGAGAGTTCCTGGACCGCCGCCTACGAGCCCGTTTACGTCCGCCCGTGCTCCTTTATAGATACCGAGGGGATAATTCTGCAGGACCACTACATAACCGTGGAAGCGGCCGCGGAGAAGGTCTTTAAAATTTTCTGCGGCATAGGCGGCCAGCGCGGCTGGTTTTACGGGCAGTGGCTTTGGAATATAAAGGCCTTTCAGGACAGGCTGATCGGCGGGGTCGGCCTGCGCCGCGGCCGGCTTCACCCTAATCTTATTCACCAGGGCGAGCCGCTGGATTTTTGGCGCGTGGAGCGCGTTATAGACGGCCGGATGCTCCTGCTGCGCGCCGAGATGAAACTGCCCGGCAAAGGCTGGCTGCAGTTCGAAGCCAGGCCGCGAAGCGCGGAATCCTGCATACTGCGGATGACGGCCTACTTTGAGCCGCGCGGCTTCCTGGGCAACGTCTACTGGTATTCGCTTTACCCGGTGCACACCTATATTTTCCGCGGACTTATCCGCGAAATCCGCCGCCGCGCCATGGCGCTTAAGTAAAAATGCCGCCGCGCTTTTAAAGTTAGTGGCGTCAGTTCAGCGAGCAGGCGCCCTTAAGTTTGCTTACCCACAGCGCCAGCTCCACCAGATCCAGGTCTGTTATTTCCGGAAAGCGGGCGGCGGCCTCCAGCGCCTTTACGGTGGCGCCTTTCCCCTCGAACCGGATCAGCGCTATGGTCGCCCCGCCGTATTTTACTTCATAGGCCGGCCCGGAATTCCGGTAGTAGTCCGGCCATTTCAACGCGCGGTAGATATAAGCCGTCAGCACGCCGGCCCGGCGCGCCCTGTAACCTTCGGTAAGCCACTCTTTAACTGTCCATTTCATAACGCCCCCTGTTCCCCTGAATTAAGTTATGAAGCGGTGCGTGTAGATACCAATAGCATAGCAGGTCACCCCGACAAGGGCCTGTCGGGGTAAAACCCAATTTAAGCGCGGAATTTTCTAGAATATAGCGATGTCGCGCAACAGCAGGCTCTTCTTAACTATGTTCACCGCCGCTTTCCTGCTGGGAGCGGCCGGTAAAACGCGCCAGCGCGGCGACGAGCGAAATACCTTCGTTTCCTATTACACCCCCGACTACCTGGCTTTTAAGAAACGTATCATGGCCGATTTCGTTAACGTCAAGTCCGGAAAGTTCAGCGAGTTCGTGAAATACGGGCGTAAAGATAAAGACAAGAGTATGGACCAGAAGGTTATAGCTCTTACCTTCGACGCCTGTGGCGGCAGAAGCAGCGGCTATAACGCCGCGCTTATAGATTACCTGCGTAAAGAGCAGATTCCCTCAACGCTGTTTGTGACCGGCATCTGGATAGAGAAGAATAAAGAAACCTTCGCCGAACTAGCCAAAGACCCTCTTTTTGAAATTGAGAACCACGGTCTGATGCACCGGCTCTGCTCCACGGAGGGGAGGACCAAGTACGGCGTGCACGCTACCAGGAATCTGGGTGACGTGATAGACGAAATGGAGCTGGGCGCCAGAAAGATAACGCTGCTAACCGGCCGCCGGCCCATCTTCTTCCGCTCTGCTACAGCCTACACCGACGAGCTTTCCCTTAAGGTGGCCGAACGCCTGGGTATGGAGGTGGTCAGCTACGACATCCTCTCCGGGGACGCCATGAAAGCTTCGGGCAAGACCATGAGCAAGAATATTCTTAACGGCGCGCGCCACGGCGCGGTGGTAATCATGCACTTCAACCACCCGGAGCTGCAGGAAAAACAGGCGCTGGAATTAGCAGTTCCCGAGCTGCGCCGCCGCGGCTTCAACTTCATAAAGCTTGAAGACTTTTCTGTAAAATAGCTGCGCCACGCCGAGGCCGGCGCGCTTAAATCAAAGATTATTTTAGTTGTTAGTCTGGGCCTTGACAAGTCAAGTTTCCTCTGTTATACTCGATTTGTAGTCTTGATCTCTTCAGCGCGCCGTCGGTGTGGTGGTTCTGGGCTCCGGGTCTCTCCCGGCCCCCGGCGCGGGTTTCCCCCGGTTCGCGGCCAGCGTAGTTTCGGCGTTCTTGCGGCGTCGGAGTGCGGTTTCAGCTCGGTTGCGCGTACGCGGGGAGTGCCTGGTCCGTCTCCCGCCCTTTAGGGCGGCGCGGTTTCCGGGTTCCGGCTCGGCTGGTCGCCTTCTCGGCGTTGCCTGCTCCCGGCGGGTGTTCCGGTTCCGGCGCGTTTAGCGCCCTGGTCTTCCGGACGGCCCCTTAGCGAAGTTGCGGTCGCGGTCATATGCGGTCCTGGCCCGTGTGCCAATTGAGAGAGCCCCCGTTCACCGGGGGCTCCTCGATTTTACGGGTCTGGCTATTTAGGTGCCGCATTTTTATAGAATATCATGTCGGTCCGGGCTTATGAAAAAGATCTTAAAATATACGGCGCCTTTCTTCGGGGTAGCGCTCTTCGCCGGGGCGCTGCTGCTGCTGCGCCACGAGCTTAGGCTTTATTCCTACCACCAGATAACGGCGGAGTTCAAATCGCTGCCGTATTGGAAACTGGCCGCCGCGCTCGGCCTTACCGGCGCAAACTATGCCATCCTGACCTGTTACGACCTGCTGGCTTTCCGCTATATAGGCCGTCAGCTTTCCTACCTTAAGATAGCCGCAGCTTCGTTCACCGCTTTCGCGTTCAGCAATAATGTGGGCATGGCCGCGCTTTCCGGCGGCTCCATCCGCCTGCGCCTTTATTCCGCGCAGGGACTGTCCTCGCTGGAGATAGCGCAGATCATCGGGTTCGGTATAGGCACGTTCTGGCTGGGCATTCTGGCGCTGGGCGGGGCGGTGTTCCTTATACACCCGCCGGCCCTGCCTCCCAGCCTGAGTCTGCCGGTGGTCTCCTTGCGCGCGCTCGGGCTGGCGATGACGGCCGCCGCGGGCGTCTACCTATTCTTTGCGGCGCGGGGCCGAACGCTTACGCTGCGCGGTTTTGAGCTGGCTCTGCCGCGCCCGCGCCTGGCGGCGCTGCAGCTGGCGGCTTCGGCCGCCGACTGGGCGCTGGCGGCCGGGGTGCTGTTCGTGCTGCTGCCAGTTTCTACGGCTTTCGGTTACTTCGACCTGCTGGCCGTTTTCATGCTTGCCCAGGTGGCGGGCATAGCCAGCCAGGTCCCCGGCGGCCTGGGAGTTTTTGAAACCGTCATTCTGGTTTTTGCCGGGCGGCAGGCGCCTGCCGCGCAGGTTATGGGCGCGCTGCTGGCCTACCGCGCCATCTATTACCTGCTGCCGCTGATCCTGGCTTCGGCTTACCTGGCCCTGCACGAGGTTTACCGCCGGGCAGGGGCTTTCCTGCGGTTGGCACCCGGCCTGGTGCCGCAGGCCATGTCCGTTATGGTTTTCCTGGGCGGGGTGGTGCTGCTTTTCTCGGGCGCCACGCCCGGAGTCCGCGACCGCCTGCTGCTCCTGGGCGGCCTGCTGCCGCTGCCGGTGCTTGAGGCTTCCCATTTCCTGGCCAGCATGGGCGGCGCGGCGCTGCTGGTGGTGGCGCGCGGCCTGCAGCGCAGGCTGGACGTTTCCTGGCACGCTTCGGTGGCGCTGCTGTCGGCCGGGGTGTTGCTGTCGCTGCTGAAAGGGCTGGATTTTGAAGAAGCGCTGCTGCTTTTCGGCATGTTGGCAGCGCTGCTTGCCTCGCGCCGGGAATTCTACCGGAAGGCGTCTTTCTTCGCCGACAGTCTTAGCCCCGGCTGGCTGGGCGCGGTGCTGCTGGCGGTGGGCGCCTCGGTGTGGCTTGGGCTTTTCTCGTTCAAACACGTGGAATATTCCAGCTCCCTGTTCTGGCAGTTCGAGCTGGCGCACAACGCGCCGCGGTTCCTGCGCGCGAGCGTAGGCGCTTCTTTCGTGGTGCTGCTGGTTTCCCTGACGAGACTCTTCAGGGTGGCGCAGCCTGAGCCCAGCGCGCCTTCCGCCGCGGACCTGGAACGCGCCGCCGTTATAGCCGCGGCCTCGCCGGAAACCTCCGCCTGGCTGGCGCTGCTGGGCGACAAACAGCTGCTTTTCAGCGAGCGGGGCAACGCTTTTTTAATGTACGGCGTGCGCGGGCGCAGCTGGGTCTGCCTCGGCGGGCCCGTGGGCCCAAGGGACGAGCGGCAGGAGCTGCTGTGGCGGTTCTCCGAGCTCTGCGACCTGCACGGCGGCCGCCCGGTGTTCTACGAGGTGCCCGGCGCGGACCTTGCTCTCTTCGCGGACCTGGGGATGTCCTTCCTTAAACTGGGCGAGGAGGGGGATGTTCCGCTGACAGATTTTACGCTGGAGGGCGGGGCGCGCAAGTCGCTGCGGCAGACCGTAACCAAGGCGGAGAAGGACGGCTTTGTCTTTGAAGTGATAGCCAGGGAAGGCGTGCCGGCGCTTCTGCCCGAATTGCGCCGGGTCTCCGACGGCTGGCTGGCGGAAAAGAAGACCAGGGAAAAAGGCTTCTCGCTGGGTTTTTTCAGCGAGGAATACGTTATGCGTTTTCCCTGTGCAGTGGTGAAGAAGGAAGGAGCCATCTTCGCTTTCGCCAATATCTGGGCCGGGAACGGCGAACTTTCGCTGGACCTGATGCGCTACCTGCCGGGCTCGCCCAACGGCGTTATGGACTACCTTTTCGCCAGGCTGATGCTCTGGGGCAGGGAGCAGGGCTACCAGCGCTTTAACCTGGGCATGGCCCCGCTTTCCGGCATTCAGAGCCACGCGCTGGCCCCGCTGGGAATAAAGCTTGGCAGTTTCCTGTACCGGCACGGCGAGAACTTTTATAATTTCCAGGGGCTGCGCTCGTATAAAGAAAAATTTTCCCCGGTCTGGGAACCGCGCTACCTGGCTTCGCCCGGCGGCCTGGCGCTGCCCGGCATTCTGCTCGACGTGACCGGGCTGGTTTCCGGCGGGCTTAAAGGAGTGGTTTCAAGATGAAAAAGGTGCTCGCTTTGCTCTGCGTCCTTACCGCCGCGGCCCCTGTGCGCGGCGCGGAAAGCTCAATTGAATTCGGGAAATTCGGCAAGGTGGCCGTGTACCGGCCGGCCAAGGTGCAGAAGGTGGCCATTTTTATTTCCGGCGACGGCGGCTGGAACCTGGGCGTGGTGGACATGGCCAGAATGCTGGAAAAGATGGATACGCTGGTGCTGGGCGTGGATATAACTAAATATTTCAAGGCCATGCGTGCCACCGGCGGCGAGTGCTGGTATGCCGCGGCGGATTTTGAAGAGCTCAGCCAGTTCGCCCAGAAGGACCTGGGGCTGCCCCAGTACATAAGGCCGGTGCTGGCGGGGTTTTCCTCGGGGGCCACGCTGGCCTACGCGCTGCTGGCGCAGGCGCCGCCTAACACTTTCCGGGCGGCGTTAAGCCTTGGCTTTTGCCCCGACCTGGAAACCCCTAAGCCGCTTTGCAAAGGCTCGGGACTGGCCTATAAACCGCTGCCTCCGGGGAAGGGCTTTTATTATTTACCCGCGGCCCTGCCCGAGCGCTGGGTGGCCTTTCAGGGCCTGCAGGACAAGGTTTGCGACCCGGCCGCCACCGAAAGTTTTGTTAAGGACGTGCGGGGCGGGGATATTGTGATCCTGCCCAAGGTTGGCCATGGCTTCGGCGTGCAGAAGAACTGGGTGCCGCAGTTCGAGGCCGCTTTTGCCCGCCTGAGCGCGGTGGAAGTAGCTACGGCGCCGCCCGCGGCTGTTGCCGATTTGCCGCTGGTGCAGCTGCCGGCCGTAACGGACAAGCCGTATTTTGCGGTGATAATTTCCGGCGACGGCGGCTGGGCCGGCATAGACCGGGAAGTGGCCGGAGCGCTGGTGAAGGACGGGGTGCCGGTGGTGGGGCTGGACTCGCTTAAGTATTTTTGGAAGCCTCGCCGCCCCGAGGGCCTGGCCGCGGACCTTTCCCGGGTGGTAGAGCATTTCGCGAAAACCTGGGGCAAGGAAAAAGTGGTGCTGGTCGGCTATTCGCGCGGCGCCGACGTGCTACCCTTCGCCGTTAACAGGCTGACGCCGGAAGCAAAGGCGCGGGTGGCCCTGCTGGCCCTGCTCGGGCCGGGGCAGAAAGCCGAGTTTGAGTTTAAGCTCAAAGACTGGCTGGGCGGGGGGGAGAATGGCGCGCCGATAAAACCGGAAGCCGACGCCTGGGGCGGTTCACCAGTGCTCTGTTTTTACGGCAAGGCGGATAAGGGGAACCTCTGCGAGGTGCTGGACCCGGCCCGCTTTGTGGTGGTGAAGCTCGGCGGCGGGCACCACTTCGGCGGCGCGTATTCCGAGATAGCCGCCAGGATCTTAAAGGAAATAAAAAAATAGATTAGCCTGGGCCTTGACAAGTCAAGACTCCGCTGTTATACTCGATTTGTAGTCTTGATCTCTTTTTGGCGCCGGCGGCGTGGTTGGCGGTGTGGTTCGGGGTTCGGCCCCGGTCCGGCGCGGTTTCCCCCGGTTCGCTGCAGGTTGGCGAGGCGTCTTGCGGCGTCGTCAGTTTTGGTTCGGTTGCGGTGCGTTCGCGGGGTGTACTCCGGTCTCTGCTTCGGCCCACAGGGCGCGCGGCAGGCGGGGTCCCGGTTCGGCGGCTCTCCCACTATGGGGCGGCTGGCTCCCGGGCGGGTTTTCCGGTTGCGGTTTTGTTTTCCGGCTTCCGGTCCTCTTACGCGGTGTGCGGTAAAAATTAAAGTACGGCCTTGTGCCAATTGAGAGAGCCCCCGTTCACCGGGGGCTCCTCGATTTTATGCCCCGGAAGCCGCTTGACATCTAGTTTAGTATAAGCTAAACTACTATACATGAATAAAGCGATATTGTCTAAAGCTGAGGGGATAGCCGGTATGCTTTCCTGCATTGCGCATTCCTCCAGACTCATGATAATATGTATGCTGTTGAAAAGGGAAATGTTCGTGCAAGAGATTATAGAGAAGCTCGGCACGACCAAGGGGAACATCTCGCAGCACCTGCGCGTGCTTGCCGACCGGGGGCTTATTCAAAAGCGCCGCGACGGCAACCGCATCTTCTATAGCATTAAAGACCTCAAACTGGCCGATCTTATTGCCAGGATAAAGAAACTATATTGTCCTAATTTAGAACTTTAAGCCAAGTAGACAGGAGAATTATATGGACCTTAGCCAAATTAAAGCCGCTAAAACCGTTGATGCCCGCTCTATGGCCTGCCCCGGCCCTCTGCTGGAAGCCAAAAAAGGTATTGCCGGCGTGCCCGTGGGCGGCGTGCTGGAAATACAGTCCGGGGATAAAGGCAGCCGCGAGGATATTCCCGCCTGGTGCGCCAAGGCCGGGCACGAATATATGGGCGTGGTGGAACACGACGGCTACGAGAGCCTCTTCGTCACCCGCAAAAAATAAATTAGCCGGGCTCGGCGGCGGATATGGGCCCGTCGGACACGGGGTCGGGGCACACCGTGCCAGCCCCTCCTCACTCGGCCTTCGCTTACGTAAGCTCAGGCCTCCGTGAGGGTCCGCCGAACCCATATCCGTCACCTCACCCTATTCTTATTAGGATTTTTTGCGTATGACTCAGAAAAAAATATTAATTATTACGACCAATCACAGTTCTTATCCGGGCGCCGACGCTGTCGGGCAGGCCAGGATGGGGTACGACTCTAATACGTATATTATCCGCGTGCCGGACCCTGTAATGTTCCCGGAGGATTTCTACCTCAGGGCTTACGAGAAAGGCATAGGCGGCATAATTATCATGTCCTCCGGTTCAGACTGCCCCTACACGGGAGCCTACGAACGCCTCGCAAAGCGCATAGCGCGCGTGTACGAGCTGATGAAGGTTAAAGGCATAGCCGCGGACCGCCTGAAACTTACCACTATATGTACCGTCTGCCGCGAGGCCTTCCTTAAAGAAATAGCCGGAATGGAAAAGGTGGTGGCCGCAATATGAGTCCTGTTGAAAAAATTGAAGTAGACGCGCTGGTGATAGGTTCCGGCATAGCCGGCCTGCAATCTGCGCTGGATATGGCCGACCAGGGCTTTTCGGTAGCTATTGTTGAGAAAGCTCCCAGCATTGGCGGCAAGATGATCAGCCTGAGCAAGGTGTTTCCTACGCTCGATTGCGCCAGCTGCATTACTACCCCGCGCATGGCCTCGGTTTCCCATCATCCCCGCATACAGACCCTTACCTACAGCACGGTGGACGCCGTAAAGCGCGAAAGTAAAACCTTTACCGCCGCCGTCACCCGCAAGCCGCGTTACATAGATGAGAAAGAATGTATTTCCTGCAAGCGCTGCGAAGAAGTCTGCCCCGTGTTTCTGCCCGACGAATATGAGCAGGGCATGGGAGCCAAGAAAACCATCTCGATACCTTTCTCCAACGCTATTCCGCAGTACCCTGTTATGCACCCGGAGCATTGCATCCGCTGCGGCGCCTGCGCGCGCGCCTGTCCCAAGGACTGCATAAACTTCCTGCAGGAGCCGGCCCCGGTTGAAATAAAAGCCAAGGCCGTAATACTGGCCACCGGCTATGAAACCACGCCCATGACTGCCAAGAAGCAGTACGGCCTTGGGGCTCTCCCCAATGTGCTGTCCCCTATGGCCGCCGAGCGCCTGCTGGCCCCGCACGGTCCGTATGGCCGCGTGCTGCGCCCGTCCGACGGCAAGGTGCCAGACTCCATAGCCTACGTGCAGTGCGCGGGTTCGCGCGATAAAAGCATAGGCGTGCCCTACTGCTCGCGCGTCTGCTGCATGTACGCCATAAAGCAGGCTATCCTGCTGTCCGGCTCGCTGCCCACCGCGGATATCACCATCTATTACATGGATATCCGCGCTTTCGGCAAGGGCTATGATCAGTTTTACAACAACGCCAGGGCCATGGGCATCAGCTTCGTCAAGGCCAAGGTGGCCAAGATCACCGAGGACGCCGACCACAATCCCATCGTTCGCATAGAGCGCCAGGAGGGAACTTCCGCCCCCGAAGAGGTTAAGCACGACCTGGTGGTGCTTTCCCAGGGGCTGGTGCCGGGCTGCGACACCGCTTCTTTCAAGCTGGGAACGGAGCTTAACGAGTACGGCTTTGTGAAGCTGTCCGACGAAACCATCTCCTCGGCGGTTACCGCCGGGGCGGGCGTTTTCGCCGCCGGCGTGGTCAAGGGCCCGCGCGATATTCCTGACTCCGTGGTGGACGCCGGTTCCGCCGCGATAGAAGCCGTCAACTATATGAGGAAACTGTGATGGACGAGAAAACAAAGGAAGAAACCGCTAAGGACAACTACCGGCAGGAGCCGAAAGTCGGAGTTTACGTGTGCCACTGCGGCGGCAACATCTCCGACATCATAGACGTTAAGGCCGTGGCCGCGGCACTGGCCACGTATCCCGGCGTTACGGTTGCACGGGAATACGCTTTTATGTGTTCCTCCAACGGGCAGGACATGATAACCGAAGATATAAAAAATCTCGGCATCAACCGCACCGTGGTCGCCGCCTGCTCCCCGAGCCTGCACGACCTCACCTTCCGCGCGGTACTGCAGCGCGCCGGCGTAAACCCCTACCTGCACGAGCACGTAAATATCCGCGAACAGTCCAGCTGGGTGCATAAGGCGGACCACGCGGGCGCCACCGCCAAGGCTATAAAGCTGGCCCAGGCCGGCGTGGAGAAAGTGCGCCGCAAAGATCCCCTTAACGCCATCCGGGTAGCGGCCGAGCACCGCGTGGCCATGATAGGCGGCGGCGTAGCCGGTATGAAGGCGGCGTTAGCTACGGCGGGCAAAGGTCTTGAGGCCGTAATCATAGAGAAGGGCCCGCGGCTGGGGGGCAAACTGCTGGAACTCGGCAAGCTCTACCCTTCGGGCGAGGCAGCCTCCGCGCTGCTGAAGAAATTCGAGGACCTGGTAGCCGCGGAAAAGCTTATAACGGTTTACACCGGCGCCGAGATAGATTTTGTCAGCGGCTTCGTCGGGAACTTTGTCATTAACTTTAAAAAATCAGACGGCCAGATGCAGCAGGTTAAGGCCGGCGCCATAGTGATGGCCACCGGCTACGAGCATTACAAACCCTACAAGGGCGAGTTCGGCTACGGTGAAGCGCCCAACGTGGTAACCCTGCCCGAGCTGATAGCCCATCTGAAGAGCTCCCCTGCCGGGCGCTTCGAGTACGGCGGCAAGGAAATAAAGAGCCTGGCCATGATACATTGCGTGGGCTCGCGCCAGGTGGAGGGCGTGCATAAGCCGCAAGCTGATGGTAAAGTGAACGATTACTGTTCGCGCGTCTGCTGCACCTCCGCGCTCTACAC
>JBBRDG010000008.1:0-57286 GCA_038204165.1 Elusimicrobiales bacterium
GAGCCGCTTAAGTTCGGCAGCCTGATCGCCGCGCGCAAGCTCGAGCACCGAGGCTTTTTCCGCTTCGGAAAGCTGCGCCCTTTTCCACTCTACGTTCTTCCAGAGGGAAGGCCGCCAGACCGGGGCGGTCGGGGGGGAAGCCGCAATTACGGCCTTAGCCGTATCCGACGGGATAACCCAGTGACGAAAGCGCCGCTGCAGGTCGAGCTCGGGCTTTACAATATCCAGCAGCCGCATCAGCTGATAGGAGCAGTTGCGGGTAAAAAACAGGTAGGGACAAGAGACCTTGCCCAGCTCCCAGCCGTGGCGCAGCAGGCGGTCGATCTCTTCCGGTTTCAGGTTAAGCGGAAATTCCCACAAGTCCCGGTTCTCTATGTTGTGGTATTCCTGTATCTTCAGATAGTAAGGGATGGTCGAGAACTGGCCGGGATAGGCGCCCACAAGGCCCTTGAGAGCGAAGAACAGCCCGCTTTCCGCGTCTGCGGTGGCGGCGTAGTTTATAGTGTAGTCCAGCAGGTCAGCGCCGGCGCCGCCGCGCTTATGCAGGCGCAGGAAAGTGTGGCCGTAAAGCGTAGAGGGGTTGTTGAGGTAGCCGGCGGCGAAGAGCAGGCTTACCGATTCCACGTCCAGCCCGGCCTTCCATTCTTCAAACTCGGTGCAGGCGCGCGGGGGGAACTCGGAGGGAGTTAAGCTAAGCTTGCCGCGCAGCCAATGATAGCGTTCCGGGAAGCGGCATTCGGGGCTGGCGTCGTTATCCTTGCCTTCGAAGAACAGGCCGTCCACGGCGGCTTCCAGTTCCAGCCGCGGGCTGATCCTGCCCCACTTCGACATGAAAAAATTCAGGTTTACCGACGGGCTGTGATATCCACCGCCGGTGAAGTTCCTCTCATAATAAAGAAGCCTGAGCCAGTAAGGATCTTTCCAGGCTTCGGCCGCGGACTGGCGCAGAGTCAGACGGCGAAGTTCCTGCTCCGGCGTGACGGCGCGAGCCAGGGACGGCGCAAGCAGCAGCAGGGCCAATAGAAAACGGACCGGAGGTGTTACCCGTCCGGTCCGTTTTTCTTTCATCTTTGTGTTACCGATTATATGCTGGCGACGAGCCTGTTGATCTCGTTAACGGCGGTCTTCGCGTTGTTGGCGGCGAAGATCACGGTGTGGTTCTTCTGAAGGACCTGCGCGAACTTGACGGCGGTCTCCGGGGTATACCCGTAGAGCTTGGCCAGGTTGGTCACGTATTCGCCTTTGCCGGCGGCCACGTCGCGGGACAGGTCCTTGTAGTTGGCTTCAATGAAGCTCTCGCGGACCATGGAAACCTTTATCATCCCCTTGGCGTTGCAGCCGGAGGTGCCGAAGGTTATGCCGAAGGTCTGGCTGCCGAAGGTGCCGTTAGTGGTGGCCGCAAGGATTTGCGTACCATCGTTCTGCTTGAACGCCAGGCTGCCCAGACCGCAACCCGCGCTGCCGTAATCGGCCGCGTAGGCGGAGGCGCCGAAAGCGCCCAGTACAACCGCTATGAGTATTATTTTTTTCATTCTTTGATCTCCCCTAACTGATTTAATCTTTACGCAATTTTGCAACTTAAGAGGGCCCGCTGTCAATTTTCCGCTTGGGGGGCTTTAGTGCAGTCCTATCCTGCACTCGTGATCTTTGGCGTATTTGTCCAGCGACAGCTTCTCATGCTCGCGGTAGGCCGCGGTGCGCTTCATAAGCTGGTCGAAGTTGGTCTGGTGCGCGTCGAACATGGGACCGTCCACGCAGGCGAAGCGGGCCTTGCCGCCCACTTCCACGCGGCAGCCGCCGCACATGCCGGTGCCGTCGAGCATCACCGGGTTGAGGCTGGCGAAGGTGGGGGTTTTATGCGGGAGCGAGGTGAGAGCCACGAACTTCATCATGGGAATGGGCCCGATGGTAAAGATGGCGTCTATCTTTTCGCCGGCGGCGTACAGTTCTTTCATGGCGTCGGTGACCAGGCCTTTCTTGCCCGCGGAGCCGTCGTCGGTGGTAACCAGCATCTTTTCGGAAATGCCTTTCATCTCGTCTTCCAGGATGAGCAGCTCTTTAGTGCGGGCGCCCAGAATGGAGATGATCTTATTGCCGGCGTCCTTAAAAGCTTTCGCAATAGGGTAAAGCTCGGCTATGCCCACGCCGCCGCCCACGCCCACCACGGTGCCGTACTTCTTTATCTCCACCGGGGTGCCGAGCGGGCCGGCCACGTCGCTGAACGAATCGCCCTGCTTGAAAGCGTTCATCTGGGTGGTGGATTTTCCGATGGCCTGGATGATCACGGTAACAGTGCCGTTCTCCGCGTTCCAGTCCACCAGGGTTACTGGAATCCTCTCGCCACCTTCATGTGAACGCAGGATAACGAAATGCCCGGCCTTGGCCTTGGCGGCTATCAGCGGCGCGTAGATCACGTGCCTGGAGACGGTCGGGGACAGCTCCGTCTTCTCAACTATCTTGTAAAGTCCTTCCGTGGAGTAAATATCGTGTTTCATAAAGTTTTCTCCTGTTTACTTCCTGGCCATTAACTCGGCGTGGATCGCCTGGGCCGCGGCCTTGCCGTCCTTCATGGCCAGCAGTACGGTGGCCCCGCCGCGCACCACGTCGCCGCCGGCGTAAACGCCGTCCAGCGCGGTCTTGCCGGTAGCTTCGTCCACCGCTATGCAGCCCCACTTGTTAACCGAAAGGCCGGAGGTGGTCTGTTGAATTACGGGGTTGGGGCTCTGGCCCACCGCCACCACCAGGCTGTCGGCCTCCACGTAGAATTCGGAACCTTTCTTCTCCACGGGTTTCCTGCGGCCGGAAGCGTCGGGCTCTCCCAGCTCCATGCGCACGCACTTCACGCGCTTGAGCCTGCCTTTCTCGTCACCCTCAAGGGCCACGGGCGCGGTGAGAAATTCAAAGTGGACGCCTTCTTCCATGGTGTTCTCCACTTCTTCGCCGCGGGCCGGCATTTCGGCGCGGGTGCGCCGGTAAAGCAACGTTACGCTTTCGGGCCCGAGGCGCATAGCGCAGCGCGTAGAGTCCATGGCGGTATTGCCGCCGCCCACAACTACTACTTTCTGGCCGATATAGAAAGGCGTGTCGGTGGCCGGGAATTTAAAAGCTTCCATCAAGTTGATGCGGGTAAGGAATTCGTTGGAACTGTAAACGCCGACCAGGTCCTCGCCGGGCACGTTCAGCGGGCTGGGCAGGCCGGCGCCGGAGCCTATATAAATCATGTCAAAGTCTTTCTTGAGCTCGTCCACTGCTATGGACTTGCCTATCATTACGTTCTTTAGGAACCGGACGCCCATCTTGCGCAGGGTCTCCACTTCTGAGCGCACCACTTCGCGCGGCAGGCGGAAGGTGGGGATGCCGTAGCTGAGCACGCCGCCGAACTCGTGCAGCGCTTCGAAAACGGTAACGGCGTGGCCGAGCTTGCGGAGTTCAGCGGCCACGGCCAGGGAAGTCGGGCCGGACCCTACGCAGGCCACTTTAAAGCCGGTGTCAGGCGCGCAGGGCGGGGGGGTAATAAGCTCGTTCTTGCGGGCGTAGTCGGCGGCGAAGCGCTCCAGCCGGCCGATGGAAACCGGGCCGAACTTCTCTTTAAGAACGCAGGCGTTCTCGCAATATTTTTCCTGGGGGCAGACGCGGCCGCAGATAGCCGGGAACAGGCTGGTCTCGAAGATCTTGGAGGCGGCGGCGCCGAGATCTTCCTTATAGACGAGGTCCACGAACTCCGGGATCTTGACGTTGACCGGGCAGGCCAGTTCGCAGGGTTTGTTCTTGCAGTTAAGACAGCGGGCTGCCTCGGTAACGGCGTCTTCCAGCGTAAAGCCGTTGGCCACTTCCTCAAAATTCCTGCGGCGCTCCACAGGGTCCTGGTGGCGGCCATGGTTCTGCTTCAGGGAAGGGGTGGGTTTTTTAGGCTTGTTGTCCATAACGATAGCTCCGTTTAACGCGGGAACTCGGCCCGTCGTGCACTTTAAAACAAATTATACAAAATAGCGCTCGGGCCGCCAGCGCCTAACAGGGAATATAAAGACGCGACACGTGGGGACGGCTTAAACCTGCGCGGAAGAAAATGCTATACTTACCAGGTCAGGTTCCACAGTTCCCGCAAATTTTGCAGCTAAATCCTTAAGGAGATTATTATAATGCCTAATAAAAGAGTAGCGATGGACGGAAATACCGCCGCGGCTTTCGTGGCGCATAAAACCAACGAAGTTATAGCGATTTACCCCATAACCCCTTCCTCCGTAATGGGCGAGCTTTCCGATATCTGGTCATCCAAGGGCGAAAAGAACATCTGGGGCACCATCCCTTCCGTGATCGAGATGCAGTCCGAGGGCGGCGCTTCCGGCGCGGTCCACGGCGCTCTTACGGCCGGCGCGCTGACCACCACTTTCACCTGCTCGCAGGGCCTGTTGCTGATGATCCCGAACATGTTCAAGATCGCCGGCGAACTGACCAGCTCGGTGTTCCACGTCAGCGCCCGCGCGCTGGCCACCCACGCGCTCTCCATCTTCGGCGACCACTCCGACGTGATGGCCGTGCGCCAGACCGGCTGGGCGCTGCTCGCCTCCGCCAACCCGCAGGAAGCTATGGATTTCGCGCTGATCGCGCAGGCCGCCACACTGAAGACCCGTGTGCCCTTCGTGCACTTCTTCGACGGTTTCCGCACCTCCCACGAGCTCAACATGGTTGAGACGCTCTCCCCCGAGATTATGCGCAGCATGATCAGTGAGAAGCTGATTGCCGAGCACAAGGGCCGCGGCCTTAACCCCGAGAGCCCGGTAATGCGCGGCACCGCCCAGAACCCCGACGTGTTCTTCCAGGGCCGCGAAGCCGGCAACAGGTATTACGCGGCCGTGCCCACGATGGTCAAAGAAGCCATGGGCCAGTTCGAGAAACTCACAGGCCGCAAATACGGTCTGTTCGATTACGTAGGCGCCCCCGACGCGGACAAGGTCGTGGTGGTAATGGCCTCAGGCGCGGACGTGGTGGAAGACACCGTCAACCACCTGGTAAAGAGCGGCGCCAAGGTGGGCGTGCTTAAAGTGCGCCTGTACCGGCCCTACTCCGAAGTCGACTTCATCAAGGCCCTGCCTAAGTCCGTTAAATCCATAGCCGTGCTGGACCGCTGCAAAGAGCCCGGCGCTCTGGGCGAGCCCCTTTACCAGGACGTGATCACCGCCTGCACCACCGCCTTCAAGTCCGGCGCCCTTAAAGAGCTTCCGACCGTGATCGGCGGCCGCTACGGCCTCGGCTCCAAGGAATTCACGCCCTCCATGGCCAAAGCCGTGATCGAGAACCTCGACGCCGCCAAGCCCGTGCAGAGCTTCACCGTGGGCATCAACGACGACGTCACCAACCTGAGCCTGAAGTACGACGCCAACTGGACCACCGAACCCGCGGACATTTTCCGCGCGCTGTTCTTCGGCCTGGGTTCCGACGGCACCGTGGGCGCCAACAAGAACACCATCAAGATCATCAGCGAAGAGACCGGCCAGTACGCGCAGGGCTACTTCGTGTACGACTCAAAGAAAGCCGGCTCGATGACCGTCTCCCACGTGCGCTTCGGCAAGAATTACATCCGCGCGCCGTACCTGATCTACAAGGCCCGCTTCATCGGCTGCCACCAGTTCAGCTTCCTCGAAAAGTACGAGATGCTCAACAAGGCCGAGGAGAACGCGGTTTTCCTGCTGAACAGCCCGTTTACCGCGGCTGAGGTCTGGGACCACCTGCCGATTGAAGTGCAGGAAATTATCATCAAGCGGCACCTTAAGATGTACGTGATCAACGCCTCCAAGATAGCGGAAGAGGCCGGTATGGGCTCGTCCCGCATCAATGTTATTATGCAGACCGCCTTCTTCGGCATCTCCGGCGTCCTTCCGAAGGACGAGGCGATTGCCGCCATCAAGACCTCCATCAAGAAGACCTACTCCAAAAAAGGCGACGAGGTTGTGAACAAGAATAACGCCGCGGTCGATATGACCCTGGCCGCGATAGAGGAAGTAAAGATTGGCGGTCTTACCTCCAAAATAAAGCGTGCCTGCGCCGTAGAGGGCTTCCCGCCCTTCGTGCGCGACACGCTGTGCGAGATGATGGCCTTCCGCGGCGACGAACTGCCCGTTTCGGCGCTGCCCGCCGACGGCACTTTCCCTACCGCCACTTCCCAGTACGAGAAGCGCAATATTGCGCTCGAGAGCCCCGTGTGGGAGAGCGACCTGTGCATCCAGTGCGGCATCTGCTCGCTGGTCTGCCCTCACGCCGCCATCCGCATTAAGGGTTACGACGCCGCCGAGCTCGCTAATGCCCCCAAGACCTTCAAGTCCGCGGAAGGCAAAATCGCGCTGAAAGGCCTTAAGTTCACCACCCAGGTGGCCGTGGAAGACTGCACCGGCTGCGGAGCCTGCGTGCACAACTGCCCCGCCAAAGAAAAGAAGGAAGGGAAAGAGACAGGCCGCAAAGCCATCAACCTCGCTCCCCAGTTCCCGCTGCGCGAGACCGAGCGCGAGAACTTCAAGTTCTTCCTCGGCCTTAAGGACACCGGGTCTGCCAAGGTTAACCGCAACACCGTACAGGGCAGCCAGCTGGTGCGCCCGCTGTTCGAGTTCTCCGGCGCCTGCGCCGGCTGCGGCGAGACGCCCTACGTAAAGCTGATGACTCAGCTGTTCGGCGATCATATGACCGTGGCCAACGCCACCGGCTGCTCGTCCATCTATGGCGGCAACCTGCCTACTACCCCCTACTGCAAGCGCGAGGACGGCCGCGGCCCCGCCTGGTCCAACTCGCTCTTCGAAGACAACGCCGAGTTTGGCCTGGGTATGCGCGTGGCTTACGATAAGCTCACCGAGGAAGCCCGCGAAGTGCTGACCGCCATGAAGGGTGGCCAGCTGAGCGCCCAAGCCGGCCTCTGCGACGAGATCCTTAACGCCTCCCAGGAAGAATGGGTGGCCCTTGAACAGCAGCGCGGCCGCATAGCAGACCTGAAGAAAGCGCTGTCCGCCACCGGCGGCGAGCAGGCCGCCCGCATGCTGACCCTGGCGGATCACCTGGTGAAAAAGTCCCTGTGGATACTCGGCGGCGACGGCTGGGCCTACGACATAGGCTACGGCGGCCTCGACCATGTGCTGGCCACCGGCCGAAAAGTGCGCATTATGGTGCTCGACACTGAAGTTTATTCCAACACGGGCGGCCAGATGTCCAAGTCGACCCCGATGGGCGCGGTGGCGCTGTTCGCCGCCGGCGGCAAGGTGCTGCCCAAGAAAGACCTGGGTATGATCGCCATGACCTACGGCAACATCTATGTGGCGCAGATAGCCATGGGCGCCAACTACCAGCAGACCGTGAAAGCCCTGGCGGAAGCCGAAGCTTTCGACGGTCCCTCGATAGTTATCGCCTACAGCCACTGCATAGCGCACGGTATCGACATGCGCACCGCGATGGGCGAGCAGAAGAAGGCCGTTACCTCCGGCCGCTGGCCCCTGTACCGGTTCAACCCCGCGCTTAAGGCGCAGGGCAAGAATCCGCTGGTAATAGACAGCGGCGCGCCTACCACCTCCGTGGCGGACTTCATGATGGGGGAGAACCGCTTCCGCTCGCTGCATAAAGCCAAGCCGGAAGTAGCCGCCCGCCTGATGAAGCTGGCCGACGAGGAATACAAGTGGAGGCTCAGCGTCTACAAGCAGCTGGCCGCTATGAACTGCGACGTGCCCAAAGCCGAAGAAGAAAAAGCGGCTGTATAAGGGTATAAATAAATAGTGAAGGGCGGGCGCCGCAAGGCCCCGCCCTTTTGCTTTATCCTTGTGAACGATGCTCCGCCCTTGACACCCCTTTACAGGTCAAGGGCCAACTAGGCCCAAAGGCCCAGATACATATAGGCCCAAATATCTCGTCTCTCTGGGCCCTTTGATGCTGATACATTGCGGCATTCGGCCTTATACTCTTAGTGTAGACAGAATATAGGAGTACACTTCAAATGAAAATTAACTTCTCCTCCTTCCCCGCGGTCTTCCTGGCGATCTTCGCTTTCTCCGTCGTGTCCGCTCCCGCCCAGGAACTTGTAGAGAGGGCCACCGACTCCAACTCTCCGGAATTCACCAAATACGAAAAAGACAACTCCAAGGCCGACCCTGATTACTTCACCATAAAAACAGATTCCATAAAAGTCAGCCTGGTGTCCGTAGAGGACGAGCAGGTAATAAACTACGTGCAGCTCCAGGAGAATCCGCCCAAGGACCTGGCCGGTGCGCTGGTCAACATCGACAGCATCGTGAACATTGCTTCCAAGATCTGGGCCATCATCGAAGCCAACGCCCCGGTGGTCAACATAGACACCAAGTACGCCACCGCCTATCCCCAGGGCGTCACTGCCGCCGCGCAGCTGGCCGGGTGGAGCCGCCCCAAGTCCTATACTTATTCTTTCTACGCCGAAAACCTTTACGGCATGACGATGATAGACTGCACCTACAAGATGTCCTTCACCTATGGCGGCGCTTACAAAGGCAAAGGCAAGTTCCTTACCGGCGTCGCGGTCATTCCGGTAAAGGTCACTGCGGGCTGGGGCTACAAGTTCTACATGAACGCCGCCGTGCCCGACTCCACCATCGCCAACGTGGGCACCGATACTAACCCGGTGGCCGCCATGCAGATGAAGCTTTCCTGGGTAATGAAGACCGTACTTAAGGAAGTAGATGGCACCAGCATCTACTACGTAGAGGGCAACGGCTACTTCGAAGAGATAGCCAGCCCCTTCAAGAAGAAAGAGAGGCAGATAGAAGAAGTTAAGTCAGCGGCCGCGCTGCTGACTCCGGAGAAACTGTTCTAACCAGTACCCGTCCGTTAAGCGGGCAAAAAAAAGGATAAGGAGAAATAACAAATGAAGAGACTTTTAGCGATAACCGCAGCCATGACAGCGCTTTTAGCGGGCAGAGTTTCGGCGGCCGACATTACGGACCCCAGATACTTCGCGGTAGACGAGAAATCCATAGTTATTGAAGAGGTCACCGACAGGGGGGGTACTATCCCCGGACCCGGCGCGCTTCCCAAACCTCCCTCGGGCCCGGTTACTCCGCCGTCAGGCCCCGTCATCAATCCTCCTCTGACCAACCCCGGGGACACCTCCGGCACTTCAGGCACGGCCGTGGACCCCATGGCCGGCTTCAACAATGGCGTCAGCCAGATTAATAGCACCATCGGCGTGATCGATAACATCGTCAACCTGATGGACAAAATCTGGGGCATCATCGAGAAGAACCAGCCCGTGGTCAACATCACCACCAATTACGCTAACGCAGTTCCCTTCGGGACCAGCCACTGGACGCAGCTGCAGGGCTGGAGCAAACCCGCCACCAAGAAGTACTCCTTCTCTATGAAGAACGGGTTCAACTCTGAAGTAGTAAAAGTAACCTACCAGATACACTACACCTATGCCGGCAACTTCCAGGGCAAAGGCAAGTTTCTCACCGGCGTAACTATAGAGCCGCTTAACGTAGTAACCGCCTGGGGCTACAAGGTTACCCTGGTCTCCGAAGTGCCTGATTCCACTATCGCCAATGTAGGCACCGCCACGGACCCCGTGGCCGCCATGCAGCTGCAACTCCGCTGGACCGTCCACACCGCCATTAAGGATATTTCCTCCAAGGCTATCTATTACGTACAGGGCGACGGCCTGCTGCAGGAGCTTGGCACGCCGTTTAAGAACGCGCAGGAAATAAAGATCCAGAAAAAAACTGACGCCGCAACCATGCAGATAAACATGGCGAACTTCAACTGATAGCAACGCGCTCAAACTGCCCGGCTCCAGTAAAAGACTGGAGCCGGGTTTTTTATGGCCCAAAGGCCTATACGAGCCTAGGTCTTAATATTCTTGGTGTCTGGGTATTTAGCCACTGATGATGTTTACTCCGGGCCTGTATACTATCAGTAGAGATTATTGGTCAAAGGACAAAGAAACAATGAAAAAGATTCTAACTATCGCCACGGCAATTGCGGCTCTCTTCGTCGGAAGGGTTTCGGCGTCCGACATTACGGACCCCAGGTACTTCGCGGTGGACGAGAAGTCCATAGTGATCGAAGAGATAACGGATATCACTTCCAGAGGCGGCACCATCCCCGGCCCCGGCGATCTGCCCAAGCCTCCCTCGGGCCCGGTCACTCCTCCGTCTGGCCCCGTGATCAATCCTCCTTTAAGCAATCCCGGCACCTCCGGTACAGCCGTGGACCCCATGACCGGCTTCAATAATGGCGTCAGCCAGATCAACAGCACTATCGGCGTTATCGATAACATTGTCAACCTGATGGACAAAATCTGGGGCATTATCGAGAAGAACCAGCCCGTGGTCAGCATCACCACCAACTACGCCAACGCCGTGCCTTACGGGACCAGCCACTGGACGCAGCTGCAGGGCTGGAGCAAACCCGCCACCAAGAAGTACTCCTTCTCCATGAAGAACGGGTTTGACTCCGAAGTTGTAAAAGTTACCTACCAGATACATTACACCTATGCCGGCAACTTCCAGGGCAAAGGCAAGTTCCTCACTGGCGTGACCATAGAGCCGCTTAATGTAGTAACCGCCTGGGGCTACAAGGTTACCCTGGTCTCCGAAGTGCCTGATTCCACTATCGCCAACGTAGGCACCGCCGCCGACCCCGTGGCCGCCATGCAGTTGCAGCTCCGCTGGACCGTCCACACCGCCATTAAGGATATTTCCTCCAAGGCTATCTACTACGTGCAGGGAGACGGCCTGCTGCAGGAGCTTGGCACGCCTTTCAAGAACGCGCAGGAAATAAAGACCCAGAAAAAAACTGATGCCGCGACTATGCAGATAAACATGGCGAACTTTAACTAAGAGCGACAAGCAGCATATTAAAACCCCGGCGCCAGTATCACTGGCACCGGGGTTTTTTACCGCTGTTGGAATTGCCCTTAGACCGAAAGTTCTTTAAGTTTCTTAAAAAGCTCCAGTTGTTGGGGGGAGAGCTTTTCCGGCAGGGCAAGGGAAATAACTACATAGAGGTTCCCATGAGTGCCGTCTTTGCGCGGCAACCCGCGCCCGGGCAGGCGCATCCGGCGCCCGCCCCAGGAAGAGGCAGGAAGTTTTACTGTAACAGGTCCGATAGGGGAAGGTACGGGTATTTCCGCGCCCAGAGCCGCGTCCCAGGGAGTAACGTCGACCTTCACCGCCAGATCATCTCCGTCAATTTCAAAACGAGGGTCGGGCAACAGGCTTATCTTGAGGTACAGATCACCGGACCTGCCGCCAGCGGCCTTGCCCTGTCCGCGCAGCCTTATCGTGGCTCCGCCCCTAAGCGCTTTTGGCAGCTTCACGTTTATGTCGCGCGTTTCGGTTTTTCGGCCAGAGCGGTAGGAGAATGAAAGCTGTTTATGTCCGCCCTTGAAGAGGTCTTCAACTGAAAGCTGGAGCTCAGCCTCCATATCGAGGGGGGACCGCCCGGTTTCTTCCTCCTGCATATCGCCGAAATTACCGAAGGAGCGGCCCTGAGCGCCGGCGCCCCCGAAAATGGACTGGAAGAAATCGCTGAAATCTCCGAACTGTTCCGCCCCTTGAGCCCCGCCCTGCTGTTGGTACTGGAAGCCGCCCGGCCGCTGCTGGTAACCACCGCCCGGAGGCGCATAGCCCTGGCTTTCCTGCGGGTTCTCGCCCACGTGATCGTACATCTTCCGTTTCTGCGGGTCGGAAAGAACTTCGTAGGCCTCGTTGATCTCTTTGAATTTAGATTCCGAGATCTTGTTCCCCTGGTTGCGATCCGGGTGATGCTTTAGCGCCAGCTTGCGGTAAGCGGACTTGATCTCGCCCTCGCCGGCGGACTTGGATACTCCGAGCACGGAGTAATAATCTATGTATTTAGCCATGGTTTACTTTAACCAGGCAAGGAAGGAGGCCAGGAAGACGCCGAACCCCAACATCACCCAGCGCTCGATACGGCTTTCGGAAATGCCGGGCAGCAGGACGTCCAGCGCGCGCGCGAGCACCAGAAAAAAAGCCAGACCAGCCGCGAAGACAATTATCTGTGCGCGCGAGGCTTCTGTTCCGGGGATAGGCGCCGCAGGGGCGGGCTGCGGTTTTACCTCCGCGGGATTTTTCTGATCCTGGTCCATAGGGTTAGTTTTGGCCATAGTTCACTTCTTGTTCACGAAGGAGATATCCTGAAAAATAACGGTGACGCCAAGTTCGGTCCCTTCATGGTTCTTCACCAGCATGGTACTGTAGCCGATAATGAGGGGGGTATTGGCGTGCAGGATCGAGATTTCGGCACGGCGTACGCATTTTCCGCTTTCAATGGTTTCCTTTATGACGCCGGTTAGGGCCGGGAACGCTTCAAAAGCCCGGGTGTAAAGCATTTCTTTACAACAGGTATCGGATTCCATATGCAGGATCTTTCCAGCCATGGGATTTAGATAAACTACCCGGCCTTTAAGGTCCACGCTGACGAGTCCGCCGGTGAGATTATCTAGTATGCATTGATAATATTCCTGGACATTTGAGATCATGAGAATATTCTACAAAAAATCCGCAGCAAGGAAAGAGGCTAGTAGGATTTGACCGGCGGCTAATTTTTGATATAATTATCCTGTAGTATTTATTCGCCGGTAGCTCAATGGTGGAGCATTCGGCTGTTAACCGAAGGGTTGCTGGTTCGAGTCCAGCCCGGCGAGCAAATTTAAAGACCCCCGCAAGGGGGTCTTTAAATTTACTCCCCGGGCTGATTGACTTGAACCACCTCCCGGTTCGCGTCGCATAGCGACCCTCCCGTCCAGCCCGGAGCTAAGATCCCACTTTCCACTTATCTTCGACCCCCGCAAGGGGGTCTTTAAATTTACTCCCCGGGCTGATTGACTTGAACCACCTCCCGGTTCGCGTGCCGCGCAGGGGTTGCAGATATGCGGTCCCCTGCCGAACTGGTATAATCTCAGGACTGATTTCAAGGAGACAACTAATGACTGAAAACACCTCGCCGCTCGTTCTCGCCGACACTACCGCCAATCCCGCGCCCCTCGGCCTGCTGGGGTTCGGTATGACGACTATTCTGCTGAATCTGCATAACGCCGGATTCTATCCTATGAACACGATGATCCTGGCGATGGGCATCTGCATCGGCGGCCTTGCTCAGGTAATGGCAGGAGCCATGGAATGGAAGAAGAGAAACACTTTCGGAACCACCGCCTTTACTCTTTACGGCTTCTTCTGGCTTTCCCTGGTGGCGCTGCTGGTGCTCCCAAAGCTCGGACTTGGCGAAGCCGCCTCCGAGCTCTCCATGGGCTTTTACCTGTCCGTCTGGGGCCTGTTCACGGCCTGTATGTTCATCGGCACGCTTAAACTCAACCGGGCCCTGCAGACGGTTTTCCTGTCGCTGACCGTGCTGTTCTTCATGCTGGCTTACGCGGATTTTACCGGCACTTCCAAAACCGCCGCCGGCTACGAGGGAATCTTCTGCGGACTCTCGGCCTTCTACGCGGCTATAGCGCAAATACTTAATGAGGTTTACGGCCGTAAAGTGCTGCCCCTTTAGGCCCTTGAACTTCGAATGGGATTCCTCTATAATTTGAAGGTGAAACTTAACGCCTTTACCGCGTCCGCATTCCTGCTTGCATCCATGTGTAACGCCCTGCCCGCCGCAGCTGCCGGAGGGCCGTCCTACCTGCTCCTGTCGCAGGATCCTGCCTTCCTTAACATTATGGAGGGGTTCTCCTCCACCGTCTATTCCGCGGGCCGCACGCGTGTAATAGAACTAACCATCCCCATATCTGAGCTTCCTCCGGAACTGGCCTCGAAGATCAGGCTGGTCTCGCCCGGAGAAATATACAACGGCCCCGCCGCGCGCGGCTTTCAGAAAGCGGCGGATCCCGCGGTCTTGTCCGTGCTCTCCAAAGTGGACAGCGCCCGGCTTATGGGCTACGCAGGGGACATAACCGCAGCCGGCAAGCGAAGCGCCGCGCAGCTGGATATTTCCGCAGCCTCCGGCAACCGCCTGGCGGCAGATTACATTGCCGCTGCTTTTAAGGAAATGGGATATGCGGTTGAGCGACAATGCTACAAGGACCGGAAGGCCGACAAAGAATGCAACATACTAGCGCGCAAGAAAGCAGGAACGGCGGGAGCCAAGACCATACTTGTAATAGGCCATATGGATTCGGTTGGTTTCGAGAATGCCGGCGCCGACGATAACGCTTCCGGCTCCGCCGGAGTACTGGAAATGGCCAAAGTCCTCTCAGGCTATAAAGCCGGGCATGACCTGATCTTCGTGACCGCGAACGGGGAAGAGAACGGGATAACCGGCGGCTACGCCTGCGCTAAAAAGCTCAAGGAAACCGGGGAATTATCCAGGGTGGAATGGGCCATAAATATGGACATGATCTCCTGGAACAAGGACGGGATCCTGGAGCTCGAGACTAATAAAGAATTCTCTGACTACGCGCAGTGGGTAGGTTCGCTTGCGAGGCTTTACACCAAACTAGAGCCGCACATAGCCATGCCTGCCTGGGGCAGCGACCATGTGCCTTTTCTGGAGGCGGGGATCCCTACTTACCTTTCAATCGAACATTGGGAAAACCATAACCCCTGTTATCATAAAGCCTGCGACAAGATGGAAACCCTCACCTGGGATTACGCCGCCGATATCGTGCGCGTTAACCTGGCCGTCATAGCAGGCAAGACCGCGCTTAAGCCTGCCGTGAACTAAACCAAACTTTTTCCGGCATAAAAAAAAGGCGCCGGTCCCTTATGGGGCCGGCGCCTTTACTCATTGGCTGTTCAGTGGGCTTGAAAAACTTTTACGCTTACGCGGCCAGCCAGGGTCGTGTCGTCCACAAAAGGATTGCGGTTGCCCTGAAATTTGGCGATAAGGTCGTTGCGGCGCTTCTCTGCGGCGTCAGGCGGGTCCTGGCGGTCCCATTCCAGGAACATAGGCACCCGGCTGGTCCAGAAATCCTTGTAGTCTACCCCATCCCGGATGTTCACGTCGTAATATCGGACCACGAAATACAAGATGGCGCGGGCTATATCGCCTTTAGCGGCGTTGGCGGGCTCAAAGCCTTCAGCCCCCAGCTTGCTGCCGCTGTTGGTGGCGTAATCGGCTCTGGAAACGAGGGCAAAGGGTTCGCTACCGCGGACATTGTTGGGTTTAATAAAGGTGGGGAAGATGTGGTGCAGGTCGGCTTTCATAGGGTAAGCCTCGTTAAAGAAACCCTGCGGCCAGGAATGCTCCGCGTTCATCCCGTCCGAGTCTACATAATCGTCGCCGTTCTGGTCTCCGACTTCCTTATAGTCCGCGCCGTGTTCGCTGGCCCCCTTGGCGCAGACCTGGGAATAAAGACAGGTAACTCCGGGCCCTCCGCCGCAGCCAGTATTATCGGCCAGGGAAAACATGTACTTTTTAGCGCTGAGGTAGGGCGTCTCTTTGGTCGCACGCGGCATAGCTGTACTGTCATGCAGGTAATTGAAAAGCGCTTCGCCTGAAAGGGGGGAAGCGGATACCCGTTTGGGCCGGGATACGGTAGGAATATCAGTCTGCTCCGGAAGCGTGGAGAGGAAATCCTCCAGCGTGGGCAAATCCTGCGCCGAGGACGCGCTGTATGCGAACCCGGCGGTAAAAAGCGAGAGTACGAAGATCAACGCTTTGCGTTTCAAGATTCCTCCTGGCTTCGTAGTACAACAGCAAGGTTATTATACCTAAATTTCTAGCCTCCGCCCCCCGGGTTTTGCTATATTCACATATAGCAGAGGGTAGGATATCGCCGCGTCGGGGCCGGCGGCAACGTTTTGGAGGGATCGATGTTTCACGACTTTAAGCAGCGCATCGCGCTAACCTGCGCGCTACTTTGCGCCGCAGCGCCCGGCGCTATGGGGCAGACGGATGACGGCGTAGATTTCTTCCAGTCTTCCCTGGGAGAAATCCTGGACACGCCCATGCTGGCCGCCTCCTATTCCGAGGAACGCCCCTCCGATGCCGCCGCCACCGCATATGTTATTACTGCGGAAACCATCAACAAACGGGGCTACTCGACGCTGGCTGACCTCCTTAACGATATTCCGCAGTTCCAGGTGCAGCGCAACTCCGACGTGCGGCGCCTTAACTTGATAAGCGTCCGCGGCGTCCCCTACAATGAAAGACTTGTAATCCTTTACGACGGGGTGCGCGTAACCCCTCCGACCGGAGATGTGGTCAATATGGGCGGGCAGTTCTCGCTTAAGTCCGCCGAACGCGTGGAAATAGTGCTCGGGCCCATGTCCTCTCTTTACGGGGCCGACGCCTTCAGCGGCGTGGTGAACATCGTAACACGCAGGCACGTGCCCGCCGCGGCCGGGGCCAAATACGGCAGTTTTAATTCCCGCGCCGGCAGCCTTTCCGCCACCGCGGGCCTGCCGCCGGAACGGCCCGGCGACAATTCAGCCGGGGCCTCGGCTTCAGTAGCGTATGAGATTCAGGCCAGCGATAACCCGAAACTCCCGGATTTTTACAAAAATGATTATTCCTGGTTCAATAACGAATACCAGGCCGGCAAAGTGAAGCTTCCCAACCCCGCCTCGCCACCCATAACGGTCCCCGTAGTAAGGTACAACGCTGACACCGAATCCTCCTTCCTGAACGCCAGCCTGAACCTTGGAGATTTCGAGACCGGTATTATAAAGATGCGGGAATCCCACTCCTCCTCCATCGGGGTAAAGCCAGAGCTGACTATTTACGGCAAAGACTCGCGCTTTACCACCGACAACTGGACTCTTTACGGGCGACACAGCTATACCGCCTCGGACGAAAGCTGGAAGCTCTCCACCCTGGTCTCGCACTATAATTACGAGATAGACCCCGAAACCAGGTTCGTGAACAGCTTCTCCGGTTACGATGACGCTTATAAGTATGCCTCGGCGCAGACCAACTATCTGGAAGAAGCGTTGTCTTTCGAGCCCTCAGCCGGCTTCCCGGTGCTGTTGGGCATAACCTACCAGGAAAACTCCATCCTGCCGTATACCTCGGACCTGGGGCATAAGTTCAACACCAACCAGAGCCCCAACACTCAGGGCTTCATGTACTCCGGGTCCACTATCCCGGTGGATTTTTATTCCCTGCGTTACGGCAACACCGGCGCGTTCATGCAGGTGCAGGCCCGCGAACTGGGTAACGCTACCGTCTCGCTGGGATTGCGCTACGATTATAACACTGCCTACGGCCCCACCTGGAACCCGCGCGCCGGCATAGTCTGGAAGCCGGGCGGGGAGGAGCACACGGTGGTAAAGCTGCTCTACGGCGAGGCTTACCTTGCGCCGTCCCCTTTTTACACGCATAAGACTTTCGGATTTTTTTATTCTACTACCAGCGGGCTAACCAGCGACTTCTTCCATGTCCCCAGCACTGACCTGGACCCGGAAAAGATCCGCTCGGTGGAGGGCGATATTGCTCACAGTTTCGGCCACGGGCTCCGCCTTTCACTTAATCCCTACTATACCAATGTGCGCAACCTTATCCAGGATGTGCTGACAGGTCCCGGCACTTTTCATGAAGTAGCTGTGAAGCAGATAGAGAAGGCCATGAACCAGGGGGATATGAAAACCTACGGGGCTACGCTGCGGGCCGACGCGGTACTGCGCAGCGGGAAGTGGAGCTATGAACCCTGGGCCGCTTATACCTATTCCGAGGGCCGCCTGGCTGGCGGGCCTCTGCCGTTTAACTCGAAGCACACTATACAGTCCGGCGTATCCGCGCTGCGCGGCAGATGGATAATAACCCCGAAAGTTCTTTACCGCTCCGATAGCCGCAACCAGGATGGCACCCGCGTCCCGCAGTTCACAGTGGTCGACTTCTCTGTACGCTACTCGTTCTACAGAATAAAAAAAGGCGCCCTGACGGCTTACCTTAACCTTAAGAACCTCCTGGACCGGCGTTATTACAACGGGGCCTATGGCGGCGGCCAGGACCATCTGGCTGGAGCCCCGCAGGACCCTTTTTCGGCGGAGGCCGGGTTTAGCTTAAGGTTCTGACGATGAAGATAAAAGCGCCATATTTCCTGAAAAAAGGAGCCGCCTTCGCCGCCCTGCTGGTTCAGGCCGTTTCCTTGGCGAAGGCGGGGGAACTGGCCGCGGTCATCTCGTCCCCATCCGATCCTTATAACGAAGCGCTCGCAGGATTCAAAGCCGCGCTGGTCCTTCCTTTTGAAATATACGACGCCTCCAAGTCTGGTTTCGTCCCTCCCGATGATATTAGGTTTGTTGTGGCTTTCGGAGTAAGAGCCGCGGCTATTGACTATCCTCCGGGCACACACCTGGTTTACGCCTTGGCCCCTATCGCGCCAGGGAAGCTGGGCTGGCACGAAATCTCCATGCTGCCTGAGCCGCAAGAAGCTATGACCGCCTACCAGGCGCTGCAGCCTTCCCTCAAGCGCCTGGCAGTATTCTGGGCCAAATATCCTAATGAAAGCTATCTGGACGAACTCGTCAAAGCCGGCGCCGCCCGCGGCATCTCGGTCCTTCCAGTTAAGATTAAGGGGCCGGACTTATTTCCTGAGCGCCTGCGTTACCTTATAGGGAAGATGGACGCCTTCTGGCTTATGCCGGATCCGGCCCTTATCAACAGGAGCAGCCTGATGGTTCTTGCTAATTTTTCCTGCGCCAATGGCATCCCGTTCTATGCCCCTACTTATGCCCTGGTACAGAATGGCGCCAGCGCTTCTTTCTCCGCCGATTTCGCGGCTGCCGGGACGGCAGCGGCCAAGGCTATAAATAATATCTATAACGGCGGAGAGCAGCCCCGTGTGGCTTACCCGGACAAGCCTGCCATGTTGGTGAATAAAGAAATGGTGGACAGGTGCGGCTGGCCCTTTAAAAAGTGAACAATCCGTTTCCATGGAGAAAAAGAAAAGGCCCCTTAACGGGGCCTTTACTTTTTCTCTGAATTGATTTTTAATGCGCTTCAAATACCCTTTCTCCGATATTGTCCGCAAGAGAAGGGTTGTCGATGAAGGGGTTGCGGTTGCCCTGAAACTTTTCCACGGCATCGTTGCGGCGGCGCTCATTGGCGTCAGGCGGGTCCATGCGGTTCCATTCCAACAGCATCGGCACGTTCTTGGTCCAGAAGGAATTGTAATCCATCCCCTGGCGGATATTCTTGTCGCTGTAGCGGACTATGAAGTAGAACAGGGCGCGGGCCACATTGCCCTTAGCAGCGTCGGCGGGCTCGTAGCCTTCCTTACCCAGTTTGGAGCCGGCAGAGGTAGTGTAAGTGGGATTGGAAACTTTGGCGAATTTAAGGTTGCCGCGGCGGCCGTTAGGGACCGAGAAAGTAGCGGCAAGGTGGTGAATGTCGGCTACCATGGGCAGGGCGCTGCCGAAGTAGCTCTGGGGCCAGAGGTGCTCGGCATTAATGAAATCTCCGTCTATGCCATCGCTGTTCTGATCGCCTTGTTCCTTATAATCACCGCCATTAGAACTTGCGCCTCTGGAGCATACCTGGGAATAAAGGGTAATTATGCCGGGGCCGCCGTTGCAGCCGGAGTTGTCGGCAGTGGCATACATAAAGGACTTGGAACTCTTATAGGAGACTGGAGCCCTGCTGGGAGCCGGCTCGGTGGCCTGGTGCAGGTACTCAAACAGCTGTTCCCCTGACACATTGCCCGGGGTAAATCGCGGGGCATTATAAAGGAGGGGGGCTCCCGGCAGGGGGATAGAGCGGTCCATGGCATAGCCAGGGGCGGCGGCTCTAAGGGCCTCGAAAGCGGGACCAGGCTGGGCGGCCGGGAAGGAGAAGGGAATTACATTAAGGACTGCGAGTAAGAGTATTCCAACGAAGCGTTTCAAGATTCCTCCGAAGTACACATGTTGAGCAATGTTGACTTTAATCAAATGACCTTAGTCAATATAGTTTAGCCTATACGGCCTATTCAGCAAGGGCCAAAGGGCCCAGACCAAACATGGGCCCTTTGGTCCATCAAACGCATGCGAGCAATAAAAAGAGGAAAGGCCGCTTTCGGCGGCCTTTCCGTAAGTCTCTGAAGAAATTCCCTATCAGTGGATACAGAGAAGGCCCCGGATACCCTCCCAGATTATCTGCACTCCTATAGCAAGAAGTATAAAGGCCGAGATCTTGGAGATGGTCTGCTCCCCTGCGCGTCCCAGGCGCTTAATCAGATTTTCAGAGTAGCGGTAGAAGAAAAATACGCTCAGGGCCGCCAGGGCTATCCCGGCGGAAATGCCGGCGAAGTTTACCCAGGTGGCTGAGGCAAGCAGGGAGCCGGCGGGGACCAGGGTAAGGGTAACGGCTATGGAACCCGGTCCGGCAGTTACGGGCATGGTCATAGGAAAAAAAGCTTTAGAAGTCATCCTGGCCTTCAGCTCCTCCTGTTCGTCCTTAGAAAACTTCGGCTGGCTATTAAGCATGCGCCAGGCGGTATTAAAAAGCAGCAGGCCGCCGGCTATCCTGATGACCGGCACGGAGATCCCGAATATTTTCAGCAGCCAGCCGCCGGCCACCAGCACCGCAAAAAGCAGCATAAAGGTGTTCTTGCCGATCAGCCAGGCCAGCTGGTGCCGGTCATCGTCAGGCAGCGAGGAAGTCATATCCAGGAAGATGGGGGACATGGCCGGCGGGTTAAGGATGGGGAAAAGCGCCAGAAAAGCAAGGCCGGTGTAGCTCATGAACTCTTGTATCATAGTACGGTTATTATCGCATTTTTAGGCGGGCTCAAAAAAAGAGGCGTCCGGCGAGAGTACGGGCCGCCTGTTTTTTTCTGCGCAATATGGACGAAGGTAGTAAAATAAGCCCCGTGCGCAGGCAATTTTGTATCATCTAGTTACGATGCAACATGGGAACGGCATAAGGTTCCGCAAGCCGGGTTCGGAAAAGGAAATGCGCGCGGCGGCGCGGCTGATGGCCGCCTCCGACCCCTGGCGTAAACTCGGCCTCACCGCAAAACATTGCCTCAAGTCCTTCAAGATCCCCTACCGTGAAACGCGGCTGGCAGTTTCCGGTCCGTCCATCGCCGGGTTGGTTACCATAACCATGTACGGCACGTTTCGCGGCTACATCCAGGCGCTGTTCGTGGCGCCCGGCTTCCGCGGTACCGGCGTGGGCGCGGAACTTCTTGCCCGCGCGGAAAAGATAATTTTCAAAAAAGCTCCCAACGTGTTCCTGTGTGTCTCCGCGTTCAATAAAGGCGCCCAGCGTTTTTACCGGCGCCTGGGCTACGCCAGGGTGGGAGTACTTAAGGATTTCGTGGTGAAAGGCCAGGATGAAATACTGTTGAGGAAGACCATGGGGCCTTCCCTCGGCTTCAAAGGGATAAAAGGAAAACATGTCTGACAATAAAACGACCATCTCATTTCACGGCGCGGCGGGCGAGGTAACAGGTTCGCGGCACCTGCTGGAGACCGGCGGCAAAAACCTGCTGCTCGACTGCGGCATGTTCCAGGGCCACCGCAACGACGCGAACCAGAAGAACAGGACCTTCAAATTCCCGCCCGCCTCTGTAGACGCCGTGCTGCTCAGCCACGCGCACGTGGACCACTGCGGCCTGCTCCCGCTGCTCTATAAGGACGGCTGCGCCGCGCCGCTTTACGCCACTCACGCCACCGCCGAGATCGCCTGCATCATGCTGGCCGACTCCGCCAGGCTGCAGGAGGGCGACGCCAAGTTCTACAACAAGATCCACGCCGCCGAGCATCTGACCATAGAGCCGCTCTACGAAGAAGAGGACGCCAAACTGGCGATGGCCCAGTTTAAACCGATGAATTACGGGCAGGCCTTCAGCCCGATCCCCGGGGTTACCGCCTCGTTCCTTAACGCCGGGCACGTGCTCGGCTCCTCGATGGTGATGCTGGACGTAGACTCCGCTGCCGGCAAGCGCCGCCTGCTTTACACCGGCGACCTGGGCCGCGAGGAGACGCTGCTGCTGGAAAAACCGGCGGCCCCGAAGGACGTGGACTACCTGGTGATAGAAAGCACTTACGGCGACCGGCTGCATGAGCCGCTTACGGACGCGGCGGGACAGCTGACGGCGGTGATCAAACGGGCCATGGCCGAGGGGGGAAAGGTGATAATTCCCAGCTTCGCGCTGGAGCGCACGCAGGAGATAATCCTTATCCTGGATAAACTTCGCAACGATAAATCCGTGCCGCGGATCCCCGTCTACGTCGACAGTCCAATGGCGGTCAGTCTGACCGAGATCTTCAATAAACATAAGGACGGCTTCTTCTTCGACGTCAAGTTCCGCGACTACGCCAACAAGGACGGCGACCCGTTCGGCTTCGACTATATCAGCTACCTGCGCACCAAGGAAGAGTCGCAGTCGCTGAACAACAAGAAAGGCCCGATGCTCATAATTTCGGCTTCAGGGATGTGTGAAGGCGGGCGGGTACTGCACCATCTGCGCAACAATATCGAGAAAGAGAACACCACGATCCTGCTGGTCGGCTACCAGGCGCAGGGCACGCTGGGCCGTAAGCTGCAGGACGGGCTTAAGAAGGTAAAGATCTTCGGCCTGGAGCATGAGGTCTGGGCCCGCGTGGAGACCATGCACAGCTTCTCCTCGCACGCCGACAAGAACGACCTGATGGCCTTCATAAAGGCCGTCAACCCCGCGCGCGGCACCTTCCTGGTGCACGGCGACACCGAAGCCCGCGCGGCCCTTTCCGCCGCCCTGGCCGAGGCCGGTATTAAGAACGTAAAGTCCCCCATGCTGGGCGAGGAATTCGAGTTGAACTAAGTACGAGTTGGTCGGTGCGGACAATGGGGCTGGATCAGCAAAACCGTCATGAGGCCTGAGCTTGCACAGCGCGAAGGCCGAATGCCGAGCGAGGGCACGGTGTGCCCCGAGCGCGTTTTGCGTTCCAGCTCCATTGTCCGCACCGCTTCCTATGACATCTGTTGCGGTGAAAAAGCTATAATATAAATAATATATGAAACGACTACTTAAGAAAATAGGCCTTAAGGCCATGCAGACCCTGGGCCTGCAGAAAAAGGCTACCGGGTTCTACGGACTCGGCATAGCCCCGAAACTGATGGATATACTTGATAAAAAAGGCTTTATCACGCCCACGCCAATACAGGAAAAAGCTATCCGCGTAGCCACCGAAGGCAAGGACATGGTCGGCATCGCCCAGACCGGCACCGGCAAGACCATAGCCTTCTCGATCCCCATGATCCAGCGCCTGGCCGCCGGGCCCGGTAAAGCCCTAGTGCTGCTGCCCACCCGCGAACTCGCGCAGCAGGTGGCGGACGTCTGCCGCGATTTTGCGCCCGCCTTCGGCATGGGCGTGGCCTGTCTAATCGGCGGCGAAAGCAAAGAAGGCCAGCTCAGGGATCTTTTTAAGAAAGCCCGCATCATCATCGGCACCCCGGGCCGGGTCTACGACCATATCGAGCGCGGCACCCTCAAAGTGGACGACGCTCGCATCCTCGTCCTGGACGAAGCCGACCGCATGTTCGACATGGGCTTCGCTCCGCAGATTAACCGCATTATCCGCTGCCTGCCCAAGGAAAGGCAGACTATGTTGTTCTCAGCGACTATCCCCGACGAGGTAATGAAGCTGGCCAGCCAGCACATGAAGTTGCCGATTCGCATAGAGGCGGCCAAGTCCGGCACCGCGGCCGCGAACGTGATACAGGAACTCTACGTAGTAAAGACCGGTTCCAAACCCATGCTGCTCGCGAAGCTGCTGGAAAAGTACGCGGGCACCGTGCTGATCTTCGTAGAGACCCGTTACGACGCCGCCAAGGTGGCCAGCATCCTTTCCTACATGGGCCATTCCGTGGCCGAACTGCATTCTGACCGCACGATGGGCCAGCGCAAGGACGCGATGGCGGGCTTCAAGTCCGGCAAGTACCGCGTGCTGGTAGCCACGGACATCGCCGCCCGCGGCATCGACGTTACCGGCATAGAGCTGGTGATCAACTTCGAGATGCCGGCCGAGGACGACGCCTATGTGCACCGCATCGGCCGCACCGGCCGCGCAGGCCAACCGGGCCGCGCCATTACTTTCGCCACGCCCGAACAGGGCGGCGACGTGCGCAGCATTGAAACTCTTACCGGCGTACCGCTCACGCAGGTCAGCCACCCGGAGATCCCCGCCGAAACCCTCTGGGGTTACGACAAGGCCATTTCCGGCCGCGGCTGGAACCAGCGCACTTCCCGCAGGCCCGGGGGCGGCGGCAGGCGCAGGTAAATCCCGCCCATAAAACAAGGAAGGCCGCCCGAGTGGGCGGCCTTCCTGTTTATGGTGCTACGGGTTAATTGCCCAGGGGCTGAGCGTCCATGAAGAGCTTGTCGAATTCGGCTTTGTAGGGGCTAACGTAAACCGGCAACATCGTGAAGATGGTGTTCTCAGTGTTAAGCTGCTCGGCGGTGTCGGACCAGTTGAACGAACCGTTGATCAGCAGCGAAGCGTCCAGCACGGCGTACTTGTTATGCATCAAGCCGTTGCCGACCCGGCCTTCCTTAAGGCGCACCTCGATTCTGTTCTTCTTAACGTCCTCGCGGAACGGGAAGGCCGATTTAATATACAGAAGCATTTTCACTTTTACGCCGCGTGCCGTGGCGCGCGCCAGCGCGGCCATGGCCGGCTTGGAAGTGAAGGAGAACATCGCCACGTCCACCTCGGAGCGGGAGTAGTCTATCGCCTTTACCATGGCGGCCTCGGTGCCGCCGCGGGGGGAGAAAATGTAGTTCGGGAGGACCGTGCCGTTGAAATTAACGGACGGCGCCGGATCGGCGGGGGGCGCGGTAGGCTTGGCCGCGGGCGCGTCGGGTTTGCCGGCGGGCCTGGCCTGCAGCCACAGCCAGTCGAAGTCGGCCTGGTAACCTTTGATTATGTGCTGGTCCGAAACGAACATCATGTTCTCGTAGCTGGCATTCTCGGCTGAGAGACTCCAGTTGGCGGAACCGGTCTCGAGCAGGCGCCCGTCGAAGATAGCGAACTTGCAGTGCATGGAGCCGGAGCCGGCACGGCCCTTCATCACCCGCACTTCGAGCCCCGCGTCAACCAAGTCCTGCATTTCCTTACCCGCCTTGGGGTAGACATGGTCATAATCCAGGATCACGCGTACTTTAACGCCGCGGTCACGGGCCTGGATCAGCGCCTTGGAAGCCGCGGGGATCTGCAGATTGTAGAGCGCCACGTCCAGCGTGGAGCCGGTCCGGCCGATGGCGCTGACCACGACGTCGGAAATTTTTTCATCTTCGGTAAAAATATAGGCCGGCAGCCCGGACCAGTCGTAAGCGACGGCGGCCGGCAGCGGGGCCAACACGGGCATTGGCGCCGCGGGCAGTTCCAGTTGGGTAAAATCGCCAGAATGCAGCGCTTCAAGCCGGAGAGATCCGGCAGATACAAAGGAAGGAAAGGCTATAAACAGCAGCAGAAAAGAACGCAGTAATTTTAGCACCATGCCTCCGCTCTATGTCAAAGTATGTCTATAGTTTACCAGTCCCGCAGACACGGCGGCAGAGGCTTTAGTCCCAGGAGCGGAGGCTTTTAGGGCCCAGGCGCGCCTGGGGCGAAAGGCCGATGGCAGGCCGGCGGCATTATCAGTATAATGTTGCTAATATGCAATGCGAGGCCGGTGAGATAATAATAAAGAAAGTAAAAAAAGAAGACGCCGGATGGAAGGCGCACTTCGACGCGTTCTATTCCGACTGCGGCGTTAAGAAACTCGGGCGCAAAGAGCACGCCTATTTCGCGGCCTACTGCGGCGAAGAGCTCGCCGGGCACTGCGTTATCTATCTTGAAAAAGGCCGCTGGATAATGGACGGCCTCAGGGTGAGCCCCGAATACCGTCAGATGGGAATAGCCAAGCGCCTGACCGAGGCCCGCATCCGGCACGCGGTGGCGCTGGGCGCGAAAGAGCTCTGGTACCCCTGCGACGACGGCAACCTGGTCACCATTTGCTGCCACATGCGCTACGGTTTTGAAAAAGTCTGCGCTCCGGGCGACCCCCGCTGCACGCTTGCGACGGCGCATTGGTATCGCCTGGCTATCACTCCCGTATTATTCGAGAAGTTCCCCGCGCTGAGACCCTGAATTATTCCGCGCCGTAAGCTTCCTGTTTCTCCAGCGAAACGGTGATGCCACGTGCTTTGACCAGCTTCAGGTATTCCTTGGTGCGCTCGCTCGTGACCGCCAGTTCCGCCTGCGCCTTATCGCCTGGGCCTATGGGTTCGCTGTAGCCGTAGGCCCGCGACCAGATGACCGCCCCGGTCTCATCGCGGAAGACCAGCGTGCCATTAAAAGCGAAGAGGCGGCGGTTGGAAATATTCTCAAACTCCACGTAAAGCTTGACTCCGATCTTCTCCTGGCTGACGATCTGCTTCTTTTTTATAAAGACGGCTTCTATCGGGTTCGCCTGCAGCGCGGTTTTCGGCTGGGCCGGGGAAGTTCCGCCTTCCAGTTTGGTAACACGCTTCTCTACGCTGTTAACGCGCTTTTCAACGGTGGCGACGCGCTTTTCAAGGACGGGAGGGCGCTTGCCGGCGCCCTGCGCGCCCAGCGGCGCGGCGGCCGCGAACAATGCCGCGATAAGGATGAATTTCATTACAAAATATTATAGCACTACCCACGTGGTCCCATATATGGGATAATGGTATATGACCGACACAACACAAACCCCCGCCGCAGGCTTTTACGGCCTCGGTATCGCCCCCAAACTCCTGGAGGCTTTAGATAAACTCAAATTCACGGTTCCGACGCCTATACAGCAGAAGGCCATTCCCGTGGCTTCCGAAGGCAAGGACATGGTGGGCATAGCCCAGACCGGCACAGGCAAGACCATAGCTTTCGCCATCCCGATGATACAGCGCCTGGCGGCTTCCGAAGGCAACGGCCTTGTGCTGGTCCCCACGCGCGAACTGGCCCTGCAGGTAGCCGAGGTTATAAAGCAGTTCTCCCCAATCATGGGCATGGGCACCGCCGTCATAATCGGCGGCGAAAGCCTGAGCAGGCAGGTGCAGGAGATCCGCCGCCGCCCCAGGATAATCATCGCCACTCCCGGCAGGCTCATCGACCACCTCAAGCAGCGCAACATTCGCCTTGACGACGTGCGCGTGCTGATCCTCGACGAAGCGGACCGCATGTTCGACATGGGCTTCGCCCCGCAGATCAAGCAGGTGATAGCCGCCTGCCCCAAGGAACGCCAGACCATGCTCTTCTCGGCCACGATGCCGGACGAGATTATGAAACTGGCCGCCGCCCACATGAAGCTGCCGATCCGCATAGAAGTGGCCCGCTCCGGGACGCTGGCGGAAAAAGTGGAACAGGAACTTTTCGTGGTGGACCGCGGAGACAAACCCGCGCTGCTCGCCAAGCTGCTAGATAAATACTGGGGCAGCGTGCTGCTCTTCGTGCGCACCAAGCATAACGCCAAGAAGATAGCCGCTTCCATACGCGCCATGCCGCACAGCGCTTCCGAAATCCATTCTAACCGCTCTCTCGCGCAGCGCCGCGAAGCCCTTGAGGGCTTCAAGTCCGGCAAATACCGCGTGCTGGTGGCCACCGATATCGCCGCCCGCGGCATAGACGTGACCGGCATAGAGCTGGTGATAAATTATGATCTCCCCGACGAGGACGAGAATTACGTGCACCGCATCGGCCGCACCGGCCGCGCCGGTCAGCCCGGCCGCGCCATCACCTTCGCCTCTCCCGACCAGAGAAAGGACGTGCGGAACATCGAGCGCCTGATCCGCATGCCGCTCGCGTTCTCCACCTACCCCGAAGGCGGAACTCCCGGCCAGGCATCTTTTACGGCCAACAGACCTTCCGCTCAGGCGGCCCGCCCCGCGGCAAGCGTCGCGCAGCCGGAGAAGCCTGCCGCGCACCACTCCGTTCACCAACCCGCGCATCAGCCCGCGCACGAACCCAGGCCTCACCAGGAAAGAAGCGAACAGTCTTCGGACCGCCGCCCCAGAGGCCCCAGGCAGGGCCCTCCCGCGCGAACCTCTAACCGCACCGGCAGCAGGCCCTCCGGCCCCCGCAGGGAGTCCAGCGACGGGCGCGGCCCGGCCGGTGAACACGCCCCCAGGGCCCCTTTTCGCGGCGGTCCCCGCAGGACCGGCCGCCCGGACAGCCGCGGCCCCAACCGCTACGGCGTAAAACCCGGCAGCGACAGCCGCATCGTAAGCCCTTCGCCGTATTTCGAAGAGCCTCGCCGTGGCCCGGGCAGGGGAAATTCCCGGTCCGAGCAGCCACGGGTGCAGGCCCCCAAACCGCAGGAAGGCGCCAGCTGGTTTTCGCGCTTCCTGAAGAAAAAGAACAATCACGAGTAACCGCCGTCCTGAAGGCAGGTCATTCCCCCGCGTCACCAAGGCGCGGGGGATTTTCTTTATAAGTAGCTATTCATCGCCTTAGCTTAATTTTGTATATTCAAATCTGGGGGAACATGAAAAGCAAGACCGTCAACCAATACCAGCGTTTTTTTTCTTTGTCTCCGGATATGCTCAGCATAGTCGGCTTTGACGGCTATTTCAAGGAGATAAACCAGTCCTGGGAAAAGACCCTGGGCTTCACCATGGAAGAATTGCTCAGCCAGCCGGCTTCCGAGGTCGTTCTACCGGAGGACCGGGAAGCCTCGCAGGCCGCTTTCACTCGCATACTTTCTGGCGACAATATCTCCACAGAAACCCGCTTCCGGCACAAGGACGGGAGTTCCAGGTGGCTGCGCTGGGGCTGCTCCCCGGATAAAGACAGCCAACTGTATTACCTGGTGGCGTCCGACATTACGGCCAGGAAAGAGACCGAACGCGCCCTGCGGGAAAGCGAAGCGACCCTGCGCAAAATACTGAATAAAGCCCCCATGTCCATGTCGATAGTAAGCTTGGACGGCACTATAGAATATATAAACCGGAAAGCCGTGGAGACTTTCGGATTCCAGCATGAAGAGATTCCCAATATGGACAGGTGGTGGGAACAAGCCTACCCAGATCCGGACTATCGCAGGGCCACGGTCGAGCGCTGGATGGGCCGCGTGCATGAAGGGTTTGTCAAGAACAGCGAGATAGACGGCGGGGAATTCGAGGTTACCTGCAAGGACGGCGCGCTCAAGACCTGCCACATCTTCGGCGTGATAGCCGCGGGCAAGGTTTTTGTGATGTTCGACGACATAACGCTGCGCGTGCGGGCGGAGCAGGCTCTGCGCAAGAGCGAGGCGGAAGTGCGCAGCCTTAACTCCGAATTGGAAGAAAGGGTGCGCGAACGTACCGCGGAGCTTACGGCCGCCAACCAGGAACTAATGACGGAAATGTCACAGCGCCGCGAGTCAGAGCGGGCCCGGGAGAGGCTCAGGGACGAGTTGATCCAGTCGCAGAAGATGGAAGCGCTGGGGCGGCTGGCCGGGGGGATCGCGCATGATTTTAATAATATCCTGGTATCAATAAGCGGCTACGCGGAGTTCCTGATGAACACGCTGCCGCAAGGCGCTCCCGCCAGGGACGACCTGGCCGAGATCCGTCTTGAAACCGAGCGCGGAGCCGCGCTGACGCGGCAGCTGCTGACGCTCAGTCGCAAACAGGAGCTTCAGACGCGGCCCGTGGACTTGAACCAGATCGCCGATGAAGCTGAGAAAATGCTCAGGCGCATCATAGGCGCGAACATGCGCCTGGAAAAGAAACTCGCTCCCGTGCCGGGTATTATTTGCGCCGACCCTTCGCAGATATCCCAGGTAATAATGAACCTGGTGATCAACGCGCGCGACGCCATGCCGGACGGCGGCAGGATAGTTATCGAGACCGGCAGCGCTTTCATAGGCCCCGAGCCCACCGGCATGAGACTGGCGCCGAAATCGGGTGAATATGTAACACTTTCGGTCAGCGACACCGGGACCGGGATGAGCGCGGAAACACTTGCGCATATCTTCGAGCCGTTCTTCACAACCAAGGCGCCTGGCGCCGGAACTGGCCTCGGCCTTTCGACCGTCTACGGCATAGTAAATCAGGCTAGCGGCGGCATCGCGGTTGAAAGCAAATCCGGTCGCGGCTCCACTTTTAAGATTTATTTCCCGCGGACTTCATAAATTCCCTGTCCGCAGCCCCGCAGTCATAATTAGGTAAAATCTGTGGATGCAGTTCCCGTATCCAGACAACCTGCTGTATTTCCTGGGCGTCTCGGCCGCGCTGACGGCAGCACCCGGCCCCGACGTGTTGTTCCTCGCCTCCAAAGGGGTAGCTGGCGGTCTCAGGGACGGCCTGGCGCGGTTGCTGGCCGCCTCAAGATAAGCGGCGGGCGGCTTTCAGCAGTTCGAACCAGGCCAGGCTTACCGCGCCGGCCCCGAACGCGAAGAGCAGGTCGTCGGCATGCAGCAAACCGAAGTGGAACACGCCCCGAAAGAATGGCGTATAAAGAGTTAGGGTCATCACGGCCAGCGCGCCGGCGCACACCCACCAGAAGACCGGCGTGGCTTCCCTCATTATCCTTACGAAGTTATCCTTCCAGGAAAGGTTCGTGAGTATCAGCATAAGGTTTGCGAACACCAGCGAGGCGAAGGCCAGCGCCCGGGCCTCGTCCTCTCCTTTGCCCCGCTTAAGCGCCAGCAGGAAGATGCCGAACACAACCGCCAGCACGCTCAACCCCTGCAGCAGGCTGACAATCACCATCCTGCGCGAGAAAAGCGGTTCGCCCATGCGGCGGGGCGGACGGCGCATGATATCGTGCTCCTCTTTGTCCGCCTCGAACACTACCGAGCAGGCCGGGTCTATTATCAGCTCCAGAAAGGCGATATGCGCCGGCATCAGCACTATAGGCAGACCGAACAGCACAGGCAGCAGCGACATTCCGGCGATAGGGACATGCACGGACAGGATATAGGCTATGGCTTTCCTGAGGTTATCAAAGATCCTGCGCCCGAGGCGGATCGCGCTCACTATGCTCGAGAAATCGTCGTCCATCAGGACGATAGCGGAGGCTTCGCGCGCCACGTCGGTGCCCCGCTCGCCCATAGCAATACCGATATGCGCGGCCTTTAGCGCGGGGGCGTCGTTTACGCCGTCGCCCGTCATCGCCACTATCTCGCCGTTGGCCTTGAGCGCGTTCACGATCGCCAGTTTCTGTTCGGGCACTACCCGGGCGAAAACGCAGACTTCCTTTATGCGCGCGGCAAGTTCCTTTTCCGGCATAACCGCCAGTTCGGCGCCGGTGATAACTACGCCGGGATTTTTAAGGCCTATCTCCCCGGCTATGAAGGAGGCTGTCCCCGGATAATCCCCGGTTATCATTATTACGCGTATGCCGGCGGCGTGCGCCTCAGACACCGAACCCGGCACCTGGGGCCGCACCGGATCGATGAACCCCACAAGCCCCGTGAACGTGAAATTAAAATCATGCTGGACGGGGGGGAGATCCCCGTGGCCGAACTCGGCGGAGGCGGTTCCGAGAAGACGCAACCCGCGCTCAGAAAGTTCCTTAACAGCGGACATAACGACGGACGCTTCCTCCGGAGGCATGTGGCAGAGGTCTATTACGGCCTCGGGCGCGCCCTTGGCGGCGATTATATATTCCTTATGATCTGACGATTCCCAGACGTGGGATAGGGACAGCAGCTCTTTTGAAAGAGGGTACTCCCTTACCACCTTCCAGTTCCCATGCAGGTGCTCCGTGCCTTTAAGACAGAATTCCCCAACACGCTTAAGCTCTTTTTCTATGGGATCGAAAGGATCCTCCTGGCTGGCGAGGATGGAATATTCCGCAAGCTCATGAAAGGCCTCGGGCAGTTCGGCCGCCCTGTCCTCTATTTTATGATAGCCGCCGTTGGCGGTCCAGATCTCCCTCAGCCGCATCGAGTTCAGGGTCAGGGTGCCGGTCTTGTCGGTGCAGAGCACCGTGGTGGAGCCCATGGTCTCTATGGCCTGCATCCGGCGCGTAAGCACCCGGCTTTTGGAAATGCGCCACGCGCCGATGGTCAGGAAGATTACCAGCACCACCGGGAATTCTTCGGGCAGCATCGCCATTCCCAGCGTAAGCCCGGCCAGAAAGCCGCCGGTCCAGCTGCCGCGCGTAAGACCGAACACCACTATCACTACGGCACACAGTACCGCCCCGGCTATGGAGAAATTCTTCACAATGCGCCCGGTCTCCCGGTTGAGCGGGGTTTCTTCCTGAATTATGGTCTCCAGGGCCTTGCCTATCTTGCCCATCTCGGAGCGGATCCCGGTGGCGGTGGCCTTAACGAGCGCCCTGCCCTGCACCACCAGCGTGCCTGAATAAACGAAGGGCAGGTCATCGCCCCCGGGGCGGGCCTGCTCCAGCTTGCCGTCCCAGGCGCATTTCCGCACGGCCAGCGACTCGCCTGTAAGCAGCGACTCGTCGGCTGAAAGGTTGACCGCAGCCAGCACTACTCCGTCGGCGGGGACCCGGTCGCCTTCCGTCAGGAATATCAGGTCTTCGCGGACTACCTCGCGTCCTGGAATGCGCACTTGTTTGCCGCCGCGGATCACCAGCGCGCGGGGACTCGCCAACCCCCGGAGCGCGTCCAGCGCGTTCTCGGTCTTGCGCTCCTGGTAAAAGGTGATGCCTATCACTACCACCACAAAGCTCATCAACATCATGGCGTCTTTGGTTTCGCCAAGAATAAAATAGATGCCTCCGGCTGAAAGCAGCAGGAGCAGCATCGGCTCTTTGAGTACGTTGAAAGCGATGTCAAAGATGGTCTGTTTTTTTTGGGAAGGGAGCTCGTTGTAGCCTTCGGCGGCCAGTCGGGCGCTGACTTCGGTCTCGGAAAGGCCTGAGGAAGATGCTAACAGTTCGTTAAGATCGGGCATATGTTCTCCATACTATGTAAGAGATAATAGTCCCGCGGCTCCGCACCGCCATTCCGGCCGCGCCGCCCGCAAGGGAGGCCGCCTGTTCTATGAGGATATCATAAACAATACTTGCGGAACTGTAAAGGCTATTGCGGCCGCACGCCGGCCAGTATATAATATACTTGCTTAAAGTAAAACGGAGGATCATGAAAACGCTTTTTTCGATAGTATTTTTATTCACGGTAGCCGGGGCGGGAGCCGAAGAGCTGGGTTCGCTTAAGGCCGCGGACATCAGGGCAATGGACGCCGGGCAGGTGCCGGTTCCGGTGCTGGTTGTTCCCGTAAAGGCCTCACGGGGCTACCAGAATATTTTCATGCAGATCCGGAACCAGCCCTCCTGGGGCGCGGTAGAGGCCAACGATTTCCAGCTGTGCGTGGATATCAGCGTGCGCAAGGTCTTTAATGACCAGTACGACATGTTTAACCGCGTCGACAACGAGACGCAGATGGGCAGCATCAGAAAAGTCTTCAGCTCGGACTGGCAGCTTTCCGGTTACGGTTCCTACGTAGATATGCGGGAATTCGCCGGTTCCTACACCATTACCGGCAGCGTGCCCGGACAGGGAAGCCAGGCCCGCTATCTTAACCTCAACGTTTCAAAGCGTTTCGACGACTTTTCCTATTACGTCAGCGGCCCCGGGATGAACCTGAGCTTCGATCAATACGGGGTAAACGGCGGTTATAATCCCGACCAGTTCTCCAAACAAGCCGTAACGTCCGTGATTTCCATGATCTTCGCGGTCCAGGCGGACAAGAGCCAGCCCGCGCAGCCCTAAGAGGGAGCGCGCCCCGTAAAAACCCGGCCCGGCGCCGGGTTTTTTTACGCCCGGTTGCCCGAGGTAGTCAGAAAATATATAATATGGAACCGAACTATATTTAAAGCCAGCTATGGCACAAAAAAAATTCCTTCTAAAGAACCTGCCGAGGGGCAAGAAACTGGGCAGCCTGGCCGCGGCCTACCCGCAGGCCGACCTCAGGGCGATTGAAGTGTTCAGCGCGCTGCTGAGCACCACGGCTGATATCCTTTCAGCCATAAACTCCGCCCTGGCCAAACACGGCGTCTCACAGGCCCGGTTCCGCACGCTGCTGCACCTGCGCCGGGCGGGGAAGGCCGGGGTGCATCCTATAGACCTGGCGGCGGCGCTCGGGGTGGGGAAAGCCACGGTTACCGGTCTGGTGGACGGTATAGAGAAGGCCGGACTGGCAAGGCGTCTGCCCTGCGCTGAGGACCGCCGCTCCATTATGGTGGCACTTACCCCTAAGGGCACGCTGCTGATAGATTCTCTCGCGCCCCGCCGGCTGGAACGCGTTTCGGAACTTATGGGCGGCCTTTCCGCCTCCGAAAAAATTGAGCTCACCCGCCTGCTCGATAAAGTCAACGACGGTCTTCCCGCTTTCAGAAAAATATGAAAACATCCAAGACGCTGCTGCTGCTAATCATGTTGTCCGCTTATCCCGCCATGGCCGCCGAGGACCTGGACATAAACCGCGGCGTGAGCCTGGCTTTAGATAACAATCTTTACATGAAGCTGGCCAAGGCCTCGCGCGAGGCCCGCAGGGCCGAAGCGCTGATCGCCGCTTCCCGCCTGCTGCCGCAGGTGGACCTTGCCATCAGCCAGACCCGCACTTTCAAGGAAAACGCCACTGCCATGGGCTTCGGCTACGCCCCCGGCGGCGGGATCTACCTGCTTGGCCCGTTCGACACTTTCGACGCCAGGCTGCGCCTGGTGCAGACCGTGCTGGACCTGACGGCCAGGAACACCGCGCGCTCCAAGGGCGAAGAAGAACGTTCTGCCAGGTTGCGCACCGGCCTGGCCGCCGAACAGGTGACGGCGGCCGCGGCGCTGTCCTACCTGGAAGTTCTCCGTTCCAGCGCGGCGGTCAACTCGGCCGCCTCCGGTCTTGAACTGGCCGCAAGCCTGCGAGCGCTCGCCGAAGGCAAGCACGAGGCCGGAACCGCCACGGGGCTAGACGTGCTGCGGGCGCGTACCCGCGAAGCCGAGGAAAGGCTTCATGTAAGCCGGGCGCAGACCGCGCTGGCTGAAGCCCTGCTGCGCCTTAAACACCTGCTGGGCCTGCCTTTCTCGAAAGAACTGCGGTTTAGCGAGACCCTGGCTTTCACCGGGAACGAAGCCCCCGGTGAAGCCGAGGCTGTGGCCGCCGCTCTCTCGGGCCGCCTTGAACTTGAGATGGCGCGCGCCGACCTCTCGGCGGGTAATTACGCACTTAAAGCGGCCAAGTCCGCGCACATACCGACGCTTTCGGTGGGTGGCAGCGCCGCGATGAGCGGCAACCAGCCCGACCATGAGGCCAGGCTGGTAGGCGATATTGGTGTGTCCCTGCGCCTGCCGCTGCTGGCCGGCGGGAGAGTTAACGCCGGGATAGACGCCGCCTCGGCGGCCAGAAGCCGGGCCGAAAGCCTGCTGGAGGACGCCGCCGCGCAGGTCGAAGAGGAAACCCTTACCTCCCTTTACCGGCTGAAAGCCGCCGCCGAGGAGGTTTCAACGGCCTCCATGACTGTAACCATGTCCTCGCAGCAACTGGATATGACCCGCAACAGATTCTCCGCCGGGGTGGGGGACAATGTGGAACTTGTGGACGCCCAAACAGCGCTGTCGCGCGCCAGGGACAGCCTGATAGACGCGTTGTCCCGCAGCAAAGAAGCGAATATACGTCTAACGCTGGCGCTGGGCCGTATGAAGAATTTTAAATTCTGATTTCAAGGAAAACAACATGAACGAAACAACCGCCTCACATCCAAAACCTCGCGCAAACAGGCCTCATTGGGGAATCCTGGCCGGCATTGCCGTGCTTGTGCTGGCCGCCGGAGTGTTTTACTGGGTCCATTCCGCCGCGCACGAAAGCACGGACGACGCCGCGATAGAGGCCCATGTGATTCCTATCAGTTCCAAGGTCTCCGGACAGATCCTGGACGTTAAGGTGGCCGACAATCAGCACGTGGAGAAAGGCGCCGAACTCGCCCGCATAGACCCGCGCGACTACCAGGTAAAGCTCGACCAGGCCGCGGCTGAATTCTCCGCCGGCAGGGCCGAAGCGGCCCGCTCTGCCGCGGATGCCGCCAGGTCCAAACAGCTTTATGAGCGCGACGACATCTCGCGGCAGGTTTACGAGAAAGCCGTGGCCGACGCGGAGGTGTTTAAAGCTAAGGCGGAGTTGGCCTCCAAAAAAGTGACCGCCGCGGAACTGGACCTGGCCTACACCAGGCTTACGGCGCCCGAGTCGGGCAAGGTAACCAAGAAGAACGCCGAAACGCGCTCCTTTGTGCAGGTGGGCCAGACCCTGATGGCCATAGTTACAGACGAGGTGTGGGTGGTCGCTAATTTTAAGGAAACCCAGCTAACCCGCATGCGCCCCGGCCAAAAGGTCACCATAGAAGTTGACGCCTTCCCCGGCCGCAGCATTAACGGCCACATCGACAGCCTCCAGTCCGGCACCGGCGCCCGCTTCAGCCTTCTCCCGGCGGAGAACGCCACCGGCAACTTCGTAAAAGTGGTGCAGCGCGTGCCTGTTAAGATCGTATTCGACGAACCCGTTACCGACATGATGCTGGTTCCGGGCATGTCCGTAACTCCCACCGTCCATCTAAAGTAATGGAGCCCAAGAGCCACCAGCCCGGCTTCTGGAAGCCCACCCACTCGCCGTGGCTGGTAGCTTTTTCCGTATTGCTTACCACCTTCATGCAGGTGCTCGATACTTCCGTGGCCAACGTCTCGCTGCCGCACATAGCGGGCGGGCTGTCGGCCTCCACGCACGAAGTTTCCTGGGTACTTACCAGCTACCTGGTGTCCGGCGCCATCATGCTGGCCGCCTCCAGCTGGCTTAGCGTTTTCGTCGGCCGCAAGCGCTACATGGCGATTTGCGTGATTACCTTCACAGGCGCCTCGATGCTGTGCGGCATGGCGCACACCCTGCCCCAGCTGATCCTTGCGCGCATCCTGCAGGGCATAGGCGGCGGGGGGCTGCAGCCGCTCTCCCAGGCTATCCTGCTGGAAAGCTTCCCGCAGGAAAAACGCGGCCAGGCCATGGCCGCTTACGGCATGGGCATAATCGTGGCGCCTATAATAGGCCCGCTGCTAGGCGGCTGGATCACGGATAATTATTCGTGGCGCTGGATCTTCTACATCAACGTGCCGATAGGCATCCTGGGCCTGGTCCTGCAGAACATGTTCCTGGAAGACCCTCCCTACCTCAAGCGCGACCGCTCCGCTAAAATAGACTATTTCGGCCTGGCGCTGATGGTGATAGGCCTGGGCACATTCCAGCTGGTGATAGATAAAGGGCAGGAAGTGGACTGGTTCGCGGATAACTGGATACGCATCGGCACCTTCATCTTTACGCTTGCCTTCCCGCTCTTCGCCTGGTGGGAACTCCGGCGCAAGAATCCGTTCATGAATCTGCGCCTCCTCAAAAGCCGGAACCTGAGCATAGGCACGACGCTGATGGCCGTGCAGGGCGCGGTAATGATGGGCTCAACCGCCATCCTGCCTATCTTCATGCAGCAGCTGCTCGGCTACCCCGCTTTCCAGAGCGGCATGTCCATGATGCCGCGCGGCATAGGCTCGATGGCCGCCATGATTATTATCAGCTGGCTGGTCTCGAAGCTAGGCAACAGGGTCATGATAGCCGTGGGTTTCCTCGGGCTGGCCGTCACCCTTATAATATTCTCCGGCCTCAACCTGAACATTGCCCCTTCCAATATCGTCCTGCCGTTGTTCTTCAACGGGCTGATGATCGGGTTCACCTTTGTGCCGCTGACCACGCTGACGATGGCCAACATGCGCCAGGCTGATATCCAGCAGGCCAGCGGCATTTTCAGCCTGCTCAGGAATATCGGCGCCAGCATCGGCATCTCGCTTATGTTTACCATGCAGGCCCGCATGGCGCAGGTCCACCAGTCCACGCTGGCTTCCCACATAAACGACTATAGCGGGCAGTTCCAGTTCTGGGCGGCGCAGGTTCAGGGCCTTCTCCACAACCCCATGGCCGCCTACGGCCTGGCCTACCGCAGTGTGGTGCGGCAGGCCGTACTCCTTTCCTTCATGGATTGCTTCAGGTGGCTGGCCTACACCGCCATCCTCGCGATGCCGCTGATAGCCTTCTTCAAGGGGAGCCGGCATATCAAGAGCCAGCACGAAATGTCGCTGATGGAATAGTCCGCGGCACACTGGAAATGAAAAAGGCCGCCCGGGCGGCCTTTTTCACGTCTGGTCAGCGCTTAAGACGCCCTGCCTTTGCCTGAATAGAACCCGAGTATCAGCCCCAGAGCCAGGGACCACACCGCCGCCAGGCCTATACGGAAGTCCGGCGGCAACAGGAAAGTAACCGTATGCGCCGGGATCCAGAACCAGAGCAGCGAAAGGAAAGCCTTATCCAGGCCGCTCCAGTTGGAGCGCCCTTCGATGGCGTTATCGATCAGCCTGTGGGCGATTACGAGAAAGGGCCCGAACTGCAGATTCATGAACGCGGAGATCAGGAAGGCCCGTCCGAACACGCCGGGCTCCGGCAGGAAGCCATGCACGACGAGACCCTCGGTAAAAGCCACAAACCCCACGAAGGCGTATTTTATGCAGACGGCCAGCGCGGCCCAGCCGAGCGCCTTCAGCAGCGTAACCCCCGGCGTGAACGGCAGAAAGAACCGGCGGTTAACCAGCCACCGGGAAGCCACCTCGCCAAGAGTTCCCAGCACGGCGAACTGGGCCATGGCGGTAAGTATCGGGTGGGACTGGACCAGGGAAAGATATAAAATCATGTGGATATAATATCACTTTCAAAAAGGGCTTTTGTATAATTTAGAAATACTCGCGGCAGGAGGCTGAATATGGCTGACAAGACACAGGGCGTACAGTGGGACCTTAAGGGGTACTTCCCGGCTTTCAACGGGCCGGAGATGATCAAATTTAAAACTAAGCTCGCCGCGGATATCGCCAAGCTGCAAAAGAAGGCCGCCGGGCTGGCCCCGCTTTCGGCGAAGACCGCCAACGAGTGGGAGAAACTCCTGCTGACGGCGGAAGAAACCGAAACCCGGCTCGGCCATATCTGCCGCTACGTCAGCTGCCTGGAATCAGCTCACGCCGACAACGACAGCTACTCCGCCGAAAGTTCCAAACTCGACTCGCTGGGGGCGGAATATTCCAAGCTGGGCGTGGACATGCTGCGCGCCTTCAAGGACGCGCCGGAAAAAGTTTTCTCAGCTTTCATCAAGCGGGAGAAACTTAAAGACGTGGCGCATTCGCTTAAGCGCGTGCGCGAGCAGGCCCGGCACACGATGAGCCCTGCGGAGGAAAAGCTGGCCGCCGACCTCGGCGTGAACGGCTTCCAGTCCTGGGAACGCCTTTACAACAAAATCTCTTCCAAGCTGATGTTCGATATGACCTGGCCCGACGGCAGAAAAGAGCGCCTGCCCATTTCCCGCTGGCGCGCCCTGATGTCCGACGCTGACCGCCGGGTGGGCCGCGCCGCCTTCGAGGGCGGTAACGCGGCCTGGGCCGGCATTGAGGAGCCCTGCGCGGCCGCGCTTAACGCGCTGGCCGGCACCCGCTTCGCCCTTAACAAACGGCGCGGGATAAAGCATTACCTCGAGCCCGCGCTGTTCAGCGCCGGGATAAAGCGCCGCACGCTTGACGCCATGTACACGGCGGTGAACCGCAACCTGGAGCCGGTCCGCGACATCCTGCGCGCCAAGGCCGCGGCCATGGGCAGGAAAGGCATAGCTTTCTTCGAGCGCGAGGCGCCGCTGCCGCTTAAGGATTCTAAAACCTTTACCTGGGAGGAAGGCTCCTCCAAGGTGGAGGCCGCATTCAGCCGCGTTTACCCGGCGCTCGGGCAGTACTACAGGGATTTCCTGGCGAAAAAGTGGCTGGAGAGCGAAGCCCGCGGCGGCAAGCGCCCCGGCGCCTTCTGCACCGGCTCCAACTTCAGCAAGGAGCAGCAGGTGTACATGACCTTCAACGGCTCGCTCGGCGACGTTAATACGCTGGCGCATGAGCTGGGCCACGCCTGGCACAGCCACCTGCTCAAGGACATGCGCTCGTGGGCCGGCGACTATCCGATGACGCTGGCCGAAACGGCTTCTATCTTCGGAGAGCACTTGCTGGCTGAAGGCGTCCAGTCCGACCCGGACGTGAGCGAAGCCCAGAAACTTATAATGCTGGACGAGTACCTGACCGGCGCGGCCGTCACTATTCTGGACATAACCGTGCGGTTCGAGTTCGAGAAGGCCTTCTACGACGAGCGGCAAAACGGCGAGGTTTCCGCGGCGCGCCTTAAGGAGTTGATGACCTCGGCACAGAAGCGTATCTTCGGCGACGCGCTGGAACCCGGCGGCGAGGACCCGCTGTTCTGGGCCTCCAAGCTGCATTTCTACATGGCCGGCGTCAGCTTCTACAACTTCCCGTACACCTTTGGCTTCCTGATGGCGGCCACCCTGTTCACGAAGTTCAAGGCGGAAGGCTCTGCTTTCCTGCCCAAATACGAGACCTTCCTGCGCCTGACCGGCTCGGACACGGCCGAGAACGTGGCGAAGCGCAGCCTGGGCGCGGACCTGGGCGACCCGGCCTTCTGGGAGACGGCCATAAAAGGCCTGGCCGGTCAGCTGGCGCAGTACAGGAAACTGCTCGACGCCACTAGTAGATAAGCCGCGTCAGGTCGCAATAAAAAACCGCGGCGCTGGCCGCGGTTTTTTTGCAGTTAAGCCGTAAAAGGTCAGTCAGTGGTTACGCCGTCGAAGAAGGCAGCGTTTAAAACGGTTTCGCGCAGCATCCCGGCGTCTTCCTTGGGCATCACGTGGGTCCAGAACGCAGGGCTGAGCATGGTGCCGGTATTAAGCATCAACTGGTCCGTGGAATAAATTACGTTGCAATCGCGCTTGCCGGGCATATTGTCCGGGCAGCCGAACTTGCTGAAGACGGCGTAGCGGTAATCAAAACCGCCAGCGCCGGCGGCAGCGCCGCCCTGGGACGAGAAATATTTAAAACCGATTACGCTGTCGTTATACTTGGACTGCATCGCGCCGGCTTTGTTTATGAAACCCAGAAAGGTTACGGCGTGGCCGGTCTTAGTGGTCCGGTTAATGTTTACAAAATCTCCCGGTTTAAGATTCTCGAAGGTCCTGCGCTCGCCCATACCGAAATTTATCAGCGCGTCGGCGGTACCGTTGGCGTTAAAAGCGTGGTTGACCCATATATGGCCTTTAAGATCGGTTACTGCCAGGCCTTCGAAACTGCGCTTGGGGAGGTAGTCATAGACGGAATAATCACCGGTCTCTTTGGCGTAGATCTCAAAAGAAGTAAGAATAATCTCCATCTGGGCGGCTACGCACATGGTAAGCGGGGCATGCCTGGCGGTAATCACGCCATAGGTGTGATACTGAATGTCATGAGTAAGGATAGAGCTGATATCATAGCCGAGCAGACCATAGTTCTTATAAAGATAATCTATGGCTTTCAGGACGTAGGCGTTGAAATAGCGTTCTTCGGGGTTCGCCGCGGCGCGGTAAAGGAGCGGCGGAACCGGGCTGGCGGCCGGAACTGCGATGTCGCCTATGGCGGCGAGGCTTACGGCTTCCAGCGGGATGGCGCGTTCGGCCGCGAAGGCCCTGGCCGGAAAGGATAAGAGCAAAAGAAGAAGGATTTTATGCATTGACATTGCTATGCAGGTGCCGTATTAGAAGCTATGCTTTTCAGACGGCCATTCCTCAAGTCTGCCATCTACCCAAATTATACAACTTCAAAAGGTCCTGTCAATATATTTTACGGAAGAACAGGACCGGATCTTAATCGATTCGGCCGATAAGGCGGAGAATCCCGTCCAGGATGGTCCAGGGGTTGGGGGGACAGCCCGGAATATAAAGATCCACCGGGATGTCCTTGGGGATGCCTACACATTCCTCGTGGCCGGCGTAGGGGCCGCCCGCTATGGCGCAGGCCCCGCAGGCTATCACGACTTTAGGGCTTGCAATTGCCGCGTAGGTCTTGCGGAGTGCCAGCTCCATGTTCTTCGTCACCGGGCCCGTAACCAGCAGAGCGTCCGCGTGACGAGGAGAGGCCACAAACTGCAGGCCGAACCGCCCGATATCAAAACTCAGGGTCTGCAGCACGTTGCAGTCCGCTTCACACCCGCCGCAACCGCCGGCGCTGACCTGCCGCAGCCTGAAAGAACGCCCGAAGATGCCGCGCAACTCCGCGCCCAAAGCTTCAGCCCGTTTGAAATCCTCCCTGCCGATCAGCAGGTCGCCCGGCTGCCTGGCGCAAAGCCGGTAATCCCGGCTGAACTCTACCGCCTCCGGGGCGGCCTTGGCGCAGTCGCCACAAAAAACACAGCGCCCCAGGTCCAGCCCCGCGCCGGAGGTAATGGCCCCGTAAGGGCAGGCGGCGGCCGCCTTGTCCAGCTTCAGGGATTTTATCCTGGGTAGCCCGAGAAAGCGCGGTGAAAGTTTCAGGTCCGCCGACGGGAAAGGCGCCGTCCGGTAGCCCTGCTTGAGCCTGGCGATGAATGACTTTATCATAGGTCCCGCCCGCAATAGGAAAGATTGAAACTCTTGTTGCAGAGCGGGAAATCGGAAATCTCGCCGCCCCGCAGCGCCATCGCCAGCGCCTGCCAGTTATGGAAAGATGGGTCCACCACTTTATAATGGCTGAACTTCCCGTCCGCGCCCGTCACCGCGAAATGGCAGATCTGGCCGCGCCAGCCTTCCACCAGGGAGAGCGCCGCGCCGCCCGACTTAAGTTCGCCGCAGTCGGCGCTGACCGGGCCTTCCGGCAGGGCGTCCAGCCAGGCGGCCACGAGCTCGGCGGATTTCTGAATCTCCAGCCAGCGCACGTAGGCCCGGGAGTAAACATCCCCGCTGCCGGAGACGGACATGGTAAAGCCTTCGTAAGGCCCGTAAGGGAAATTGCGGCGGGTATCCAGGCCGACGCCGGAAGCCCGGGCCGCCGGCCCGACTATGCCCAGCCCTTCGGCCACTTCTTTGGCGATAATTCCGGTCCCGTCGAACCTGTCGCTGACCGAGTTCGTCTCCCAGAGCAGCGAGACCGCGTTCTCGACGTCGCGATAGGTGTTGTCCAGCCGGAGCTTGAGTTCCTTGATCAGCGCGAAATCCAGGTCGAAGGCCACGCCGCCGGGGCACAGCATGTTCCTGCCGAAGCGGTTGCCGCAGATGAGCGCTGACATGTTAAGGAAGTCGCCTCGCAGGCGGCCGCAGAAAGAGGCGGTGGGCAGGTAGGCTACGTCGCCGGCCAGCGCGCCCAGGTCGCCAGTATGGTTGGCCAGACGTTCGAGTTCCAGCATAATGCCGCGCAGCGCCTGAGCCCGGGGCGGCACGTTAACGCCGGCCAGGGCCTCGACTGCGCCACAATAAGCCCAGGCGTGGCCGACGGTAGTGTCGCCGGCCAGGGTTTCAGCGTAATGAATGGACCGCCCGTCGGGCCCGCAGATCATTTTTTTTTCTACGCCGCGGTGCTGGTAGCCCAGCATGATCTCCAGGTGGAAGACCCTCTCACCGTGGCATTGAAAACGGAAATGGCCGGGTTCTATTATTCCGGCGTGCACGGGACCTACGGCTACCTCGTGCACCTGGCTGCCGTGCACGGTAAAATAGTCAGCCACGCCGGGAATTGCTCCGGGAGTATTGAAACGGAGGGGCTTAAGCCACGGGTGACCCTCGGGCTTGAGGCCGCTCTGCTCGTAGATTTCCCGCTCGAAAAGGTGCAGCTGCGGGAAGGAGGGGGTGAGGGACCTGAACGGTCCGGCCACGGCAGTGGAGTAAACTTCGGCGCGGCCGTCCCGGTCGAAAGCTATGGCCATTACCAGGCGGTACGCCCCTCCCTCAGGCACGGCGAAGTAGGCGACCGCGCGCCCGCCGGCGGCCAGGCGAGAGGCGACGGCGTCGAAGAACAACCCTGAGTCCATGTCGGCGGCGCCGAAGTCGAAACGGGTCATGGTTTCTATTTTCATAGGCCGCCCGCCACGTTACGCGCGGCGCCTTGTATAAGTTCGCTCAGCCAGCCCGGGATGAAGATGCCCAGCAGCATAACGCAGACAAAAAATAAGGCGGCCGGCGCCAGCATACCGACCGGCTCCGAAAAAGGTTTCTCGCCCGGCTTTTCAGCGCGCTCGCCGAAGGTCATAGAGATAAAGACGTTGGCCATCCCGGCGAAAAGGATAGCGAGGAAGAACAGGTAAGCTCCCGCCAGCCAGTAATATTTAAGCGTCAGCGCCTCCTTCAGGATCAGGAACTTGGCAAGGAATACGCCGGAGGGAGGGGTGCCGGTAATAATGAAGAAGCCGCCCAGCCACAGGACAGCGGTCTTGGGGGCGCGGCGCCACAAACCTTTAACGTCCACGATGCGCTTTGTCTTTTCGGCCGCCAGAACCACGCCGGAAGTGAAGAACAGCCCGGCCTTGGCCAGGGAGTGGCTGAGCGCGCCCAGCATGGCGCCGAAAATGCCCGCGCCGCCCAGCCCTACGCCCAGCGCCAGGATGCCCATGTGCTCTATGCTGGAGTAGGCCAGCAGGCGCTTGTAGTCGCGCTGGCCCAGCATGAAGAGCGCCGCGGTGATCATGGAAAAAAGCCCGAAGAGGATCAGGATGCCGCCGGTGAAATCCGCCAGGCCAGCCCGCGCGCAAACGCCGTTCACGCGCAGCAAACCGAGGAAAGCGCAGTTGAGCAGCGCGCCGGACAGCAGCGCGGACACCACGGCGGGGGCCTCGCTGTGAGCGTCGGGTAGCCAGGTGTGGAAGGGGGAAAGGCCCATCTTGGTGCCGTAGCCCACGAAGAGAAACAGGAAGGCCGCCTTAAGCAGCGGCTTGTCCAGCGCGGAGGCCTGCGCCAGCAGTCCGCTTATATCCAGGCCGGCCCCGGCCTTTATGCCGGCGGCGCCCAGAAAGAGGTTGCCCATGAGCGCCAGCGCGATGCCCACCGAGCAGATCAGCAGGTATTTCCAGGTAGCCTCGAGCGAGCGCTTGTGGCGGTGAAAGTAAATAAGGGGAGCGCTGAGCAGCGTGGTGGCTTCCACCGAAGCCCACAGCAAGCCCATGTGGCGGCTGGCCGTAACTGCCGTCATGGCGGCCAGGAAAAGCAGCAGGCAGCCGGTGAACACGGCCTCGGGAGCGTTGTTAAAGATGAAGCCGTCTGCGGCGTCCTCTCCGGGGTCTCGCTTCTCAAGTGCCAGGTAGGTAACGGCGTAATGAGAGGCGCCCAGGAACAGTAACGAGGTTATACCGAGGAAAAGCAGCCCTAGCGGGTCGTAGTTGAACCAGACCGAGGCCTGCGGCTCGCCGCCTATAAAGCGGAAACCGAGGTCCAGCGAGGTAAAAATCAGAACGGACGCCAGCATAAAATGCGCCCGGGCGGTCCAGATCAGCAGCTTTCGGCGTGCTGAATCTCCGCGAAGAAGGAAGGCCAGTATGCCCGCGGCCAGGGGCAGAAGCATCAGCGCGTTTATCATTTGCCGTACTCCCCACGGCGCCAGTCGTTCAGCTCCGAAAGTTCCGCCGTGTCGATGTGATCGAATTCCCGGCTGATATGGAAGATGGCTATCCCCATTACGAACACGGCCACGAACACGTCAAGCAGAATCGCCAGTTCCACCATCATCGGCTGTTCCACGAATAGCGCCAGACCGAATATATAAATTCCATTCTCTATCACCAGGTAGCCCAGCACCTGGGTAATGGCTTTGGTGCGCGTGGTAATCAGCAGGAAGCCGGTGAAGATGGTGGCCAGCGAGGCCGGGACAATCCAGGCGATCTCGGTCTCGGGCAGCGGCAGGCGCGAGCCCAACCACGAAGAGGCGATGAAAGCCCCGAGGCAGAGCATGATGGACGCCGGGTAACTGATCAGCGGTTCCACGTCCTTGCGCGCGCCGGACTTGTCGCGGGCGCGCATTAACAGCCAGGGAAAAACAGCGCCTTTAAGCGTGACAATGACCCCGGCAAAGAGCAGCGCCCGCACCGGCGGCGCGCCGTGCACGGCGAGCAGCGGCAGCATGCCGGCCACCACGCCCTGCAGCGCCACCAGTTTGATGCAGGAGGCAAGCGAGCCCGTAACCGCCAGCGCCAGGTCCAGCAGGATCACGAAAACTATTATAAGTTCGGCGAAAGTATGCATTTAAATCTCTGTTCCTATCTTCCCATCTGAAAAATCAGGGCCAGGGCTGAAAAGGCGAAAGCGGTGATAAGCATGTACGGCACCTTAAGCAGGCGGAGCCTTGCCATAACAGACTCAGTAACACCTACCGCCGCGGCTACCGCCAGGACAAACAGCACGTAAAGGCCGCAATCGTAGGCCCAGGAACCGGAGCGCGGCAGCAGCATGCAGGCTATCAGCGACGAGAAAAGCCAGAGCTTGAGGGAGGCGCCGTAAAGGATGTAGGCCAGGTCCGGCCCGCTATGGTCCAGGATCATGGCCTCGTGAATCATCGTCAGTTCCAGGTGCGTGTTCGGATCGTCCGCCGGTACACGGGAGTTCTCGCAGAGCAGCACGATGAAGAACGAAGCGGTCAGCAGCGCCAGCACCGGGGCCGCGGTGCGCCAGATGTCGCCGGTGAGGGCGCCGAACATGCCCGCCAGCGAGGTCTGCCCGGTGACGCGCGCCAGGGCGGCGAGGCCAAGAAAGAAAGCCGGCTCGGCGAAAACGGCGAACTGCATCTCGCGGCTGGCGCCCATCCCCTCGAAAGCCGAGCCGGTATCCAGCGCGGCCAGTACCGTGACGAACCTGGCCAGCCCAAGAAGGTAGATGATAAAGATAAAGTCGCAGTCGAAGGCCAGGAAAGAGGGCCGGCCCGCGAAAGGCAGCACGGCCAGCGCCGCAACCAGCGCCGCCGCGGAAATGACCGGCCCGGCTTTGAAGACCCAGGTCGTGGTGGTGCTGTAGACCGGAGTTTTGGCGAACAGTTTATAAAGGTCGTAGTAAAGCTGCAGCAGGGGCTGCCCGCGGCGCCCTGCTGCGGCCGCCTTAACCCGGTTGATAATGCCCGGCAGCAGCGGCGCAAGCAGCATAGCGGCCAGGTACTGGGAGAGGGACTTTATAACTTCCATAGCAAAAGCCCCAAGAGAGTTATGACGATATACATAATATAAATCTGCAGCCGGCCATGCTGGATCCAGCTGAACCGGTAGGCCAGTTCCCGGATGCGGATAGCCACCGGGGTATAGAAGGAATTGTAGAAGACCGCCTGCGCCTCGGCGGAGAACGAGGCTTTGCCGGGGAAATATTCGGAAATCACCGGGTAGTTGCCTATCTTCCGGAGGACCGGCTGGAAGAAATCCGTGAGAGGCTGAGAGAAGGAGGAGGCGCCGTACTGCATACGAGGCGTGGGGGCGGCATAGCCGCAGTCCCAAGTGGGACCGGAAGCCGGTTGCCTGCCGGCAAGGAAAGCGCGGCGCTTAAAGGCGGCTATAGCCGCCAGGCACAGCAGCAGCAGGCCACCGGCGGAGATATACACGAGCGGACCGGCCGCCTGAAGCCCGGCGGTGAAACCATAGAGCGGCCCGAAACCGGACTTGACGGCGAAAGCGAGGGGAATGAGCAGCAGCGGGGAGGCTACACCGGCCGTCAGGCACAATAAGGCCAGCGCGCTCATGGAGAAAAGCATCAGCGGGCCGGCTTCATGTGCTTTAGCTGCGCGCTCGGTGCGCGGTTCGCCCAGAAAAACGGAGCCCGCGGCCCGGGTGAAAGCCGCCGCGGCCAGCGCGCCCGCGCCGGCCAGAGCCAGCCCGGCGAGAACCCCGGCCATGGCCACCCCGCCGGTGGCGTGAACCGATTTGAAAGCGCCCACATAAATAAGGAATTCCCCGGCGAAACCGTTGAAAGGCGGCAGCGCGCAGGCCGCGGCCGAACCGGCCAGAAAAAGCAGCCCGGTGTGCGGCATACGCTTTGAAAGCCCGCCCAGCGCCTCGAGCTCCGCCGTGCCGGCGCCGTGCAGAACCGAGCCCGCGCCCATGAACAGCAGGCCTTTAAAAAGGGAATGGTTGAACATGTGCAGCAGCGCGCCGGCGAAAGCCAGGGCGGCCAGTTCGTGCGTCCCGCGAACGGCCCCGGTAACGCCGAGACCCAGTGCCAGTATTATTATCCCGACATTCTCGATGCTGGAATAGGCGAGCACACGCTTAAGCTCATGCTGGCCCAGCGCGAAGAGCGCACCCAGCAGGCAGGAAAGAGCCCCTATTACCAGCAGCGTCCAGCCCCACCATTCCTGCCAGGGGTGCAGGAATCCCAGGATCCTTATCAACCCGTAAACTCCGGCCTTTATCATTACGCCGCTCATCACGGCGGAAACCTGGCTGGGCGCGGCGGGATGCGCTTCCGGCAGCCAGACATGCAGCGGGATGAACCCGGCTTTGAGGCCGAACCCGACAAGAGCCAGCAGGAAAACGGCGGAAGACGCCGCTCCCGGTGAAACGAAAGACGAGAAATCCAGGGTCTGCGCTCCGGCTCCCAGCAGCGAGAAAACTGCCAACAGCAGCAGCGCCCCGGCCCCGCCGGCGGTAAGGTAGATGAAAGCGGCCCTCCGCGACTGCGCTTTCTCGTGTTCGAACAGGACCAGCAGGAAAGAAGCGGCGGCCATCAGTTCCCAACCCAGCAGAAACAGCACGGCATTGGCCGAGGTGAAGACCAGGATCATGGCGGCGGTAAGCGTGTTAAAGGCCGCCCAGGCCAGCCCAAGCGGCTTTTTGCCCGCATAGGATTTGAGATAATCAACGCCGTAAACTGCCGACAAGGCGGTCAGGACGAATACAGGGACCAGGAAGAAAGCGGCCAGCGGGTCCAGGTTAAGAGTGAAGGAACCCAGCGGCACCGGCCAGGGGAGAGACAGGGTGTCCGCTTTGCCGGACAGGAGCACCTGAACCGAGGGGATAAGGCCGGAGACTGAAGCCGCTACCGCTCCGTAAGCACCCGCGTCCTGAGCGCGGGAGGGGGTTTTGCCAAGGCAAAACGCCAGCGCGGCGCTGGATAGCAGGATTATTAGGGAAAGTAGGACCAAAAGCATGGGCGGTTGATTAAAGAAGCTTGTCGTATATTCGCCTTACGGCGGTCTCGTACTGCCCGCAAGATATGCGCTATGCGTTCTATATAATCTAATTAATATCAGCGCGGCGTGTCAAACGTCTGCAATTGTAATAAAATAACAAAGAGCAGGCAGGGAGGCGAATATGAAAAAGAAGAACACCAAGCCCGGTACGGCGGGGATAAAAGTGCAAAATACTCCGGAGCTGCTGGCGCAGATGCTGAACGCTGTCGCCTCCCCGGTCTTCGCCAAGGACAGCCGGCACCGCTGGATCTACCTGAACGACGCCTACTGCGCCTTTATGGGCCACAGCAGGGCCGAATTGCTCGGACGTAGCGACCATGATTTTTTTCCGAAAGAACAGGCCGACATTTTTTGGAAACGCGACGACGAAGCTTTCGCCAGCCGCGCTGCTGAAGTGAACGAGGAGGACTTCACCGATTCCTTAGGCGTTAAGCACAGCATCATAACCCGCAAGCAGGTTTTTAACGAGCCGGGAGGAATGGAAGTGCTGGTAGGCGTGATAAACGACGTAACAAGTCTTAAGAAAGCAAACACTGATCTGGCCCTTTTCCGGCAGCTGCTGGAAGATTCTAACGACGCAATTTTCATAATAGACCCCAAAGACGGCTCCTTTTTAGACGTGAACGAGACCGCCTGCGTTCGCCTGGGCTACCCCCGCAAGGTGCTGCTGCGCATGGGCGTAAACAATATAGAAACCACCCTTTCAACTCCCGAGGACTGGCAGAAGCTTCTTAAAACTCGATCCCCATCCGGCGCGCTGCTCCTGGAAGGCCGGCACACCAGGGCGAACGGCACGTCCTTCCCCGTGGAGGTCAGCATAAGCCAGGCCTCGATCGAAAGCAAAACCTACATCCTCGCCAACGCCCGCGACATAAGCGAACGCAAGAAGATGGAAGAGGCGATTAAGGAAGTGGACACGCTGCGCGGGCTGATCCCGATCTGCGCTAAGTGCAAGAAGATCCGCAACGATTCAGGTTTCTGGGAAAAGGTTGAGGTCTATATGGAGAAGCATTCCTCCGCGCGCTTCACGCACGGGCTTTGCAAAGACTGCATGAAGGAACTCTACGGGAAGGAAACCTGGTTTAAAGAATCGGGCAAGTAAAATCTATTTACCGGCTTCCGGCTTTACCTGGTCTAAATAGGCGCCGTAGCCGGCCTTTTTCATTTCCTCGAGCGGAATAAATTTAAGGGCCGCGGAATTTATGCAGTACCTGAGCCCTTTGGGGCCTGGCCCGTCGGGAAATACGTGGCCGAGATGAGAGTCGCTGGACTTTGACCGAACCTCGGTGCGGCTCATGCCGATTGTATCATCCTTCCTTTCCTCCACGCTACCCTCTTTAAGCGGCTTGGTGAAACTGGGCCAGCCGGAACCAGAATCAAACTTAGCCGAAGAGGCGAAGAGCGGCTCCCCGTCCACGATATCGACATAGATGCCGGCGCGGTGATTGTCCCAATACTCGTTATGGAAGGCTGGTTCGGTGCCGCATTTTTGCGTTACGTCATACTGCAGTTGAGTGAGCTTCTTTACTTTTTCATTCATGGTCTTATCCTCCGGGGCGGGTGTACAGGCGGCCAGGCAGAGTAATAAAGCCGCGATCAGCGTTTTCATATCTTCCTCACTTCCCTGCAGGCGACCAGGTCCGCGCCCAGGCCGAGCAGATTCGCGGCCACAACGTCGCCCGCCTTGACGGGGGAGGTCACCACCAGGAGTTTGGCCGCCGCCATAGCCTCAAGAAGTTTTCCTTTCGATATCGGCCTGGAGGTGCGAACAGGCAACATTTTCAGTTCAAGCCCGCGCGTAAGTAGCGAGGTGGTCAGCGTGCGCATAGGCGCCTCGGTCTCCTGCCTGGCGTAAAGCCCGCCGCGCGCGCATTTATTGCCGCTCACGCTGATAAGCGTGGAACCGTCTGCCTCCGTTTCGAGGCGGCAGCCCTGTGGACATTCTATGCAGGTCATGATCCGTTTCATATATAAATAGTTTACGGCAGCGGCTCCGCAGCCAGGTAGGCGGCCACCATCCTGCCCGCCAGCTCACTGTCCCGCGTGACCCAATCCACCAGATCGTAAACCTTGCAGGCGTTGCCGCAGGTGAACACCCCGGGGACGGAGGTCAGATTGACTTCGGAGGCTACCGGGGTGTTAGTGGCGCGGTCCAGCTCCCCGCCGGCCATCTCCAGCAGTTCGTTCTCCGGGATAAGCCCTACCGAGACCAGCACGGTATCGCAGGCCAGATCAAACCCGGAGCCAGGAACGTCCTTAAGGGCGTCGTCAACCTTTACCACTGAAACCTTCTCGACGCGATTGCGCCCGTGTATCCCGGCTATCCGGTGGCTAAGGTAGAGGGGGATGCCGAAATCCTCAAGGCATTGCACCACGTTGCGGACCAGGCCGCGGGTGGTCTTCTGGATCTCAACTACAGCTTTGACTTTTACGCCCTCGAGCGCCATGCGCCGGGCCATGATCAGGCCTATATCACCAGAACCGGCAATAACGGCTTCGCGGCCGGGGATCCAGCCCTCCAGGTTGACCATCTTCTGCGCGAGGCCGGCTGGGTAAACGCCGGCAGGACGGGTGCCGGCTATCTGGATCATCTCGCGCGTGCGCTCGCGGCAGCCCGTGGCCAGGATTACCGCGCGCGCGCGCACCTCTTCCAGCGCGCCGGGGCGCAGGAAGGAGATGTTTTTTTCGGGAGTAAGTTTCAGCACGAAGGAGCTGAGGCTGACCTCTATGCCGGGGTCTTCCCGGACCAGACCGGCGAAGCGCCCGGCGTATTCGGGCCCGGTCAGCTCGGCCTTGAACTGGTGGAGGCCGAACCCGGGGTGAATGCACTGGTTGAGGATGCCGCCCAGGTACTGGTCGCGTTCGAGCAGGAGCACGTCTTTAACCCCGGCCGCGCGCGCGGCCAGGGCTGCCGCCATCCCGGCGGGGCCTCCTCCCACTACTACTAGTTCCCGGTCCTTCATTGGCGTCTTAGTTCTGGTTCAGGTTCGCCCCGAGCTTGCTCACGTACATGAACGCGAACATTTCAGGGGTGAAGTCATTAAGGAAGGTAAGGATATAATCGCGGCGTTTTACCGGGACCGGGGAAAGGCAGCAGTCGCCCGCCTCAATATTATAGATAGAGGCGCTGCCGGAGGTACGCAGCTTTTTCTTTATGAACTTTTTGGCTTTCGGGGCGGTTGGTCTTAAGTAGATCAGGTTCATTTTCGTTCTTCCTTTATAAGCTCGGAACCGGGGCCGCGCTTGGTCACGGCGGTTACGGGAACGCCAAGTTCGTCCTGCATGATCTTTATGATGCGCGTGGTGCAGAAACCGCCGTGGCAGCGGCCGGCCTGGGCCCGCGTGCGGAACTTTACCCCGTCCAGGGTGCGCGCGCCTCGCTTAACCGCGTCGCGGATCTCCTGCGCCGAAACCTGCTCGCACCGGCAGACCATGTCGCCGTAAGCGGGATTCTTTTCCAGCAGGCGGCGGATCTCGTCCCGGGTCAATTCCTGCAGGTGGGGCGGGCGTTGGCGCAGGCGGTGAAAATTTTCCTTCGGCTCCAGCGTCAGCCCGCGCTGCCTGAGGATGTCGGCGACCATCGCGGCGATGGCCGGGGCGGCCGTAAGGCCCGGCGACTGTATCCCGGCCACTGTTACCAGCCCCGGCGCGGTATCCTCATGGCGTATAATAAAATCCTTGCCCGAGACTGGGCGCAGGCCGGTGAAGTAGGCGATAATGTCGCCTCTGGAAACGGAAGGCATAAGGCGGCGGGCCCCGGCCAGTACTTCGTTCAGCCCTTCGTCGGAAGTGGACAGGTCCTCTTTATCTTCGGTGTCGTGGGCGGTGGGCCCGATCATCGGGTTGCCGTCGGCGGTTTTGATTATAAGAATGCCCTTGGAGTTCTTCGAGGGCAGCGGGAAAATTATATGGTTGGTCAGGTGTTCGCGCTTCTTGTCCAGCAGATACTCCTCGCCTTTGCGGGGGGTGATCCGGAAGGTGGGCGCGCCAGCCAGCGCGGAAATCTCATCGGCGTTCAGGCCCGCGGCGTTCACCAGAAATTTGGCGCGGTAGACCTCTCCGCCCGCCACTACCTCAAAACCGCCGCCCTCAGGCCGGCGGATTGCCGTTACCTTGCGGGAAGTCCTGAGTTCTACGCCGTTCCTGGCGGCGTTCTCCACCAGCGCGTACACAAAACGGTAGGGGCTTATAATCCCGGCCGAGGGGACATGGAGCGCCGCCTTTACTTCCGGGCCCAGGTTCGGTTCGTTCTTTTCCAGCCAGGCCCGGTCCACGAGTTCAAGGCCTTTCACGCCCAGTTCCTCGCCCTCTTTCTTTATTTTTTCCAGTTCCGGCAGGTCCGCCAGGTCGAAGACCGCTATCAGCTGGCCGCACTGCGTAAAATTCAGGCCCAGGTCGGCGGCGAGTTCCTCGCGAATCAGCCTGTTGCCTTCTACGCACAGCCAGCCTTTCATGGAAGATGGGGGGGTCTGGGTCCCGGCGTGGATTATGCCGCTGTTGGACTTGGAAACGCCGAAAGCCGGTTCGGCCTCTTTTTCAAGCAGGACTATTTTGAGCTTGTAACGGGAAAGTTCCCTGGCCACGGCGGCGCCGCTTATGCCCGCGCCTATTATAATAACGTCCGCTGTCATTAACCGTTATCTTACAATTTTTCCGGCCCCGGGGCGGAGAGCAGATTCAGCGCCCGTCGGGCGCCCTTGTTCAGCGCTCTGACCCGCCCTTCTGCGGGATAAAGGCCGAAATAGTAAGGCAACAATCCGCCGCCTGCCCGCGGTACCGAGACCAGCAGCCTGAAGTAGGAGTCGGCCACCTGCTCCGGTTCCCAGCGCGCTCCAGTCGGGGCCCCGCCGCGGGCTGAAGCGTCGCGCCCGATGGCGTCGGCCAGCATGATGCCGCCAGGGGAAACATGGTAGCTGCGCGCAAAATCAAGCGCTGTTACCTCTGGTTTTACGGCTGGCCCCGCCTGTGCCGCGACCGGCGGCGCAGGCTTTACTGTATCAGGGACCGGCTCTTTCCTGGACAGGTTCATAACCAGGAGCAGTGCAGCCGCGCCCAGCGCGGCCCCTAGAACCGGCCTGATACTCCTCCTCGTCGCAGGAGGGAGCGGCTGCCGCATAAGCGCTTCAGCCTCGGCTATCGCCCGTCCGGCCGCAAGCTCCACCCTGAATTCCTTTAGGGAAGCCTCCAGCGCAGAGAGCCTGCCCACTACTTCCTGCCGGAACAAGGCTATCCTGGCGTCCTCGGCTTCTATGGCCTTCTCGGCCAGTTCTATCGCAGCTTTCAAAGGTCCCAGTTCGCCTCCGATATGGTTCTCCATGTCGCGCCGGATATCCTCAACGGCTTTTTCCGTTACGGCCAGCGTACGGGTAAGCGGTTCCAGTTCAAGATGCAGCGCTTCCTTACCCAGGCCGCTCTTCATCTCCGAAAATGTTTTTTCCGCCAGATCCAGCTTGCGGCTGAGAGGCTCGAGCTCCTTATGAAGGGCCTGCCCCGACCCGCTGGCAAGTTTCTCCATTATTTCCCCGGTCCTGCGCAGTTCACTGACCAGCGGTTCCCCGGACTGCGGCGCCATGGCTCGGCTGGCGAGCAGGTCGTCAAGTTTGCGGTTTATCTCGCGCATCAGCGCTGAGTCCGGCTCCAGAGCCATGCGCTGGCGAGGCGGACCGGGAGGAACAGACGGGAGTGAATGAACTGGCGCCGGGGGCTGCGCGGCTTCCTGTACCGGTGTTTCCAGGATCTGTGCGGGTGGGGGGTAGTTGGGGAAAAAATGCGCGGCCATCTCCGGAAAAGAAATCGCCCGCTTCCAGGCGCGCGGCTCGTCCGCGCGTCCTCCGGTCGGCAACTCCCGGCAGGCCCAGGCGAAAAGGGTGAACCCCGGCACCTTAACCGCGGCAGCCGGCTCTAGCGGGCCGGATATTTCGTTGTTAACGCAAACCCAGAATTTCACGCCGCCTCCTTATCGGGCAGGGCAAAACGTAAAGCCGTAGCAAGCCGCGGCAATACAGCAATAAGCCTGAAAGAGGACTCCAACCCTACCCGCCCAGATAATACAACATTTTTTCTAAACAAAAAAACGCTTGCCTGCCCTTTAAATATATTAAAATAACCTTATACAGGCCCGACAGGACCGGAACACTCCGGACACTCAACCAAACACGCTTAGGGCAAGCCGATTTTAGCGGGGGAACTAATGAGTCAGTTAAGCAAATCCGGGCTGATTATTCCGCGCGCTCTATAAAGAAGAGGCGGGGCATCTTTTTTCATGAAACTGTATTTTAAAATAGTATTTTTCGTGCTGGCCCTAATAAGCGTCGCGCTATGGGTAGATATCCATTACACCAAGGTGGCGGTTACCGAGGCCATGAGCGCCCAGATTACGGATTCGGCGGTTTCCGACGCCGGGAGCATGACCCTTGAATTACAAAAAGCCTTCATTTCCGGAAAGGAACTTGACGGGATAAAAGCCCTGCACACTTTTACACAAAAAACAGGGGCCGCGTACGCCGGGCTGGTGTCGGGGGACAATACCGTTATCGCCCATACTAACGTGGCGCTGGCCGGAACCAAACTTGAGGACCCTCTTATGGCCAGGGCCGCCCATTCGCAAGGCGCAATCTTCCGCCGGGTCTCCTACAACGGAGAGGAAGTGGTGGACGCCGTTATACCTGTTTCCGGAGTCAAACTCGCTTCCAGCGAGGACATCCTTTTTGAAGGGCTCGGGCAGACCTCGGAAAGAGCCGGGTTCCTGCGTGCCGGGCTCCCGCTGACTCAGGCAAGGAAAGCGGAAATGGATATTATTTTCAAGCTGCTCGTTATGGCATTGGCCATAGGCATGACCGCGCTGGCACTCTCGGCGCTTTTTGCACGGGTCACACTGAGGCAGGTCTCGCTGCTGCGGGAGGGTATACGCAAGGTGCGGGAAGGCGACTACGATTTTTCGGTGCAGGTAATCTCGAACGACGAGCTCGGCGAGGTGGCGGGCAGCTTCAACAAGCTGACCCTCGGCCTGGCCGAGACGACCGTCTCCAGGAAATACCTGGACTCCATACTTGAGAGCATGCCCGACCCGCTGTTTATCTCACACGAGGAGGGCCTGATAATCAAGGCCAACAAGGCGGCGGCCGAGTTTTCCGGCTATGACTTCTCGCCTCCGGCCGTCTTTAACCTAAAGACGCTGCTGGAGCCACAGACCGAAGGCGCGGCCGAACCCTTCAGCCTGCTGGCCTGGAGCGGGCATATAAAAGAACTGGACTTATGGTTCCTGGCTAAGGGCGGAAAGCGCCTGCCGGTCATGCTTTCCTCCGCCGTCGCTGGCCCGGAAGGGCGCCGTCAGGTAGTAACCGTACTAAAGGACACCTCGCAGCACAAGGAATCCGAAGCCAAGCTGGCGCAGTATCTTAAAGAAGTGGAGACCGTTAACAGCGAGCTGGACGCCTTCGCCCATACCGTCTCTCACGACCTCAAGGAACCGCTCCGGGGTATAGAGATGTTCTCGGGTATGCTGCTGTCCGACTACGCGGCCAAGATGGACCCGCAGGCCGGCGATTACCTGGCCCGGGTGGTAAAGGCTTCCGGCCGCATGCGCCGCCTGATAGACGACCTGCTCAGTTTCGCGCGCGTATCCCGCGTAAGGAACCCTTACGAGGACGTCTCCACCGCCAAACTGGCCGCCGACGCCGTAGCGGGGCTGAGCGCGCTGATAGAAGAACGGAAAGCCCTGGTGCGCGTAGCTCCGGACCTGCCAGCTATATTCTGTGACCCGGTAAAAATGGGACAGCTTTTTAGCAACCTGATCAGCAACGCGCTGAAATACAACGATAAACCGGTGCCCGAGGTGGACATCGCGGCCGAACGCTTCGGCGAGTACTACTGGAAATTTTCTATAAAGGATAACGGTATAGGCATCCCCAGCCAGTATTCCGAGGAGATCTTCAAGATGTTCAAACGCCTGCATTCGCGGCAGGAATATGGCGGCGGCACCGGCGCCGGGCTTGCTATAGTGCGCAAGATAGTGGAAGAGCACAACGGAAAGATCTGGGTTGAATCGGTGGAGGGAAAAAGCTCGACTTTCTACGTGCTTATTCCGGCGGACCTCAGGAAACAGCCTTAACGGCGGGCAAGGAGACGAATTATGACGCAGGAAACTGAAAAACTCAGTATGCTGATGGTGGAGGACAACGAGGACGACGTTCTCATAGCGCAGCGGGCGTTCAAAGAATTCAAGGTGATAAACGAAGTGCACGTGGCGCGCGACGGCCAGGAAGCGATGGACATGCTTTCCGCTACGGGCGGCCGCGCGGGGCAGAAGCCGCTGCGGCCTTCGCTAATCCTGCTGGACATAACCCTGCCCCTGATGGACGGGATGGCCGTGCTTAAAAAGATAAAGACGGACCCCGCGCTGCGCTCTATCCCGGTCATCATGCTCACTACTTCCTCGCGTCACGAGGACATAGTGCGCAGCTACGAG